>PBPT01000070.1 GCA_002724735.1 Fidelibacterota bacterium | reverse complement strand
CCATCTGATTCGTTAGTAAACTTCAAGACGGCAGTTTTGCCACCGTCTTGAATAGTTTGACTTGTTACTGTATCAGCCATGTTTTACTCCTGATTATGCATCAGCAAATGGTGTAACTATAGTGCCTGAGCCTAAAATTATACCTTCGACAGCATATTTAGCTGCAGCAATAGCAGTAACTTTAACAATACTACCGGCTAATCCACCTTTGGTAGAACCGTTCATAGTAATGACATCATTGGAAGCGCCAGAGATAAAAGTTTTGCCTGTAGCGTCGTCTTTACCTGTGTATAGGCCACCAACAAATTTGTCAGTACCATCAGTTAAGATGTCCATGTCAGTTGCTGCTGTTTCTACTACAAAGAAATAAGTAGCACCTAAGTTATTTAATTGATTAGGATCTGTAGGATCGCTAGGACTAGTTGCTACGATACTAGGTAAAGTAAATTTACCATCAGCATCATTAGTCGTTAAAATTTTACCAGCGTGAGCTTCAACAGTTAAAGTTGTGTCTGCCGTTAGGCTAACTACTGATGAACTACCAGCTGAGATAAATCCAGCAAGTGATTTTACTGGTCCTGAGAATGTACTTTTTGCCATAATTTCCTCCGTTGGAAATAAGTTTTATAGTCTTGGCTTGTCTGCTAGGTCAGTCTATAAAACAATTGTTACCCTAGTGCTTTCGATTATAAACAAAAAAAAGGGGTAAACAATGTTTACCCCTGATTTTAATCTCACTGAGTTATAAAGTAGAGATTAAGACTTCTTTAAGATCTGTTAGAACTATGCTCCTGGTGAGCCAAAGACAGCTCTTGGATTAGAAAATCCAAAAGAATATCTTTCTCTCGCCTTGAAACGCATGTTGCCAGTATCGAAATCACCTTCCATTGCAGTTGACAAAGGAGTTCTTTCAAAATGTTTAAACCCATCAGGGCAATCAGTTTTGATAAAGAACGCATCTGTATCTGTTAAGAAGTGATTTACGACGTAGCCTTCAGGAATCATACCCATGTTTCTTACTGCATTGATATCGTTATCTGAAGTGCCAACTCTTCCTGGAGTGTCCATAAGCCTATCAGCAACAAACTGTAGATTTGTAGGAACTATAAGTTTCATACCTCTAAGAGCCAAGATCATGTCTCGGTCATCTTTGAAGTTAGCTATATCGATCAATGAATTTTCTAATGAAGTTTCATTCAAATCAGCAGCTGTGCTTAGCTCATTGGATAACGTGCCACCACTAGCTAATGGGTGGTCAGTAGCACAAAGCTCCTTACCATCACCACCGGTAAAACTAGAATTAAAAGCGTTGTTTAAGATTGATGCAGCTTTAACTTGTTTAGTATGAGCCATACTTCTAGCTAATGCTTTAGTATATCTCGCACCAAGTCTGTCATATAAGTTATCTTCGATAGCTTCCTCAGTAAGAGCAAATGCTAAAGCAATTGTCTCATGAGTGTATCTAGCACTATATGATTCTGAAGCCGTATCAAAACTTACGCCTTGGCCTTCTACTTTTGTAGGGGCGTTACCAAAACCAACGAGTAATACATCTTCTTCAAACGCTCTGTCAGAAGAAACTGTGTCGTAGATTTCGGCGTGCTCGTTTTCGTATCTTTGATACTCCATTCCGAAAAGCGCGTTCAAACCAGGCTCTAATTCTTTCGCTAATTGTGCTCTAGATATTGCCATGTGTTAAACCTCTTACGCTAAGCCAGCGCTTTTAGCACCCATAACGTGATTTTGAATAACCACAATTACGTTCGTGCCAACGCTAGACGTATCGGAATTTTCTGGATCTTGAGAAATGTCAATAGCTTTCAACGGTAAAGTTGCTGTAGTAGCACCAGTTGAAGTGTCTAATTGCATGTTAGAAGTTCCAGATTTAGTATCGCCAACAGGTGATGAATCAACTATGTCAAAGTTACCAAACAAATCAGTGACGGGGAAAGCCTCGTCCGATTGAATAGTAAATTGAACCATAGGATCATCAATTACGTTAGCAACGATGTCGCTTGCAGCAATACTACCAGGATAATGGTTCTTGAATACTTGTTCACCAGTTGTTGGATCAGTGTATGAGACACCATTAAAGACACCAAGAATAGGTACAGTACCTGAAGCAGCATGTCTACCTATTGTTCCAGCAGTAAGTTGTGTGACCAAATCACCTTGGAAAATAGCAGTAGTCGCGCCGCTCGCGATTCTGTATCTTTGTTGGCCGCCTGTAAATGGAGCGCCACCGATTTTACGAACTGGGATCAGACCCATTTTTGTAGTTTCGTTTGCCATGTTTTTTCGACGTTAAATTCCAAACGGTTAAAATTAAGAAGAACTATTTAGTCCCTCCACCAAATGTTACCTTGCTTTTTCTATCTCTAGAGATAGGCATAGCAGGATTTTCTTCACGCATTAAGTCGTTATCTACAGCTGTCATTTGATTTGCAGTTTGTTGTTGATAATACTGATCTCGTTGTTCGACGATATCTTCGTCTATTTTGCAGAGTATCAACCCACCGACACCGACAACCCCAGCATGACGACCTTCATCAATTGTAGGGTAATCGTAACCAGGAACCTCTTCCGGTCTAACTGGCTCCCAACCTTCTCTAAATCTTTTAGAGACGTTGCTTCGATCATCAAAACCTAGGACCTCAGCTCTGATCCAACGATACTTAACCCCAGGGGGTGGATCATTTGGAACAGCAAGCATACTTGGAGGAGTCCAAGGTTGCTTGGCTTTTTTAGTTTCCCTAGTTTCTTCCGATCTAGGAGTTTTGTTTACTTTTTTAGTTTCCTTATTCACGATTTTTGTAACCTCGCTTTTTGTATTGCGTAATCTTTAAATGAAACGCCTAAACGTTTCGCCAATCTTTGCTCGCTTGGAGAAAGCTCCACTCGATTACTAGGTTTGCGTCCACTTGATGTAGTGCGTGATGGTGAAGCAACCGTCTGGACGGGTTTTTGGTCAGCTTCCACGTTTTTAAATTTGTTAGGCAATTCTTGTTTTAGCCTATCGTCGAGTTCATTGTAGTACTCATCTGAATTTAAATCAAAACCTTCGTTCGCTAAATTTTCATGAATTGATAAAGCCACGTTGGTCATAATACGATCTTGCCCAAACCAATCGTTTCTATTAGCCCAAGCTTGAGCTTTTGGGGATGGTTGAGCATATTCATCAATCTCTGGTTGTGTTTCAGAAATTGGCGATTCCTCTGCTGGAGCAGTTTGAATATTATCCATTCTGGATCTCGCTTCACTTGCTTCAATGTATTTCTTTTCAGCAATAGCAGTACTCAAGGCTTCAGTTGCTCTAGCGATTGAATCAGCATCATTCGACTCAATGGCCTGTTTGTGTGCTTGTTTCGCTAGTTCAATTGCAGCTTCAGTCTCGCCTTTACGACTTTCAAACATATCTTTTTCAAAAGTCTGTTTGCTGGCTTTTAATAAATCGTTTTCTTCTTTCAGAGTTTTAGCATATTGTATTGCCATCAACTCACGACGTTGAAAATCTTTGGCTTGTGCTACTGCTTTGTTAATTCTATTTTGGGCAATAGCAGCTTTTTTCTCTACTTCAGATTTTTCTTTAGTATCTTCAATAACTTTGGGACTAGTCTCAAAATTTTCTTGAATTGTATCTTCTTGTAGAGGCTTTAAGCCATCTTTGTTTTCTTCCAACTCAATGTATTGAGTTTCTTCAGAGACCTCTTCATCTGCTCGTTTGCCAACTGGCATAGCAGCTTTTTCAATTTGCTCTTCAGAAATATCTGGAAGTTCGTACTCTTGTCTTTGTTCTTGTTCAGCCATATATTTTTACCTATAAAGTTTTGATGTCATCAGGATCTGTAATAGTTCCAATAATTTCATCGTCATTAATTATTCTCACTTCATGGTTGTCTTCGAGACGAAACTTCGCCCCAGAATAACGTCCAATCAATACCCAGTCTTTTGGTTTGCACCAAACCTCACCCTCAAATTTTTCTTTATCCTTATACGCAGTTGGACCTACTTTTAAAACGTAGGCAACTACTGTTGCTAAAGATTCTCGATCTAAGGTTGAGTCTGTTAAGTGAATGCCACCTTCGGTTACACCTTTACCACGGTAAGGTAAAACCAACAAACGCCACCCAGTAGGTGTCGGCATTCGATCTAATAATGATTTATTTAGCAAAGTTGGATCTAAAACCCTGTCCTCTGCTTTGATATAGGCTTCATCAACTTTTTGTTGTGCAGCTTTTCTGTCTTCGTCTGCGATGTGTTTTGGAACCACTAGTTCTGACATCGATTATTCCTCTGTTTGCAGCACCTCTTTTATTTCCGCCTCCAGAGAGCGAAGTGCTGTTAGCTCTCCTATGTGGAATCGGTAATCTTCAATGGATTGTATATTACCTCCACCCAAACTTTCAAGAATATCTTGCTCTCTTTGATGAATTTTTTTTAACAGCCATTCGGCTAAATTTACTGCTTCCATATATTTTTTGAGTCAGTGCAAGTCCTATCGGGGGGATATTGGAGAGATATGGATAACTGGCACTGACTACTAATCCCTCTGTTTAATTAATAATTCTGCTTGTTTAATTCTGTTGGAAGAGGCCAAACGATCGCGTCCTAAATCATCTTTCAGGCGTGCTATCTCTTCAGTAACATTTAATTTTTGTTTGGCTAGTTCCATTTGTTGCATGGTTCTTTGCGCATCAAAGTCTTGACGCATCATAAACTCTTCACGTTTTCTTTCTACATCTTGTGCTTTGATATTTAATTCTTTATCACGCAAAGCCACTAATGGATCCGGTGGCGGCATAGGTGGCATAAAGGCTTGATTGACTTGTGCCATTAAACCCGCTTCAACTTGGGCTACGTCTCTAGCCACAGCTTCGGACAATCTTTGTAACATTGCTTGAGCTTCGAGTGGTGGCATTTGTTGGAGCATTTGTATGGTTTGTAAATATTCAGGATCTTGACTGTTTTGCATTTCAACTAATTCAGCAGCTCGTAATGAGACGTGTTGATAAACGTGAGCCTGTACAGCCCCCATCACGACTGGATTAGCCATGACACTGCTAGTAGCAGCAAATGACAAATGCACATTGATGTGAGCATCGTGATCTTGGCCAGGAAAGGCTTGCACGGGTTGACCGTTTAACATCAAAGAATTTTCACCAGCTGGGTCGGTCGGCATGGGTTGTGGTGGCGGTGGCAACAAACGTTCAACGTTTTGTACGCCCATTGCTGAATACATACGGCGATAACCTTCGTAAATACCTTGTGGACCATGAATCTGTGGATTTGAATTTACTACCGTTAAGATCTCTTGGGCCAACATCACGCGTTGACTCATGGAGAATATATTCGGATCTGAAACTGGGAGGACATCAACTCGATTGTCAAAGTCCATGCTCTTAATCATGGCATCGCCATTGGCAGTCATGTAAGGATATTCAGCTGGTAAATATTCAGCAAAAACTTTTGCTAACAAACTAAATTCAAAACGTTGAGAAGAATGCAAACGTTTGTGAATGGCTGACATAACTTTGGTGCCACGCTCTAGTAAAGCTACGGTGGTACCAACTGGCATGTTGGAATTAGCATCGCCAACTTGCGTATCAGCCAAAGCAGCAAACCGACGACCACTATCAACTAAAGTACCGAGTAAATTTAATAAAGTGCCCGATGGTTCTTTGTAAGGCAAAGAAACAAAGGCATCACGTAAGTTACCACCAGGTGCATCCATATCACGGAACTCGCCTGGTTGTAACGGTTGATCGTCGTTACGAATACGAATACCACGTGCTTTGAAACCAGCGGGTAAGTTGCTTAATGTTCCAGCATCAATTAATTGACGTAGTATTGAGGTTGACGCTTTTGACAACCCACCTATCATGTGCGTCAACCCGAAACCGTAAAAACCTAAGCCCGGTAAAAATTTGTAGTGCACAAAATAATTTATTTTTTTCTTATTTGGGTCAGTCGCTCGATAATTGCGACGAATGGCTAGGATCTCACTGGAATCACTGGATAAAGTAATCACATAAGGCAACTTAATACCTGTGGGCTCACCTTCAGCATCCATGTCCTCATAGCCTGGTAAGTCTAATTCAGTGTGTATTTCTAAAACATTGCAAGTATCGCTTTCGCCATAACTAGGTTCGATACCTTGCAACTCATCGATTTCATCTTGTACCTCGCTATAGTCTTCACTAATAATAGCTGCGGTAGATATTTCAACATCACGATAGAATCCGGCTTTTTGTAATTTGCGAATGTCATTCATTGGCATTTCAATTTGGTGGGTAATCCTAGTAGCACTATAAATATCGGTAGTGGCATAAGGCACGATCAGATCCTCAGCTGGAACAAATCTAGATACAGCTCGATTTAAATTTTGATCGTAATAAACTTTACGAAAAGCAGAACCAGAAAGTGGTAAATAAAACAATAGTTGATCGGTTTCACTATCGTATTCTTCCATAACCGTCATCAACTGGTAATTCATAAATTCACGCACTCGATCAGCTTGGGCATCACTGTCTGGCGTGGTAGCACCAATAACTTGAGTACGTACTGGACCGTTTGAAGGGATTAATTCTTTGTAAGCCTGTGCTTGAAACTGAGTAACCGACTCAGCCAAGAGTGGGTGCATGACTCCAGAGGCACCATCAAATGGTTGCGAACGCTCTTCGTAGTTCATGCCTAAAGTTTCTAGGCCTTCTTTGTAAGTATTTTCCCAGTTTTGGCGTGAAGCTTTATCATTCTCAACAGCATCAACCAAATCGTTATAAATCGAACTAAGTTCGTCGTCTTCAAGATATTCAGCTAAATTATCGTTAAATTCTTCTTGAATATCTGGTGTTAAGACCGAACCAAAAGTAATAGTACCGTCTTCTTGAGTTTCAAAATTACTTAAATCTATTTCGTTGTCTTCGGGGACACTAACTTCAATTGACTTATCTTTATTCTCAACCTTTAACTCAGCTTGATCAGCTGCATCTATTGCTTTGTCTATATCTGCCATCAGTGTATTGTCTCATTTTCCATTGACATTTGTGCAAACATTAAATCTGTTAGCTCGCCAACAATTGTTAAGCCCATAGTATCTGCTATTTCTTGAGCAGAAGCAAAGTCTGGAGCACAAATACTTGGTCCTTCATAAATTTTTTTATACAACCAAGCGGTATATTCTGTTAAAAAAAGTTTCATTCTTCATTATCGTATTGGGCTAATATTGATTCTATCTTTTTTTCACTAGAAGCCAATAGTTTTTGTGAATGATTGGTAAGCTTTATGCCATAGGCAAAAGCATTCATTCTTTCTTCCAGAGGGAGGTTGTCTGTTTCTAAAGCTTTAACAACTTTGTTTAATTTTTCTAAGCTTTCTTCAAACTCTAAATGATCTACGGCTGGCAGATTGTCTTTCAAACTAAATTAAGTTCTGCTTGCTCTAGATTGCCTTTTACTAACCACTCTTCTAATCGAAGTAGGAGTTCTTTTTGTGCCTCTAGATTTTTTTCTATTTACGGCTACTCGTGTTGGGCGAGCTGGTACAGGTTTGGCTATTCTAGAACGTTGTTTTGTGCCAAGTTTGGCTACTTTAGGTTTTATTACTTTTGGATTTTTAGCATTTAAGTATTCGCGTAAAGTTTTGTAACCAGCTGCTTTTACTTCATCGGCAGTAACCTTGACATATTTTTTTCCTTTAAATGGAAAAACTTCCCCTTTTTTGGCAGCTTTAAACTTTGCACCAAAAGAAGGTGGATTTGGTTTAGTTGGTTTTCCTTTTACTCGTGTTAAGTTTTTTTTTCTTTTAGTGTGTCCTGGCATAACAATCCTCTAATAGTAAATATGTTGTCTTGGCTCATTATCTTCCATAACCTCATCCGAATCAAGCGTGATGAAATTACCTTGACGAAAACGCATCAAAGCTTGGGTCATGGAATCTACCAAGTCATCGTTCTCGCTATAAGGAAAAGCTGCACACTCTTCAATCAGTTCATCAGCAAAGCCCATTTCTGGAGCCCAAACCATACCCGCTTCAAACATTGGTGCCACCGAGTGCATTCTGGTGACTTTGTCATTTCCACGCGAAGGTCGGAAGTTGATCACTGGGATCCCCATCATTCTGAGCTCTTGCGTCAAAGGAGTCCCGCTCGATTGAGCCTCAATCAAGACCATGTCGGGACTCCAACTTTGATATTCGTCGTAAGCAATGGTTTTTAATTCAGGAAAATCCCACCGGCCTTTCTTAGAATCCAAAAGAATGATTGATTCGGGTGCGTCATCGGTCGGTTGAAACACGCCCCAAGTAGTGATCGCTGAGTAGTCAGCGGATTCTTTTTTAGAAAAAGCCGTATCGTAGGATTGAATGATGTACTCTACTGGCGGTGGTTCTTCGTGTTCCCAGATTTGCCACCACTCACGGCGGACAATGGCGCCTTCTTCACTGGTAGGATTTTGCATGTACTGAGCATTCCACTTAGCGACAGGAATTGACGCTTTCACTGCTTCGAGCTCTTCTAGTTGCCAATATTCAGGCCAAAGTGGTTTGCCAGAATCTAAAATCGCGGGTAATTCTAGGATTTCCCATTGATCGGCGTTGTCTTCGCCCATGCGTTTGATTAGTTTAGAGGTCAGATCCAGCGTACTCCAACGGGTCATGACGATCACAATCGTGCCACCTGGTTGCAAACGTTGTCGCGGTCCAGAAGAATACCACTCCCAAGCACTTTCTAAGGCTGCCGGAGAAAGGGCATCTTGTTCTGAATGCGGATCATCAATAATTAACAGATCGGCACCACGCCCCGTGATCGCTCCGCCCACTCCAGCAGCAAAATATTCGCCGCCTTTATCAGTCTCCCAACGTCCTGCCGACTTGGAATCGGCGGAAAGGCCAACATTATCAAAAATTTGTTTGTATTCATTCTGATCCATAAGGTTCCTAACCTTTCGACCGAAACGAACGGAAAGTTCAGCGGTGTGCGTGGTCTGCATTATCTTAGTGTTTGGTTTGAGTCCCATAAACCAAGACGGGAAGAACACTGAAGCAAACTCAGACTTGGTGTGTCTGGGTGGCATATTGACAATCAATCTTTTAATTTTGCCTTGGGCGACAGCTTCTAACTTGCTGGCAAACAAACGGTGGTGTTCGCCTTCAACAAACTCAGGCCAGACATGTTTCACATAGTCCAAAAAGGATTCTTTGGATTTGTTTTTGGTTTCCATAACTTTTAAACGATCTTGAATCATTAAGATCTCTTTTATGGTGTCGTCGTTTAGATGTTCAAATGACATTTTTTTTATAAAATTTTTGTGACCTCAATAGGGGTCCCTTAGACAATTAATTACCGGACTCCCAATCTTTCAGAGCCTTCCAATATAGTTTCATGCCTTTCACAAATTTTTTTCGCATAATAACAACTTCTCTTGGATAATTATTATCTATATAAATGATCAAAGCACATAAACCTAAAACAGCTATTAGATAGAAATCTTCCATTATTTTTTATCATTTTGGTCTTTGTTTTCATTTTCTAAAGATTATATATGTGAAATGTTATTTTATATATAGATATATACGCGTGCGACAAAAAAGGGGGGGCGGTAGCCAAAAAAAAACCCGCCAAAAAATGGCGGGCTTTTCAAAGGAATTATTTTTTTTATAAGTCTCTTAACATTCCCATTAAGAAAAAACTTAAACCCATTCCTAATAATACTGTATAAAGGTAATGACCTATTGACCAATAAAAACCTTTATCGAACAATATAAATAATCCCAATAGGCAAAAACAAAAACCAAAACCTAAAATAAAGTTTTTCATTATCTGTAATCCTCCCATTGTAAATTCCTGTAAACCACTATAGCTTTTCTTGGCTTTGATTTATGAACATCAAAAGATATTCCCTCGCCACTGCCAAAGTAATGATG
>PBPT01000069.1 GCA_002724735.1 Fidelibacterota bacterium | reverse complement strand
TCTGATTCTGTAAGTGAAGCTAAGTTAAAGGTAAGTAATAGTCCAGTAGCTGGAAAGTTTTTACAGTACAAGGATAATACTGACCAGTTAACTTGGACAGATGTAGATCTTACAAATTTAAGTGCAAGCAACTTAACATCTGGGACAGTTCCTGATGCAAGAATAACAACATTAGCAGCTTCTAAATTAACTGGTGCACTTCCAGCTATTAGTGGAGCAAACTTAACTGATATAGATGCCGGAGCAACCGGAGCGGTAAACGATAAAATTTTCTGGGAAAATGGTAAGACAGTAACAACAAGTTATACCATTGGAACTACTTTTGGTGCAGCATGTAATGCCATGTCCGCTGGACCTATAACAATCAACAACAATGTGGTCGTAACTGTTGGTAGTGGCAATACTTGGACAATAGTTTAATTATGTCAATAACAATAAACGGAAACGGAACTGTTTCAGGAATCTCTGTAGGAGGTTTACCTAACGGTATTGTAGATACCGATACTTTGGCAAATGGTGCAGTAACCTCAGCTAAAAAAACAGCAGCAACTGGAGAAGTTTTACAAGTAGTTCATAATCAGGTTGATACTTCAGCTGGTGGTAATAATTACAGTGCTTTATTAACTAGCACTAGCTGGACAGATGTGTCTGGTGCAACGCTTTCAATTACACCAAAAGCTTCGGGCTCAACTATATTACTTTCTGCAAACTGTAGATTGGGTAGTTCTTACGCATCTTATATCACTCAAATGTTTAAATGGGTAGACAATGCAGGTAACGACATCAACACAATTACTAACGAGTATATAGTTACGACTAATACAGGTACTGGTGCTATTCACCTTCCTCTCATTGCAAGTGATGTAAACGTGACTGGTGCACATACATATAAATTACAATACAGACAATCAGGCGGTTATGGAATTTACATTTACACACCTATCGTTTGTACTGCAACGGAGATAAAAGCATGAGTTCAATAAAATTAAACGCACAGTCTGGAGGGTCAGTCGCACTTGACGCTCCAACTCAAACAACAAGTAGTGCAGACTTAACATTTAAGTTACCTGTAGCTGACGGTAGTGCAAACCAAGTTATAAAAACTGATGGATCTGGAAATTTAAGTTTTGGTTCAGCTGCTGGTCCTGGACAGATTGTAGAAACTGTAGTTGGAATGTGTGATGGTCGTAGTGTAACAGTAAGTTCCGGAACTTATACTTTAGGTAACGTAACAGCAGTTCAAGCTTTAACTAATTCATATGCTGATGTAACTGGTAGTAGTATTGCTTATACACCTCCTACTGGAACAAAAGCATTAATTTATGAGTTTGATTTTATGTGGAACGCATCAAGTCTTTCTGGTATTTCTTATCACCAAATACTAATTGATGGCACAGTCGTTACTCCTAGTAAGACTTGTGTTGCATCAGACTACAACTCTTATCATCATTCTCATCAGGCACAAACAGCTTATTGGGTTTTTGATTTATCAGTAGGTAGTAATGATTATGCTAATGGAAAAGTACAAGGTAGTGCTTGGACGTCAAATAAAACCATAAAAATGCAAATGAGAGAATCTGATAACAGTTCTTATAACTGTGTAATTCACGAAAATGATTTTATGGATGGTACTACAGCATCTGGATCTGCAAGAGTAAGAATACCAAAATTACAAATAACGGCAATAGCATAACTATGAGTACAATAAAAACAAACCAGCTTGCACACACAGCTAACGGTGCAAGCGTATATACACTGCCACAAACAGATGGTAGTGCTGGACAAGTACTTAAGACAGATGGCTCTGGTAATTTAAGTTGGGTTACACCAGCTACATCAAATTCTTATTTTTCAGTTCACGATCAATGGGCATTAAATCAGAATATAACTACTCAAGGAGAATTTACACTTACTGACACTCATTTTTCTAGATCAAATTCTTACGCACCAACAATAGGTGCTGCTATGAGTGTTAATAGTAACGGTTATTGGACTTTTCCTACAACTGGTATTTGGAGAATAAAAGTACAAGCTTTAGTTTCGACAAATAATACTGCTCTAAGGTACTCAGGTATAATTCTTAAAAAATCAACTAATGGTGGTTCTAGTTTTGATAATCAGTTTTACTCATATACTCATTTTGCTGCTGTAAGTGGTGCAACGTATAGTCCCTTACATCTTGAACATTATATGGATGTTACGAGTACTACAGATGTAAAGCTAGAAATAAGAATTGATGGAATTTCGCAAAGTGCAACATTTTTAGCTAACGATGAAGCTAATGGTCGTCCACAAACAAAATTTTTCTTTACTAAGGTTGCTGAGACATAATGGCATTAACAAAAATAGGGACGGATGGTGTCAAAGATGATGCCATCACGTCAGGGAAGATACCCGCAAACGCTGTGGGTTCTAGTGAGATAGCAGACGAAGCCGTAACACTAGCTAAACTGCCACATGGCACATCATCTAACGATGGTAAATTTTTACGAGCAAACAACGGAGCAGATCCTACGTTTGAAACTATTACTGGTACGACAATAAACAACAACGCAGATAACAGAGTTATTACTGGCTCTGGTACTGCTAATACTTTAAATGGTGAATCAAACTTAACTTATGACGGTTCAAATATTTTAAAAATCCAAGGACTAGATCAACAACAGATAACTATAGGATCGACTAACGGTGGTATTGCTGCACTTATTTTAGATGGTAATTCTAATGGTGATGGTGCTGGTGGCGATTATGCTATTATTCGTCATACTTCAAGTGGCGACTTAGATTTTTTTGCAAGAGATCCAAGTGGTGCAAAAAATTATATATTTAGGACAGGTTCATCAGAACAAGTACGCTTTCAAGCTGGTGGAGGAATATCATTTGGAGGAGACACCGCAGCAGCCAACGCACTTGACGACTATGAAGAAGGTACCTGGACACCTATATTTAAAAAAAATGGTACTGCAAACCCTACTCCTTCTCATGTAGGAGGAACTTATACAAGAATTGGTAATATTGTTCATCTAGCAGCTTATTGGTATTTAAATAATAGTTCTAATAGTGCTGGAAGTAGTGGTTATTGGACAATGGAAGGATTGCCTTTTAGTATAGAAGCTCAATTATCAGGTGGTTATCAATTTCTAAATACTGGTTATATGAGTATAAATAATACTGATTATGTAACTACAAGTACTTATAACTACCCCATAAGATGGCAAGCTAATTCAAGTGGAGCATTAAATATGTATGGTCCTATTGCTGGTTTAGCTTGGACTAATGGTTATATGGAAGTTGCAGTAAATGGTGTCTTAAGAATAGATTAGACCGAAGCTACGTCTATAAACTAAGCCTAAAACTGTTTATATCGGAGATATATCCTAATGGCATTAGCCGAATCAATAGAATACGACAAGATAGAAGTTGTCGGTCAATACAAAGCGGTGCAAGTCCGCAAAGCAACTGTCATCACAAAAGATGGCAACGAATTAACAAGATCTTTTGAAAGATATGTACTATATCCAGACTCAGACATAAGTAAAGAACCATCAGAGGTTAGTGCTGTATGTAATGCAGTCTGGACGGATGAGGTAAAAGAAGCATGGAAATCCCGTCCATCAAAATCCCTAGTGGAGAAAAAATAGAAACAATATCTATACCTTTACCAACAGCAGACGTACCCTTTTATAGACCTATGGTCATTCCACCTAGTGACCTAAAAGAGCCTGATGGGGTACAAGCTGAACAAACAGATGAGGTAGATACAGGTATAAGAAACGTCAATATTCCAATAATAGATTTTGATGTACCTTTACCAGAAAACGAAATACTTATAACTGCTTCTACAACAGCAGTCGTTTCCGTAGCTGCAACCTTGACTGCGACAGCAGCTTTTAAATGGGTTGTAACAGCCATGAAACCAATACTTAAAACAGCATGGAAGAAGTTAAGTCCGAAAAGCCAAAAGGCTTAATCGGTAAATTAAAAGACATAGGTGAAGAAAAGGAGCATCAACTAGAAGTCCTCGGAACTCTAGTTAGGCTGGGCGTTGTTGTTTGGTCTGGTTTCATAATTACGATGAATTATGTCGATATACCTATGGTTAAGAAATCTGGTAACTCAGATATCACTTTCGTAGCCAGCGTTTTTACGGGCGCGTTGGCAACATTCGGTTTGACTACTGGTAAAAATGGCAGTAGTAAACCACCTCAATGTCCGATGAAAGATAAACCAAAAGCATGAAAAAACTAATCTTGCTTTTAGCTCTGTTATCACCCAGCATAGCTAGAGCCAATACTGTCACTCCCCAGTTCACAACAGGGAATATGACATCAAATACAGTTACGACTCAAACTATAAAAGAAGTCACAAAAAAGGAAGTCATGGGAGCTGCCGTAAAAACTTGGAGTGGTACTAACGTAACCGCATCAGGAAATATAACTGCTGCTGATACAACCTTTACAGTCAAAGATGACACTAAAGCTTGGACATTAGAAACCACAACTAGAGCTGCTGGGCTTATAGAGAAATGGGATATCACCACAGACTATACAATCAACTCCACTACAAATTCCTACTCTGTCTTCTCACAGTAGGCAGTCCGGTATTTGCTGAAGGAGACACCAATAATAATGCAAATCCTGTGGCAGCAGCCACGGGAAATGTAACCAATCAAGCTGTCCAATTTCAAAATAACGGAGCACCAAGTCGTCAATCTTTTGGTAATAACATTTCATGCAATGGAAGCACGATGACTTTTTCTCCTTTTTATATGGGAAATGATACAACCCCTTTTGATGAAGAAGGTTACGTCATATCAGAGAACTGGGGATTTCAAATAAATTTCTCAGTTCCATTAAATAGAGATTTGACTAAGCAATGCGAACGTATGGCAGAAAGTCAGATACAAAAAAACAAGCTGGACTTTGAACTTGTGAGAGCACTTAAATGTGCTGAACTCCAGCAAAAAGGCTTCACTCTACTGCCTGGATCTAGGGTTTATCACCTTTGCTCCGATGTAGTACCTATCCAATCATTAATAAAGAAAGATGTTAGCAATTCTAAAACCACTAGTTCTAACTGGTTTAAAAAGCCCTAAATTCAAAGTTTTTGTAATTCAATTACTTGAAAAATTAGTAGAGCAAACAGATAACGAACTAGATGATAAAGCACTTGCAATAGTTAAAAAAGGCTTAGGCGTTAATTAAATGAAAAAAGCAACTGAAGAACAGTTCAATGAACTACATCAGTTGGTCACAAAAGAGTTTTTAGACAGAGTTAAGAGTGGTCAAGCTACTACTCAAGATTTAAAAGCAGCCTGTGATTGGCTGAAGTCAAACGATATAAGTGGCGTTGCATATGATGGCAACCCGTTACAGAAGCTGGCAAAAGTATTACCAGAAGTAGATCCAGAACTCGTAACAAAGAGGCTATATGGCAAGCGACTCTAAGAAATACTATGACGCAAACCCTGACGCGAAAGCTAAGAAGAATGCGTACCAGAAAAAGTACAACAAAAACAGAAAAGCAAAATTATTGATAGCTCGTGCTCAAAGGTTAAGACGCAAGCTTGGTTTAAAAGTCGGTGATAAACGAGACGCATCACATGACAACAAAGATCCTAAAAGCAATAGCGGAAGAGCACAGCTTAGGTCAAAGAACAGAAACCGATACGCATGACCCCATTACTACCTAGTCCTCAACATTATTTACAAAATCTAATAACCATGACAAGTCCTGACGCTAAGAAGCTCTGGAGAAGAGCTATAAAAGAGCACTTCAATTGTCAATGTGTTTATTGCGGAGAAAATTATGAATTACACGAACTTACACTCGATCATGTCAAACCTCGTTGCAGAGGTGGAGAAGATCTTACAACGAATGTCGTTGCCTGTTGCAAGAAATGTAACCAAGACAAAGGTAGTAGTCATTGGCTCGGATGGTGTCGAGAGACATTTGGATGCCGACCTATTAGAGAACAGATGATAAGCGATCACATCGCTGCCTAACTTATCCACTCACGTATATATAACCGCCCCGCAAGGGGCTTTTTTTATGGAAGAATTTGTCCCGTCACAAGGTCAATACAATATTACAAGTAATCAAAAAAGCGCGTTAGAAGAGCAATTAAGAAATCAACTGGTTATAAATAAAAACTCCAAGAAAGGTATAGTCCATAAAACCATAATTGATGGTGAAGAGTACTATATGAAAAATGGAGGTAATAAAGCAAATCCAGTTTGGTACTTAAAGAATAAAGGTTTAAAAAAAGAGGAAATTGCTAGACGTGAAGCAGCAATGAATTATGCTGACCCAACCTCAGAAGAAGTCCGTAAAACAAGAAAGTTTAACAACAGAAAAAACGTAGATCCTAAGTTTGCTAACGAAGCTTACATGCTTAATATCAAAACTTATGAGGAACATTCAACAGCTGCTCAAAGTGGTATTAAATTACCTGAAGGTATTGGTACAGATGATATAGAAAATGTAAGCCTAAGAGTAGATGGTGAGTTTGACGTAGACAATGTTAAAGCTGCTAAAGATAATTTTGAAGATTTTTCTAAACGAAACGGTAACCCTTGGCATGCTTTTCATAATAATAAGACTGATGAGCTACAGATAGTTAATCAGCAAGAATGGCATCAAAAAGGAAACGGAGAATTTGTAGATCTATTTGAAGACGGTGTAACACTGAACAAATATGAAGTTACTCAATGGAAAAATGCAGTTAGAACAGGCAAGCTTGGTAAATTCCCTTTAAGGAAAGCTGCTTATCTACTAAAAGAATTAAATAGAAATCCAGGAATGAAAATTCTTAAGGGTACAGCTTTGGCTGGCATACCAGCTTTACTAGATGTTGTAGAAGCAAAAGATGGATTTACAGAATTAGCAAACGAAGAATTAACAGCAAGAGAAAAAGCATTAGCTGGATTAAAAGCTTATGCTGCTACAGCTGGTATAGCTACTTTAACTCCAGCTGCTCCAGTAGCCGGTCCTACGTCTATTGCAACAGGTCTTCTTTATTCTGGTATAGAAATGATGGATGCACATAAAATTAAGAAACGTAATGAGCTTATGATGTCTTTAGGTTTAGAAATGCTACCTAATGGAGAGATTAGAGATAGACAATATAATCCCGTTAATGTAAATCTAGAAACAGGAGAGGTAATACCTCATCAGCTTGGTCAGGGACACGTCAAGAAGCTAACCAGACGCGGATCTAGATAACTTGTACACATTCGTATATGACAGACGTTTTAACAGCCTTACAGGGCGATTTCAAGCTGTTTCTGCAAGCCTTATGGGAGCAGCTTGATTTACCTCAACCAACTCGGGCACAATATGCCATCGCAGACTACTTACAGTCCGGACCCAAGAGACTCCAGATTCAAGCCTTTCGAGGTGTTGGTAAATCTTGGATTACTGGTGCTTTTGTGTTATGGCCACTCTTTAATGACCCCG
>PBPT01000068.1 GCA_002724735.1 Fidelibacterota bacterium | reverse complement strand
TACTTTAGATCATCCGTCCATAGATCTGGATTTTCTTTTATGAAAGTACGAAAGAGTTGACACATTCCTTCAACATGCAATGTCTCATCTCGCACAGACCATGTGACAATCTGACCCATACCTTTCATAAGGTTGTGGCGAGGAAAGTTCAACAGGATAGCAAAACTACTAAATAGCTGCACCCCTTCGGTAAATGCCGAATAGATAGCCATTGTTTTTGCGATATCCATTGGAGTTTCCATACCAAAATTATTCAAGTGCTCATGTTTTGCTAACATTTCCTTGTGTTCGAAAAATTTTTGATATTCTTCATCACCAAATCCTAGCGTTTCCAAAAGCAAAGAATACGCTTCCTGATGTACTGCCTCCATAGCGGCAAAAGCCGAAAGCATCATTCGTACTTCAGGTTGTTTGAATGTAGGTAAATAGTGTTTTGCATACCCACAACAAACGTCTACGTCTGCTTGAGTAAAAAACCTAAAAATCTGACTTATAAGTTTTTTATTCTCAGGTGTTAGTCTATCCCTATAATCACGCAAATCATCAGCAAGATTAACTTCGTCTGGAAGCCAATGCATATGCTGTTGAGTTTTGTAATGTTCAAAAGCCCAGGGATAGTTAAAAGGCTTATAATATTCTCTTTCTACTAATAAACTCATCCAATTCCTCTACCAGTGGTGTACCACTCCTGACATTATAAAGAAACAAGTTATAAAATTAACTAATACAACTATGGTTCTTATAATTGCTACTAAATCTGCCTCTTGGGAGTCTTCAGACGCTTTCTCGCCTAAAGACATCGCCCACAACTTCCATAGCTTAGCCCTCACAAGCCAAGCATCCTTCGTCGTCGATACTATCGAATATATACTGACGTAACGCTTCATCTGATACTGTTTCTGCTCGTTTTATCGCCTCACTTCTTAGATAGTAAAGGGTTTTTACTTTTTTCTTCCATGCCATCATATGTATAGCATGAAGTTCTTGTTTTGATACGTTTGCGGGAAAGAAAATATTTAGAGATTGACTTTGGCATATTTGCTCTTGTCTGTCTGCTGCCATTTCTATTACCCACCTTTGATCTATTTCTACAGCGGTTCTAAAGACATCTTTAGTCCAATCATCCAAAAAATCAAGATGCTGAACAGAACCATTGTTCGTAATAATACTCTTCCAAACTTCTTCATTATCTTCCCCTAGCTCCTGCAAGGCGTGTTCTAGGTATTCATTCTTTAAAAGAGATGATCCCGATTTAGTTTTTTGCGTAAATGCATTAGCCCTGTATGGCTCGATACTAGGAGAAGTATTACCACAAATGATGCTGCTACTAGCATTGGGAGCCACAGCCAAAAGATGAACATTTCTAACCCCGTACCCAGCAGCATCAGGGGCTTCACCACGCTCCATTGCCAAAGTTTTTGTAGCATTTAATGCCTCCGATTTTATGTGCTTAAACATTTTCATGTTTGCACCCTTTGCCATTGCACTTTCAAACGGTATATTATTTCTTTGTAAGTAGGCATGAAAACCCATTGCACCTAATCCAAGACTTCTTTCGTTTCTTGCACTATAAACTGCTCTAGCCAGCTCTGGTGGGGCATTCTCTACAAAGTAAGAGATAACATTATCTAACATACGAATTAAATCAGGAATGAAATTTTCATCATTTCTCCACTCGTCGTATTCCTCAAGATTTACACTTGATAGACAACATACTGCAGTTCTATCTTCATCTGTTGCTAGAGTAATTTCAGAGCATAAATTAGAGTGATTTACTTTTAATCCTTTATCTGCTTGACATTCTGGTAAAGCATCTTGGACTGTATCCCCAAACATAATGTAAGGCTCTCCAGTTTCTACACGATTTTGGATGAGTTTTACCCATAGCGTTTTTGCAGAAACTGTTTTTGTTATTCTTCCTGTGTGCGGATCAATTAAGTCCCAGGAATCATCAAAACCTTCTTCTCTTGTAGCACCTTCAATTAGCTCCATAAAGGCATCGCTAACAACGACACCATGATGCAAATTAACAGACTTTCTATTAACATCACCCCCTGTGGGCTTTCTAACATCGAGAAACTCTTCCACTTCTGGGTGAGATATATCCAAATATGCAGCATAACTTCCTCTCCTTGTTACTCCTTGTGAAAATGCTAGCATTTCTGCATCCACAACCTTCATGAATGGAATGACTCCTGTACTCTCAGAGCCGTTTGATGTTTTTGCGCCTACTGAACGAATAGCTGACCAAGACCCACCAACACCACCGCCAACACTAGAAAGAAAAGCATTCTCTGTGTAATGATTCGTGATTCCTGTTCTGCTGTCTTCAACATAATTAAGAAAACAACTAATAGGCAGCCCACGAGTTGTTCCACCATTAGAAAGTATAGGAGTAGAAAACATAAACCAAAGTTTACTAGCATAGTCATAAAGCCTTTGTGCGTGTGCCTCGTTATCTGAAAACGCTTTCGCAGCTCTTGCAAAAGCATCTTGAGGTGAAGTTTCTCCATCAATTAAATACCTATCTTGTAAAGTTTTATGACTAAACTCAGATAAGTATCTATCCCTTTTATAATCAATTAACACGCAATTCTCTCCTCAATCTGTTCTATATTGGCTGAGCCAATAGCATCGTCACAATATGACATTAGATCCATAAGTTCATAGTTTTGAAGAATTTGCTCTCCTCGAGCATTTAGCTCTTGGATGTGCTTGTATTTACTAGGTAAGGGTATGGAGTCATAAATATTCATTGCATCGCCATATGCAATAATTAAGTCTTTAGCCCTTTTTGGACCAATACCTGTAATTCCTGGAACGTTATCTCCTTTATCTCCAGTTAGACATTTTAATGAGATATACTGTTCGGGACTTACTTCGTAATGATCGTACCAGTTTTGAATACGTACTTCTTTTCTATTTACATAAGAAAACCTACTTACGCCTTCCTGTATAAGTAAGTCCCAGTCTCGGTCACTGGATATTAACCATATTTCACCGAAACCGTACCTATCTTTGTTTTTTACTAGGTGTGCTGCAATGTCGTCTGCCTCTACCCCATCAAAGCGCAGTATAGGCAGAAATGCGCCCAGCATATCAAGAGTAGCTTGATACTCTTCAAAAAACTCTTCAAACGCAATTTTTTCTTCTTCCGTTTGAGTTGCGTACTTGTCCTTTCTATTCTGTTTGTAGTCAGGAAGTATCGCCTTACGATAGCGAGAAGAGCCGCCATCTGCTGTTATAATTACATCTTTGCACTTGTATGAGTCTGCTAGACTATGTACTGTCTTTTCATACTCATACCTAAAATCTGTTCTACCCTGATGTTTCCATCTAAATGCTAAGTTGAGGGCATCAACTATCATTGTTCCTTCTTTTCTTTGAGAATTGAAACTAAGTGCCATTTATAAACCTTATTTTTTCGTTATTTAACCAAGTTTCTGCAAGAGAGACATAACAATCTAAATCACTGATGTAAATATATTCTGTGTTTTTCGGCTGTGTACCTATAGTGACATATATTTTGGAACGATTATACTTAAAAAACAAAAGAGGCTGTTGATTGCCGCTTTTTGCTTGCTGTACAATTTTCTTCCACCAGCGAGATAGATTGTTAGTCTTTTTCTGCGTAAGTATTTTATCTGTCAAAGGAGTTTCAGCGTAGTTTTTTACTTCAATACAGTATAAGTTCTTTTCGTTTGGAACGTACAAATCTCCCTTCAGATACTCTAGCGCACCTGACATCGGAACTCGTTCAAATTGAAGGTTTGTAGACTCTCGAAGTAGATCTCTTACTAAATACTCGCCTCTGGCTCCTTTGGCCCTGCTGTCTACCATTCAGACTTCTGCCATCTATCTTTGTATAGTTCCTCTTCGTGGTAATCGTAACCTATCGCATTCAAGGCGGCTAGTTTATCTTTATACTCAGAAATCTTTCCAAGTTCTTCTTCGATTGTTGCTATCGTATCTGGGTGTTCTGCTACACCTACAGGATTTTTAATGAAAACTTGTGCATTGATTGTGTGTTTTGCAATCTGTCCTTCCAGATACTTTTCCATGTGTTCTTTTATAACATTATATGCCATTACCTTCCTATCCTCCATAGCATTTGTTCGTATTCTAGCCCCAGGTATGATGCGGCCTGTTGTCTTTCCATTAGATAACACTCTCTGATAGCTCCATAAGTTTCACAAACTTCTATAAAATCCGCCAAGGAATTGGTGGGAGGTCTACTTGGGCCTGTTGAGTGAGTGCATCCAACTAATAATAAAAGTATTAAATATCTCATTCGAGTCTGCTAATATTCTCCTTTTTGACTACTTCTTTCTTATCAAGAAGTGGGTGAGTCCAACCGTGTGAAACTATGTAAGTATTTAAATCTTCATTTAAAAGAACTTCTACTAGCTTCTCACGCCCTGTATCATCTAATACTGCGATGACTTCATCTAAGAAAAGTATGTTGAGTCGAGACTTTGAAATACTACTCATGAGCTTTCTTATAGCAATTAAAGTAGCAGTATTTACTCTTGCTAGCTCTCCTGAAGAAAGTGCGAGAATATCTACTATTTTGCCATCGTCTTCGACTTGTACATTTAACTTATCGTTAGACACTACAAATTCAAGAGTAAACCTTCCATCGGAAAGCTCCGCTAGATAGGTGTTCGCCAATTCTTCTAACTCTTTCACAAGATTTTCAATCTTGTAGGCAAGAAGTCCATTTGTACTGAAGGACTTTTTAAGTATCTCCAGATTGGACAGCAAGGCATCCTGTTTTGTAAGAACATCTTGAAACTCTGCTAATTCTAAAAGAAAAGCATTTGTTTGTTCTTGAATTACTTGGATTCGGGTGTTGTGCTTTGTTCTTCTCTCATTTTCTTTTGCTGCGTTTTCCAGTTCGCTCTTTCGTTGTAGTAAGTCAGAGCGAACGCTTTCCAGGCGGCTATCCAACTCCTGTTTATCCAAGAGAGCCGTAGGAAGATCGCGATCAATACTTTGCCAAAGCTCTTTCCAGGTATTTTCCAGCTTTTTTGCTTCGTCAAACTTTTTGTTGTCATTCTTAATTCGTCTAATTTCTTCTGTAATTCGTTCAATTTCTTTCTCCGAATTTGCTACTTTTT
>PBPT01000067.1 GCA_002724735.1 Fidelibacterota bacterium | reverse complement strand
GTATTTACAGACATAAAAAAAGAGCCCACATAAATGTGAGCTCTTAAAAATCCTAAGGTAGATTTTATTTTTAGTTACGTAAATTATGCACTTACGATAAACTGTCCGCCTTCAGTTACTGTAGCAGAAGAAAGGTCGATTGAATCAACTGTTCCTAGTCCTCTTACAATAACTTGTAGGCCAGCGGCATTAGTTTGTGAAGCATCATAACAGATGTTTACCAAACCAGCTGTGCCTTCTGAATCAAGTGCAATTGGATTAACTGCTTGTGCGATTGCTTCAATTGTTGAACCAATTCCGCCTTTAGCTGCCAATGAAGCACCTGCGTCGATTACTGCAAAGCCAATATTAGCTGTGCTATATAGTGTAGCGTGGGCATGACCCAAACCATTTACTCTTGTTACTGCTGCCATTTTATATTCTCCTATACTCTAATGACTAAAGAAGGCCTCTCCTTCTTTGTATACTTTTATTTATCATTTATATGGTAAAATATAGGGTGTTTTAGCTCTTTTTGGCTCGTTTATGCAATGCACGTAGGTTATTTACGTATGCAGGGCCTGCTTGCACGATATCATCAATCATTTCTATTGCAGGCATATATGCTTGCACCATGCCACTGCTCGCGGCTTGTCCATTGCTTGCCTGTTGTAAGAAACGTTTTGTAAGGGCTAAGTTTTTAGATCCTACAAGATATCTATATAGTGCTAAATTCTGTTGTGAGCCTGCTAGGTCTGGTTTTGATACTGTAGGTTCCGGATCAGTTACACTAGCTTTCTCCATGTTTTTAATTGCGGCCCACTTCTCAAAATCATCAATTAAGTCTGAACTTCTAAGTTTTGCTCTTGCCGCAAATATCAAACGTGTTGCTACAAGTCGTTTTTCTGATCGTGTTTGCTTATCCCAGTTCATCACACTTCTGCGAACTGCTTTATAGTCGGAGTTAGTAATTCTTAAAGCAGATTCAAGTTTTATGAATAATGATCCAGGACCAGTAGATGATCCAGATGCTAATGATCTAATATATCTATTTAGGTCATTTACAGGTACTCTTGTATTACGCTTCATTTCTTTAGCTGACTTTGGATCTTTTAACTTATCCTGTGCTGAATCCGTACCAACTATAAAATATATAAAGTTATATAGATCTGTTGCCATTATTCTGTAGAACTTATAAGTTTCAAATCCTATAGTTTTTTTGGCATACCTCTGTACTGGACTTTTAAAGTCAGGAAACTGTCGCATCGTTTCTAGTATTAGCAACGAAAGATAAAGTCTTTCACAACAATCAGAAAAAGTAAGCTTTTTTGCACTGCCATTATCTTTGGTCATGCGAGCTTCATGCAAGTCTTTTATAAAAGAAAATGCAGTGTCTTCTGTTTCTGTTTGTGTTTCTATATCAAGTGTTGCAGTATCTTCCATTAAAATTAACCTTTTGCAAATGCTACTGCGTCTCTATCAATTTCATCATCACTAGGTGCTTTATCTTCTGGTTCGTCATCACCATCGTCTTGAGGTTCTGGATCAGGAACTTTGGATTTTATATCGCCTGCGGCTTCTGCTTTTTTAAGCAATTTCATACACATTGCTTTATCACAACCACTTGCCTTTTCTAGTTCAGCAAAAAACTTTGCAAGCCTTTGCTTTGGACTGCTGACTCCATCGTTCTCTGATGGATCTTTAATACCGAAAGGTGTTCCTACTTTTGAAAGAGCTGAACCAAGTGATCCCATTTTATTCATCATGCCTAGTTCTTCATCTGACATTTTTGCTAGGCTACCAGGCTCTCCACTGCCTTGTCCCATTTGCATTAGTCTACGACCATATTTTGCCATCTTCTGTGCAAAAGGTGATGCATCGTAATACCCTTCTACTATTTCATGTATTTTCATTTTTTCTAACTCCTTAGTTTGGTTGCCATCTTGCACGAGGTACAAGTTTGATTTTATTCTTTTGTGCGACATATCCTTCGCCGCCTTTATCGCCTCTTGTTGTTGCCTTAACGTCTGCATCTGCGGAATCTAATTGATCTATGATATTGTCTTTAACAGCCATTATCGTTTTGACAAGTCCAAATATTCCAGGAAGAGCTTTTGGTGACGCATCACTCATAGCTTTTATCTTAGCCTGCTTATTTGCACTTACTTTACTTGTACTTAGCCAATCAAAAAATCCTGATTCTATATTTTTAAGTTGCTGTGTACGAGTCATATGATTTACATATGTATAAATGATATTTTTCATATCACTTAATCCTTTTACAGGTGCAAGAAAAGTATCAATAATTGAGGCACTTGCACTTGCTTTTTTACGAATAGCATTAGTTTCCTTTGTATCTACTTTAGGTTGATGTGTAACATAAGTTTGTCCTAATACTACTACCTCTTTACTATTAAAAATACTTACATCTTTTATTGGTGTACTTTGTTTACTCCCAAAACTGTCGTATATTGTATGTGCTACAACACCAACCTGTGAGGCCGCTATGCGTTGCCCAAGTTCGCTTTTTGTATCCACTGTGTATTTGACAAGATTAGGAGTAAATTCTACTGCGCCTTCTGCGGCGGTGTATGGTTTGCCTGGATGATATAGTAAGTCTCCGTATGCGTACCCCCTAAAGTTAGGTGGTGTTGCAGACTTCATAACATCAAAAACACCAGCCATATCATTTCCAAACTTCTCTCTCCAGTCTTCGCCTTTGCCTTTATTTTTTATAAATTTAGATAAGTTATCTGCTGAGGTGGATTTATTTCTTCCCCAACCATTCTTTCCTACAAGCACGAATTGTCCGTCTGGTTCTCTGCCCCAATATAATGTAGGGTTACCGTCCCATTTAATTGCAACGTCACCAGAATCAGTACCAAGATCATCTAAAATATCAGCCGCTTTCAATGCACCCTTAGAGCCATCAACAAAAACTAGGTCTTCGAGATGTTGATACTCTCTCCCTACCTTTGCTTCGGTCAAATATTTAAATTCATGATATCTCATTTTGGTAAAAGTTCTTTGATACGTCTTAGTTGTCTGTCAGCTAGAGACTCTTTAGGTGGAGGATTAAATCCTTTATCACTTGTAAGGTCTGCCATCATTTTATCACCACGTTCTTTACCTAGTGCTTTTGCTATACTTTCAACACTACCTAGATCTTTTGCGGTTGCTTTAGGACCAATTAATATTTTTGCAATTTCGTCTAAATTGTTAGAAACTAATTCATCGCTTTGTCTATCTACTAGGCCTTTGTAAGGTGACCACTTAAAGCTTTTTGGATGATTTTTAGCCAAATACGCCACAGCAATTTGTTTGTGTTTTCCTTTATAAGGACTATCCTTTGGTATTTCGTGTGTATGAAAACCAGCGGCTGTTTCTGCATTAGGCACAATCATAATGTCTACTTGGTGTGCTTCTTTTCCGATAGGGACTCTTACATGTACGCTATTACCCGACTGTGTTGTTTGTAATCCTGATTTATCAAAAAGTGACCTTAGGTCTTTTCTAGCAGTAGGAATATCTGCACTGTTAAAATGCCCTTGTATCTTATCGGCATCAACAATAACATCTAAGTCTCCACTCATTTTACCAGGAGTTGGAGTTGCACCAGATCCTATAGCTCTTGATTCTGCACCTACCGATTTCAAAACACTGTCGATTGGTTTTTGAATTTTCTTAATTATCTTGTGATCAAATGGCACAACATCAGGGAATGCTTTACCGCCTTCATTCAACATCATTTGTTTTTCCTTCACGTATTCTTTGAATTGCTCTGCGAAACTTCCTAGGATCGCCTGATTTTATACTATTAATAAAACGCCTTCAAGTTCTGAAGCTGTGTCAACATCATAGTGACTATGTACACGACTAAGTAAATTGATTGCACTTTCTATAATATTATTTGCCGTAGAATCAATAAACAAGTCATTGTCTCTTTTACCATGTACTTGGTTTAGTTCGTCTAATATTGATCTGGTACGTTTCTTCATATTTTTACTCGCACTTCCTTAATGTATTTAGTGCATTTCTGTCATAAATATCACTGTAATGATAACTAGTATTATCCCAAACACTATTCGAAAGGAGATTATATGCCGAGTATATTAGATCTTGACCTCTATGGACGTTCACTTTTGTTTGCAAAACTATCAAAGTATGCTTATTATAACATAGATCAAGCAAAGAAGCAAGCAAAAAAATTAGGTTATACAACTGTAGAATTTTATGATAGAGACGGTGCTCAGGCATATCGCTTCCAAAATAAGACTGACATGGTAATAGCTTGTCGAGGAACACAGCCTACGCAATATAGTGATATTGAAGCTGACCTCAAAGCTTATCCTGTTGTTGCAGAAACAGTATCACGAGTACATCACGGTTTCAAAACTGAAGTTGACGACTTATGGCCTATGATACTAGAAGATATACAACGAAAGGCAAATGCAAATAAAACAGTTTGGTTTTGTGGACATTCGTTAGGAGCGGCTATGGCCACTATAATGGCAAGTAGATGTTATCATTGTGAAGATATTCAAAACCCGCATGAACTTTATACTTACGGTAGTCCAAGAGTAGGGTGGTCTAAATATTGCAACTCGCTAGGAGTAAGGCACATTAGGTGGGTAAACAATAACGATATTGTAACAAGAGTCCCTTTGAATATTATGGGCTACAGACATCATGGTATGGAACATTATTTGAATACATGGGGAAATGTACGAAAGCTTACTGGCTGGCAAAGGGGGAAAGATAGATTTAGAGGAATATGGAGAGGCATCAAAAAAGGAAAAATTGATAGCTTTTCAGATCATTCAATAGATGCATATGTAGAACATACCGAAAAGGCGTCTAAAGGATTAGAAACTCTACAAGTTTAGATAAACAAAGAACTTACGCTTTCTTCATTTGTTACCCTACGAATAGCTTCACCAAATAAAGAACCTGTTGTTACTTCTCTGACACGTTTCATTTTACTAATATCTCTAGTGTTGATACTGTCTGTAACTACACATTCTTCTAGCACACTCTTTTCAATCTTCTTAGTAGCTTCTCCACTAAGCACTCCGTGAGTAATATATGCCCTTACACTTAATGCTCCAGCATCCATTATTGCTTTTGCGGCATTACATAATGTTCCGCCACTGTCTACAATATCATCTACTAAGATTGCATGTTTGTCTTTGACATCTCCGATAAGAGCCATTACTTCTGCAACACCAGCCTCCGGCCTACGTTTGTCAACGATAGCAATGTCTGCATGAAACATGTCAGCAAACTTTCTAGCACGAACGGCACCGCCTGCATCTGGAGATACAAATACTGTGCCTTCGTCAACATTCACCCTAGCCTGTATGTCTTCTGCAAAAACTTTCCTGCTGGTTAAATCGTCCACAGGTATATCAAAGAAACCTTGAATTTGACCAGCATGTAAGTCCATAGTAAGTATTCTATCTGCTCCTGCTGTGGTAAGCAAGTTTGCTACTAGTTTAGCAGTGATAGGTGTACGACTTGCACTTTTTCTATCTTGTCTAGCATAACCGAAGTAAGGAATAACTGCGGTAATCCTTTTTGCTGAACTACGTCTAGCAGAATCAATCATTATAAGTAATTCCATTAAACTATCGTTTACTGGTGTTGATGTTGAATTTACAATAAAAACATCTTCACCTCTAATATTTTCTAAAAACTCTACGCTTGTTTCCCCGTCTGCAAACGCACTCACGTTGGCAGGAACCAGTGTCGCGAAGCAGTGTTTTGCTATCTTTTCCGCTAACTCTGGGTTTGAATTTCCAGTTATGATTTTCATTTTCAAGTGGTACCCTTCCTAATGTTATTGTTATAACGTATAGCCTCTCGTAATAACGAAAGGTCTACACCTTCCCTGTGTGCTGTCTTTATAATTGCTTGGGTGTCTTTAGGGAAACAGTGGCCTCCAAAGCCCCGTTCAGTTGTTACTTCAGTGTGGCTTTGTCCTATACGGCTGTCCTCCGTTATTAGTGTTGAGACTTTAGAAAAGTCTATGTTGGTTGCTTCACATAAATCATAAATTTGATTAAAGAAAGCAACTTTAGTAGCTAGAAAGCTGTTACGAAAATATTTAGCTAATATTAGTTCTTCTGGCTTAGCATGTATAATTTTTGATAATTTAGTGGTTCGCTGAAATACCCTTTCCCAAAAGTAATAATGTCCTCCACCAATGTATATAGTTTTGGTATTCAACATATCTTCTATAGCTGTATCTGCTCTTATAAACTCAGGTGAAAAAGATATTGTATGGCTTGGAAATATTTCCTTGATTTGTTTCCAACCTTCTAAGCTAATAGTGCTTTTTATTAGTACTGGTTTCTCAGCATGTGTATCACCTAAAACATCAATAACATTTGATATATCACACTCACCATTTTCTGCCTGCGGAGTATTAACACAAATGATAACACCATCGGCATTTGTATCTGATACCTTAAGTCCACATGTAAGATCTTTACCTAGTATTCTATAGTATTCAGGATCAACTATTTTAGTCGTAGCACCAGTATGTTGTAGATAAGCTTCAACAGCCTTACCAACATAACCATATCCAGCTATTGCTATTTTCATAGGTAGATCCGTAATTGTTTCTTATAGTATACTATCTAATACTAATATTGTCAAGAGCTTTAACCAAATTCTCCACTTACATAAGCCCTCGTTGATCTGTGATTAGGATTTCCAAATATCTTTTTAGTGGCTCCTACTTCTACTATTTCACCGAGATGAAAATAAGCAGTAGTATCACTTATACGTTTGGCTTGTTGCATGTTATAAGTAACCATAACAATAGTGTAAGACTTTTTAAGTTCAAGTATTAGTTGTTCAATAGCATTAGTGCTAATAGGATCCAAAGCACTGCATGGCTCATCAAGTAATACAACTTGTGGATCAACTGCTAGGGTTCTAGCAATACACAATCGCTGTTGTTGACCTCCACTTAAACTAAATGCTTCTGATGTAAGCCTATTTTTTACTTCATCCCACAGGTTAGCTTTCTGTAAACTGTTTTTAACTATTTCATCAAGATGTGCCTTTGATTCATGCATCCTATGTAATTGCGGGCCGTATGCGACATTTTCATAAATTGATTTCGGAAATGGGTTGGGCTTTTGAAAAACCATCCCAACACTCTTACGCAAATTGTTTACATTTGTATATTGTGTTCTATAGATGTCAGTCCCATCTATGCCAACAGAACCTTTTGTAACACAGTCATCAATAAAATCATTCATTCGGTTTAAGGCACGTAAGAATGTGCTTTTACCACAACCACTCGGACCAATTAGTGCGGTCACATTGTTCTTTCTAATTTTTAAGCTTGCATCTTTAATAGCATGTGCATCTCCATACCAAATATTAAGATTACGAACTTCTATTTTTTGGCTCTTTGTGAGCGTAAGTGTATTTCTAGTTTCTATTTCCATTTTATTTCAAACCTCTTCCTTAGCCAAATAGCTAATAAGTTTAATGTTACTAATATTAATAACAATATTAAGATAGCCGCACTAGTCTTTTCAGCAAATCCCCTTTCTGGACTGTCTGCCCATAGATAAATTTGCACAGGCAAACTTGTAGCAGGATCCAATATACTAGTTGGAGCAGTAAGAATAAATGCAACCATACCAATCATTAGTAGAGGCGCTGACTCTCCTATTGCTCTTGCAATTCCAATAATAGTTCCTGTGATAATCCCAGGCAGTGCCGCAGGCAGTACTTGATACATTGTCGTTTGTAGTCTACTAGCACCAAGTCCATTACTAGCATCTCTAACACTTTGTGGCACAGTTCTTAATGCTGTTCGACATGCGATTACTATTGTAGGCAATGTGAGAATACCTAAAGTTAATCCTCCAACTAGGCTCGCACTTCGAGGCATACCAAAAAATTGTATAAACACCGCAAGTCCTAGTAAACCATAAACTATGCTAGGTACTGCGGCAAGATTATTAATGTTGATCTCCATAAAATCATAAGCCCAAGAATTACGTTTCTTTGGAAATTCCTCCATGTAGGTGGCACAACCTACTCCTATAGGAAATGCAAATATCAATGCAAGTCCTATTGTGTAGAATGTACCTACCATTGCTCCCCAGATGCCTGCTATCTCAGGAGATCGACTGTCTGAGTTTGTCCAGAAGCTCCAATTCCATGTGCGATATATTTTGCCGTCAGAAATTAATATGTCTACTATTTCTCTTTGCGAATCTGTTAATTTGTCGTATACTCCTTTAACGTACATGTCTACGTTAGTATGTGCTACAAGAACATAAGTACCTGCTTCTGTAATATCTATTGTGCTATAAGCATTTGGTGTAACTAATTGCCTTAATCCTTTTTTAGTCGTTCGATCAGGTTCCTTAACTAGTCTATACATTGCTTCATTAATACTTTTTTTACTTGTGCTTTGTACTTCTACTACATCAACTTCAATTTTTGTTTGAGTAAATGCTCCTATTCCTCTGTAACCTAAAGTAGCAAAAAATATAATCATTAAAATAGCAGTCAATGTCACTGCACTATAACATGCATACTCAAGACTTTTTTGTACTACTCGCCTGCGTCCTGTTATTTTATTGTCTAAGTCTGTTGACTGCATTTTTATAATTCCTGTATGCTATCCAATTTAAAATAAATGTAACTGTGAAAAGAGTAAATGCTAATGCAAAAGCACTTAGAGTTTTTGCACTTTCAAACTCTTGGTCGCCAATCAGTAGTGTAACAATTTGAACTGTTACTGTGGTAACTGCTTCTAGAGGATTAATCGTAAGGTTGGCGGCAAGTCCTGCGGCCATGACTACAATCATAGTTTCGCCTACTGCTCTACTAATAGCCATTATAAATCCTGCAACTACTCCGGGAAGTGCGGCAGGTAATACAACTGATAGGATTGTTTCTTCTCTTGTTGCTCCTACGCCTCTAGCACCATCACGCATTGCACTAGGTACTGCGGTAAGTACATCATCTGTAATAGAACTTATCAGAGGTATAATCATTATACCCATCACTAGGCCTGCCGCAAGAGCAGATTCAGTACTGACATCTAATCCTAAAGTAACCCCAGTTTGTCTAAGCCAAGGTCCTAATACAATCGCGGCAAAGAAACCATACACCACTGTAGGTATACCTGCTAGAACTTCTAGTAAAGGTTTTACTATTATTCTGACTTTTGGTTTTAAATACTCTGCTGTTAGAATAGCACAAAGCAATCCTAACGGTCCAGCAATACACATTGCTATTGTTGTAATAAAAAAGGTACCCCATAACAAAGGTATAAGCCCAAACTCACCAGAGCTTCCTACACTGTCAGCCCTAAAAGCTGTCTGTGGGGACCATGTTGTGTTAAAGAAAAATTCTCTTGGATCTATAAGCGTAAAGAATTTTATTGTTTCGTACGATAAACTTGCTATAATTGCAAATGTTATACCTATTGTTATCCAACTAGATAATCTAAAAAAGAATTTAAAATAATCTTCGTTAATCCCGTTGGACTTTTTCTTTGGACCTATCCATATAAGCATATTAATCCTTTTGAAAGAATGTTAGGGGCAAGTGCTACCCACCCCTAACTATTACTGTTAGTTTAACACGGTTTCACGTACTTTGTCAAGTTCTTTTTGTGGTAATGGAATAAGTCCTGCATCCCCTAATGAACCATCTTCTCCCGCCACGTCATCACTAAGATAAAGTTCCATAAACTCAGTCATACCTGGGATAACACCCATATGCTCTTTTTTAGCATATACATATAGTCCACGGCTTGCTGGATATGAACCGTCAGCAATTGATTCAAATGTTGGAATTACACCTGCAATAGGAGATCCCTGAATTACATCTGTGTTTTGATCTAAGAATGAATATCCGAAGATTCCGAAAGCATTTGGATTATTAGTAAGCTTCTGAATAATTAAATTATCATTTTCGCCTGCTTCTACATAAGCACCATCTTCTCGAATACCGTGACAGATACCTTTGTATGCTTTTTTGTCTACCTTCTTCATTGCGTTAACCCAGTCGTAAGTCTTACAACCTTTTTCCATTACAAGCTCTACCCATGCATCACGTGTTCCACTTGAAGGAGGTGGTCCTAACACTTCTATTTTAATTGCTGGAAAACTGCTGTTAATTTGATTCCAATGTGTAAATGTGTTTGGTACTAAGTTACCGTTATCCTGTGGAACATCTTTAGCTAGTGCTTGAAATAATTCTTTTGGAGTAACTTCTAGTACTGCACTATCTTTGCTGTTTGCAAAAACAATGCCATCATATCCTACCAACATTTCTAGTGGAGTCACACCATTTTCATCACACATTTTAACTTCACTGCTTTTGATTGCTCTACTTGCATTTGTAAAGTCAGGATGTGAATCGCCTGTACCTGCACAGAACAGTTTCATACCACCACCTGTACCAGTTGACTCAACTACAGGAGCTGTGTTACCTTCTGCGGCAAATGTTTCTCCTACGATTGTTGTGAAAGGATAAACTGTAGAGGATCCTACAATTCTAATTTCTCGTGCTTCAGCTACGGATGCAACTGCAAATACCGCCACGAGTGCGGCGAGCCATGATTTTACCATTTTTTTCTCCTCTATGGTTATGCCCTGTTGGGCCATCATATGGATGAGACATTCCTGCCTCAAATCTATTTATAATTTGATCTCAAAATGCGTACCGTAAACGGTCTGTTTGTAGCCATAACCTTCTGTGCCATTGCGTTCAATAAAAGGAGTAATTTTCCAATTGTTCTTTTTGTAGGTTATGCCTAATTGATCTCTTGAGTCAAATTTTACACCTGCGTCTTTTAACGCCCAACGTGGTTGCCATTTTACATACAGATAAAAATCTCCAAACAAGTGTGGAGTATATTCTGTAATAAAACGATAACGCCAATGTGACTCTTTGTTATCAAAACCCCTAAATTCCATTCTGCCTTCTACTGTCAGATCATCTAGTTCTAGAAATGCCCAAGTAAACTTTATACGGTTTTCTATTGAGCTACGCTGATCAGCATAACGATACATTACTTCAACTGGACCTATCTTGTTGCCTACTTCAAAATGCCAACGACCTTCTCTATGCCTATAGGTATATTCCCAGTCGTCTATTTTTGCCTTGTAGTTGTGCTCTGATTCTTCTGCAATAGCAGGAGCACAAAAGAAAAAAGCACCCGTAAAGAGCGCCACTAATATGTGTTTCATTTTTTTATCCTCTATGGTAATGCCCTGTTGGGCCATCATAGTTGTAGGGTATAAATTCACCTTTATACCAATCATATTTATTATACAAAGATTAATCTAAGATTACAGTCATATTAATTTTATTAATACTATGTTAAGATACTATGCATATTGTGCATACCAGATATTAATAAAAAAAATAGAAAAATCGTGGTTTATCAGCTCTAAATTGCACGATTTTATTATATCGAATGATAAATAAGTTTGTTACAGCAATGTAACCACACACAGACACTAGGGATAGACCAGGGAGTTGAAAGCACTCCTAAAACAGCAATTGACGATGTCCAAAGCGACATTGACACCGAGAAAAGACTCGGGGTATTGCTTTCCTCAAGCATCCAACATTTTTAGAAACAGGAGATTCACAATGAAAAATGTGTCTAAAGTCCTACGACGATTGTTTGGATCTAAAACATCCAAGGAAAACAGTTATCGTACATGGGCTAAAACAGAGTACGGTAAAGATTGGCGCTATGCCTATGAGTATATGATTGCTCATGACAAAGCACCCCAGTCTAATCCAAATTTGAAAGGGTGGGTGTAATGCATATCTTTTCAAACATATGGCAAGGAATAATGAAGACAGTTGAGATAATAAGTTACTCAAGAGCGGCTAACGAATTAACTAGACAAGGTCATCATGACATAGCTAAAAGGCTCATGCTAGAGCTTGCGGCTGTACGGGAGCGATCCTAAATTCAGATTCAATTATCAAGCAGGGGTCTGCTTGGTTTTACTATTAACACTAATGATCACAGAATCATATGGGAGAGGCATGCTTCTCAATGTGAGGAAAGATCAACACACACAGGAACGGAGATCATGATTAAAGTAATTAAAGAACTACAAGCTAGATGCACTGGAGAATTCTGCGAAGCAGTCCTTATGTTTGGACTAGGCGGAGTAATTTTTAGTTGCATGTGGTTATCACTAGCACAGTTATAAGAAAGGAAAACTAATGCAAGGTTCTATTACTATGTATTACTGCAATTTTTGTGAAGCAGTAGGAAGATTTTTTAGCAAGTATAAATCAAAAGTAAATTGGGGAGTCTATAATGACTTAAACAGTTTAACTGATAGACAACTAAAAGACATAGGTATTAGTCGCTCTGATATCGGATATATTGCCCGAGGCGGCAATGTGTATAGGAGATAGCTATGTGGCCCTATAATGACGAAGAATCAGATTGGATAAATGGAAAAAAACACTGACATTGGTGATAAAGTTGCCTATGGTTTAACTATGGTCTTTAGATGGTTT
>PBPT01000066.1 GCA_002724735.1 Fidelibacterota bacterium | reverse complement strand
GTGCTAGCGTGTCGTTTGTAATAGCACAATCGCCCCAATAGCCACCTTTGTAGTCGCCTGCAAAGCCGTCGCCAAGTTGTACAGTTACATTATACAAGTTAGTATCCTGCTCCTCTACAGTACAGCCTGCTTCAGTAAGTGCTTTAATTACAGTTGCTAGTTTAGCTTCAAATGTTTGCATATTTGCCCTCATGCGTTAATTTAATTTATACGTACACTATAACACAAGTATACGCCTCTGTCAACCGTTTTTTTAATTAATTTTCATATGCTACGTGTACTAGTCTCACATAACCTCCGTCTGTTACATGCACACGTTTACAACCTGTTGCAAAACGTAACCACCTACAGTCTGCAGCTGTTAAGCGTTCTCCTCCTACACCAAAGCCAATATTACGCAGTTTATCATCTACTCGCCCCTTACGCACAGCCTGTTCTGTCCAAGTACCCCAAATGTAGCACTGTTTCTGTGCTAGCATACTTCTTACCAATTTGCGTGTTTGTCGTGTGTTTAACATAGTGTGCCCTCTTATTGTTAATGTACAAGTACTATAACACAGTTTAGCACAGTTGTAAAGCTCTAAAAGATCAATAAAAACAATGACTTACAAATTAATTTCACCAATAAAATCAATAACTTAGGTGGTGGAAGAACACAAGAACACGCTACTAATGCATTTGGATTTTTAGGGCGAGGCGTACTATCTTCCGCTCCCGAGCCAAATTCGCCAATGTTTTCAGTGTGTTAGCAGGTTCTCTTAGTGTGTGTTAGCATGTTAGCGTTAGCGACTATTAGCGGTCGTTAGCACCAAATTTTGGATTTTTCCTTATTATTCAAACACTTAGCGGTGTTAGTTAGAGTAGTGTGTTAGTGTGTTAGCACCGTGTTAGGGGCCCCTCGGCCCCATTTTTCCCTTACAATTCAAAGGGTTACACCATGGTCTTAAGGTGGATATTAGGGCCATGTTAGGGGCCGTTAGACCATGGTGGTGTTAGGATTCTGGCACATGCCCTACGGTCTAGCCAGATTTGTTAGGAAATTTTTTTCTGGAGGCTCGTGGTGTCGAGAGGCATAGTTCAAATACTCTCTAGTGTAGATCAGGATCTCTCCCGAACCCTGGACGCACCGTGCTCTTAGTGTATTGCTCAGTACGCAAGTGGTGATGACCACTGTTCATAAACTGTTCAGAGTACTCCCAAATCTGCTCACGTGTAATGTCCTCAGCTAGAACCTCTCGTGTGTCCTCATCAATTATGCGATATAGTGTTAACATGGTAGAGTATTTAAGTCTTCTAGGTCAGATCGATCATGTAACAGCGGGGCCAATTAGCTTTTACCACCGTGTTCTAGTGTGTAGAGCCAGTAGACCTTTCGTGGATCGAAAATTTTTGCGGACACTTCGTGCTTTCGGGGCTTACCGCGAGCCGTTTCACGGCTACGCTTACCGTAACAGCGGGGCCTATGCATGTGTGTGGGTTTGTCTGTTGATTAGATCTAGTACTATGTGCAGTTCGTGTATGCTTTTGTCTAGAACCATGTGTGCTACAGGATCATTGTTCTTAGCACGTTCTTCATACAGCATCTTTAAACGCAATTCAATATAGCGTTCAGGCTTTATGTTGCGTGGAGGTCTTCTCAAAGTATCTCGTATGGAAATGTTTGGGCAGTGAATATTGGGCTTTTCTATTAAGTGTACGCAGTACAGTACTCCAATAGGTGTGTGCCCATGTGTTTTGTTCTAGTGTGTCGACTAGTGTTCTTACGTTGTGTATTCTGTGTAGATCAAGTGTGGTCATGCTTTCATACCTCTTGCGGGATCTGTGTAACTAGGAATGTTCACTCGTACCTTTTCAAGTTCATCTATGATCATAAGCAGTGCTTCCCATTCATGTACGCTTTTACCTGTTTCTCTAACTTCTGGAATAGCTTCATTTAGTTGTGTAATCCTGTGTGAGATATAGGTCATGGCCTGTTCATTTGCATAGTCAATGCTCTGTTGGGCTGTCATGGTTTGTGTAGTAGGGTTGGGTGGACCACGTTTGATCTTTGACTGTGCGGTGTTGTTGCCTACACCATAGCTTGCGTGGTTGGCAGTGGCTTCGGGTACTGAAGCACCCTGTGAGCCTCTCCAGTTTGAATCTGGATTAATTTCTGATAGTTTTGGCATATGTGTTTCCTATATAGTTATAGTATACAACAGAACGTGTGTTTGTCAACCCCTAGTGAATGGTTTGATCCACTGTGGGCAGTAGATTCACATTGTGCCTGCTGTCACTGATAGCATCAACTATTGCTTCGTATTCATCAGGGTTTAGTGTGGTTCTGTAGATTGACAGTGCAATACTCGCATACACAGCCGCTACTTCTAGTTCATCTACACCCATATCTCTCAGCAGACTCTGGGCAAATCCTGAGCATGCTTGGTACACAGGCTCTAGGTCGATCTGTTGTTTTTTCATTGTTTCTCCTTATTGATATTTAATGTATGGTAGTGTCGTCATCGTCTGTTTCTGGATTGTCTACCACTAGTTTGAGCTGGGGCTTTGATCTGGCGGCTTCGTCCGCTGAGCCATAGTAGCGTGTGATCACGGTTCCGTCTTCTTGTGGTTCCATAACAGCATCAAAGCGTGGAATACCATGATGTGTGGCCACAATGTCGCACATATCATATATGGTTTCTCTAGAGTCATCGTCTAGCTGTAGTTCTGCTACTTGACCTACAAGGTTAAGCAGTGCTTCTACCACACTAGTTATCTCTGGTACTTCGGGGTTATCATCATCAGACATGGGAATTTTACCTCTCTTGGGTTGGTTAATGATATTTATGCACTCAACGAGGCACAAGTTTGCGTCTAAGATCGTCTAGATCAGAGCGTGTGTCTTTGGCAACAGCCTTGGGCTCAACGTGTCTAGGATCCCAATTGATTAGTTTTTGCATGAGGAATATACGCTGTTTCATGATAGAAGTCCTACGTTCAAAGTCGTCCCAATCAGTGGTATGCCATTCTTTTTGTAGTGTATCAAGTTGCTGGCGTATGATTTGTTGTTCCATGTGTGTATTTATAGCGTCTAATTCCTATTGCTTTGTTTGTTGGATATAGATCAATGCTCACACTGTCGTTTTGATTGCCACCCAGTATGAGATAGTAGTCTATGTCACGCACGGTCTTTGAACCCACATAAAAGCCCACATGACCCTGCCACTGTTTGTCTCCACGTGGAAATATCACAATATCTCCTGCACGTGGTTGTGTAACAGTTTCTCCCCAATCTAAAAAGCTTCTAGCAAGATAAGGGTTTGGGTGATTCATGTCTATGAGGTTGTCTATGTTGCTTTCACGCAACACAGCGTTGATAAAGGCCGCACACCATTCGTTATAGTAGGGATCCCAACCGTCCATGTAGTTTATAAGTTCTTTGCGGTCGGTTTGTTCGTTGAGGCCAATTTGCTTTTCAGCAACGACTAAAGGATTAGGAGTTGTACAGCTTGCAAGCAGTAATAATATGACTAAGATCAACCTCACTGGTGTATTTAGCGATAAATATATATGGATTGATAATTACGTATAATAATGGAGAATAATTTGCGACATTGCGTGGTATTCAACGCTAATCAAGAAACCAAGCGTAGAACCTCAGGAGCATACCGCTTTGCTAATCAAATAGAAGGGCTAGGTTGGCGTGTTACTGTGGTTGATTGGGTACCTGATTGGCCAGAACACAAGCTATGGCAATACCTAGACGCAGTTGTAGGAACAGACACAGTGATGTTTGCATTTTCTTATACCTGGATGAAACATTGGTGGGTTGAAGAAGGAGTACGCAAACTTAAGAAAAGATACCCTGGGCGTAAGTATCTCGCAGGCGGACAACAGTTTTTTCAGTATGACATGGGTTTTGATGTTATGTGTTACGGCTATGCAGAAAAAGCAATACCTGAAGTACTAGCTTGGCTGTTTGATGGAGGACCAAAACCCAAAGGCAAAGACATGCTAGGTGGATTGCTCATAGACTGCAACAGTGACTACACAGCTATGAACCTAGGAGACTATGGAATAGACTACAGAGATGATGACTTTATACAACCACATGAGATGCTTACAGTTGAGCTTTCAAGAGGGTGTAAGTTTCAGTGCAAATATTGTAACTATGCTTTCTTAGGAGTGAAAGAGGACACGTCAACAGCTGGGCAATTACTATATGATGAATTGATAGATAACTATGAACGATTTGGAGTAACTAATTACATACTTGCTGATGATACTCTAAATGATAGAGAATCAAAACTTGAGATGCTAGGTGATGTTGTTCAATCACTGCCATTTGAGCCTAACTTTGCTTGTTTTATACGCATGGACCTTACAGTTGCTAAACCTCAACAGCTTAAATTATTAAGTAGGGCTAGGGTATGGGCTCACTTTTATGGTGTCGAAACATTTTGTGATGCCGCAGGTAAAGCAGTTGCAAAAGGTATGCCTTCTAAGCGTATCAAACAAGGTCTTTTGGATATGCGTGAACACATGATGGGTGAACTAGGATTATATAGAGGTAGTTGCGGAATGATAGCAGGGCTACCACACGAAACACCTGACAGTTGGCAAAGATCAGAAGATTGGTTAGAAGAAAACTGGGGTGATCAACAGTGGGATTGGTGGCCTTTAGAAATAAGCACAGATACCAGCACAGCAACAACAAGTATTTTTAGTAAGGAATGGAAGAAGCACGGGTACAGGCAAATACAAGATCCTACAAAAATAAAAAGGGTGCAAGACATTTACACGAGATCAGCAGACGGAGTACAACATAAATTTGATGACAGCAGTTTATATTGGGAAGCTGACTGGGCTGATATAGAACAGGCTACAAATTTTGTGCAGAACTGGCGATTAGGTTATGCTTATCACAAAGCTCTAATAGGAAGTTTTAATATTATACATTGGAAACCTTTTATACAAGACAATACAGAGCTACTAAAATTTAGAACTCCTGAAGGAGGAACCTATAATGATGAGATATGGCAAAATGTTCTTGGACCATACATTGATGCAAAATTAAAGAGTGTAGAGCCTGTAACAGAAATAGCTAAAAAAGCAGGACCACATTTTATTAACATCAGAAGAAATGAATACTTTGAAACCTTTTGTAATCAACGTAGACGTAGATCTGATTTCTTTTTCAAACACAAGTGTTCTTCATAAACAGTTTGCCAAGGGTCTTTTTGATGATGTCCCCAACACCTAGCAGTGATACACCATCTTTCGTTTTCGCTGTTCATATCAACATTGTGAGGAATATCTGTTCTGCACATGGTGATTTGATCATGGGATAAGCAGTGTTCGCTTTCACGTTCTAATATTTCTGTAGGCCATTCTTTGTAGGCCATGCTACCCTGGTCAACATCTGAATCTAATTCGCCACTATAGGGCTTATACCAAACCATAGGGTTGAGACTGTCTTCCTGCATCACCCAGTTGTAGCTAAAGATTACAGGCAGGTTAACACCATTTTGCGGATCAACATCTGTATGAGCTCCAGGGTGTTGATATTTTGGGGTTCTATAAAATATAAGACCACCTGTGATATCTACATTAAAGTACTTGTTTGTTTCTTGTAGCCATTGTTTTTTAAATATATGTTCTGCAGGTAGTTGCCATACGCCTACCTTTTCATTCCAAAGTTGTGTAATACCGTCCCGCATGGGCTCACTTAAACAAAAGTCTTTGACATCTATGTTCAAAGCGTGATCTACAGGATATCCAGTTTCAAGCCAGTTATTCATTAGCCTCCTCCTAAAAAGTATGGGTTACTTTGGTCTTGGCATTGACTTACTAATAAACTAAACAAAGGGTCAGGAGCCTGTTGCGGATCTATACCATGAGCCTTTACAAATTTATCTTGTACTTCAAACGCATGTTCTTCTAGCTTCTTCCTACAAGGTACAATATCATATGTGCCATCATGATATTGTAGAAAGTGTACTAGCTCATGTACTAGTACAACTTCATCAAATCTATCTTCAACCATGTGTTGGGTAGGAGTATCACGTATGTAAATTGTGTTTGTTTCATCATTATAGTAACCTGCTATGTCACACTCTTCTCTTGGAGGGTCATATACTGACTTACAAATTTCTTGCATAGTAGCTATTATGATTTCAGGGTACTCCCAACCACCATAGGTATAAAGAGTGTTATCTTCTATAAAACTAATTAGATTAGGGGTAATTGCTTTTAGGTAGCTTACTTTATCTTGATCTGCATGCACAGGATGTTGACAAAATCCTAAAAAAATAAGTAAAAAAATTGACCAGCGTTTCATTTTTCAAACCTCATACAAATTGCTTGTTTACCTATAGGAAAATAAACAGAATGCATTGCTTCGGATGCAATTTCTTTTTGTAGTTTTTCTCTAGCCCAGAAACATTCTGTCATTGTGTTATAATAATAGTTAGGACCTGCTCCATTGACAGCTATTGGCACTCCGTTGTTGATTGCAATATAAACTAAGATCCATTTCATTTTGTATATAACATCACTTTCTCACCTTGTTTGGTGTTATCTCCATCTGTAAAAACTTTTACACACCCAGCTTCTTCTATTTCAGCTGAATCATTGTGTTTTTGTATGATATGGGTTTCGGCACCTGTCATTATATCAGGTTTGTATCTATTGTAAAAGCTGACACATTCCCACATTGCGTTAAACGGCAATCCCCAACTAATAATGTCAGCAGTTTGTCTTTCTGTTAGATCAGGGGATTCAAAGCTGTATAAAACGTACAGTACATAGGCCCATTTCATTCTATTATCCAATCTGTTAGGGTATCAACAGCTTCATCCCACGTCGACCAGTTCATTATGCATCTAGCACTAATAGCCCAACGCTCCTGTTGACCCATGTCTACATTATGTAATACATTTGTACGTACCATTACTAGTTTATCATGCCCTATTGTACACCTGTCTATTTCATCTAATTTTTCTAGTGGTACTTCATCATAGTGTACAGCGTCTGTAAATTTTTTAAGTTCTAGTAGTTCAGATTCATTTTGATCAGCTTTAGGGCGGAACCATGTCATGGCACTGTCATCACCTTTATCTAATATCCAATTGTAACTAGATACTACAGGGTAAAAGTCTTTCTTGTCCATGCTATCGCTTGCGTTAGTTGCATGAAAATTATTTTCATACTCAACCCCCTCTACCCTGCTAGGGCTATCGTTGGGGGCTACGTCTATATGAGCTCCAGGGTGTTGATAGCCAGGTGCTCTCCAAAATATAAGGGCACCGGTGACGTCTAGCCATGGGCATGTTTCTTTTACATAGTCGACCCAATCTTGACTGAAAATTTCATCTTTGCCAAACGTCCAAATACCCCCATGGCCTTCTATAAAGATATCAGCCCTATCAGTATTATCAAAGCAGTGTTTTTTGACGTCTATCTTAATAGCATCTTTTGTATCTATATCTAGT
>PBPT01000082.1 GCA_002724735.1 Fidelibacterota bacterium | reverse complement strand
ATCTATCCAACTCCAAGGCAATTTTAATTTTTGTAAAGTCATAGGTACACTAATGTAAGTATGGGTAGGACATACCATAGCCGCTAATGGTTCAACACGTAAACTTAATTCAATAGCATGTGTGCAACAATCTGTTGCTACTGCATAAGGAGCACCATAAAATTGTGCAATTTCTTGCTCAAATCTTTGCACTATTTCAAATCCCATTTGCCTTATCCTTTGCCCTATCTATTATTTTATTGTAATGTATATATACGTGCTTAGACTGTTTTTCTGTTTTAACGATATCTATTGCTTTCATGTAGTTGTGTTCTACTACATCTTGCATACTTTCACTTAATTCTTGTAGATTCTTTTTTGATAGTCTGTTTATTTCATCTACAATCATTGTTATACGCAAATCGTTATCAGCAACACTATCAAATGAATAATTTATTTGAGTTGGTAATTTAAATCCTAGTGTTTCTAAATGTCTGTGTATACCTACATTTCCTAAAATTATAAAAGGTTTTTTTGATATAATAGAATTCCATGTTTTTTCAGTTATAAAAGGGCAATGTAAAAAAGATTCAGTTACTAAATTAATTACACACTTAGACATTTGTATTGGTGGCGCATATTGATCCCAGGTTTGTCCTTCTAAGTATACTTGCTTAGGTTTCCAATATTTCCACTCGTATTGATCTTCGTCAAATAAATCTGGTTTGTAAAATTTACTTTCTTTAGGTTGATGCCAAGTGTAATAATTATAATCTAGTAAATTAAATTTAGCCAATCTATCTAATAATTTTTTCCTATGTATTCTAGGCTTGTAATTCATACACAAAAATAATCTGTCTATTTGTTGCTTGTTGTTCGCAGAATTATTATGGTATACACTTTCATATAAAAAGTAATATGGCCAAATTTCAAATTTAAGATTTTTAAAACTATCTAAAAAACTATAATAACTTTTATCATAGCCTCCTTGAACCATATATAATCTGTTAAACTTAGACATAGTATCAGTAAGTAGGAATGGGCGAATATCGTGCATACTTGCTTCTTCTGCACACATTACTCCTATGTCATCAGATTTATTTAAATCAATTAATTTATTAAGCATGTAATCATTACCATGTTTTGACACTATAGGGTGTATGTCATTCCATATGTTAAGATAAATCATACGTCTTTTTCAAAAATGGCAATATAATTTCTTGAGTGAACATTATATGTTGTGCTACTGTTGGATGGTAATCGTCTGGGCCTAAAGGAAGTCCTGATTCGTCCCTGGCCCATTCATACATACCCATTACTGGTAAAAATTTAGTTTTATCAATAAGCTTTACTAAATATCCTATTTCAGCATGATGTTCAGCAAGGCTATCTTGCCAATCACACATTCTAGTCATAAAGTATTTAATATTATGTTTTTCTAAAAACCATTGTACCCTTAAAACATTCTCAATAGTATCAATTAATTTTCCTACCTCAGTATAAAAATTTTTATAAAAAATTTTTGATTTTGTTGTGGTCCAATGATGATTAAATATTTCCCAACTTTTAGTGCCATCAATAAACCCAGTAGGATTTTGTATCCAACCATCTGTATTATTATATTGTTGGCATGTTGGATTATCTACCCAAACTTCGTGCCTATCAGCACCCGACCATCCTATACCTACAATAATATTCTGAGGAAGAGTATCTTCAAGAGCTTTACTTACTTCATAAATTATACTTCTTGCAATCAATCCGTTGCCTTGGCTACTCATTCCTTTTGATATTAATCCAAAATTCTGAAAGTGTCTATTTAATTGAATAGGCCACGATTGCATTTGATTTGAAGTTTCGCTAAAACTACAACCACTTGTAATTAGTAATTTTTTCTTTTTATGGATTTTCATCTTAAAAGTCTTGCAGGAGTGCCTACATAGATTCCTTCTTTTGTAATACTTTTAGTTGCACTACTAAAAGCTCCAAGAGTAACATTATCGCATATTTCTATATTGTTAATTGCGGCACTTTTGAAATTAAACATACAATTTTTTCCTATTTTTGTTTTTCCTGCTATCATTGTACCGCTGTGTAACATACAATTATTTCCTATTGTAGTTTGGTGGCTTACTAAACAGTAAGTTTCTATAAAACAATGATTACCTACAGTTGCTCCTGCCATTAATGAACTAAAATTTGCAACACAAGAACCTTTACCTATAGTTGCTCCGTCAAACACTATAGCACTATCATGAACATATGTAACACAATCACTATCGTATTCATCTAAAAGATCAATAGTTTGTTCCCTTTCTTTTAAGTCTAAAGCAAATCCTATAAAATATTGAAAATCATCTTTGTTTTTCAATACTTTGAATTCTTGCGGAGTCATAAGACTAGTATCTTCTATAACAAAACTTTTTCCATAAAACAAACTTTCCTGTGTAAGTGTGCTTTCAGCATACCCAATAATTTTTAATGGCTTGTCATTTTTTATTATCATCCGAGCCTCTTGAATAAAATGTTTTTTGTAATAGGTTCTGCTAATAACTGTTCTTGTAAGTCTAAAATTCTAACTTGATTAAACATTAAAGTTGGTAACATTCTTTCATACAAGTCTTGTAATTCTTCTATACTCTTAGAACCTATCCAGTCTATTAATCCTAAAATTTTTGCGAGACGTTTATCATGCTGTTCTTCTTTATCATAGCTTTCGTCCCAATAATCACTAAATGTTTCAAATCCCCATCTTTTCATATATTCTAAATTCCCTGGAGGGCCAACCATAATAAACGGTTTACAGTTAAGCATAGGCATCATTATTTTTTCTGTAAGCAATCCTGTAGCTTGAGCAAACCTTGTTTCATTAACAATAGCACAAAAACTTTCGTCATAGTAGCTTTTAGGATTTGTATTCGTGTGTAAGTCCGGTGCTTGTTCTGTAATATCTAATGCACGTTTCATTTTTACGCCCATTGTTTGAGGAGCAAGTAAATCTAATTTTTGAGCACCATTTAAAATAGGATTTTCCCATTTTTTTAATTTTTTTAAATTAAACCATAAATTATTTTTTAGCATAGATGGACTAGAACTGTATATCCAACTTAAATTTATTTCATTAGAATCAAATCTTCCAGCAAGGTATGATGCAATTAAATGCCTATGAGCGCCATACTTCCAATTACCGCACCAAAATTTTGCACGTATACTAGTTTTTTCTGGAATGTCTATATCTATTTTCATAGTTGCAGGATATATCCAACCAACAGGTGAACAATATAAATTTAGGTTAGGATATGTCATTCCAAAAAATTCATTTATTCTATAATCAGGAGCATAAACTGTTACATCTGGAAGTTCATTACGTTCTGCAAATATAGAAATACTATCTAACTCCCTAGCTCTAATATCTGCAATATCGTCTAATTCATAATTTGCATAAATGTGCTGAGGATTAGTTTCATGGATATTGTAAGTACTTAGAGGTTCTAGCAAATAAATTTTTAATCCTTTTTTCCTAATTCTATTCCTAGGTTTTACATCAAGTATTGTGCTTGGTAATTCTAGATAACCTATTTTTCCCACACCCATATATACAGCATAAGGATTATTTACACCTTTGAAAAAAGTTTTACCTAAATCAATAAACATGCTGTCCCAACCTTCTTGTTGCTTTGTTTTTTCTCGTAAAGGGAACCAAGCAGGTCCTAGAGGGTAGTTGCTATACAGTCCTGTATTGTTCGGATTAAGCAAGTCATGTTCTTCTAATAGATTATGATGATGTGAGTATCGCATTTTTCTTCCATCTTTTTACATAAGGACTAAATTCAACAAATGTTTTATGAAAATTTAAATTTCTTCTTTTATCGTATTCTTCAAAAAATCTAACAAAATTCTCCTGTGCATTTATTTTGTCTTGTTCTGTAGGAAATCCTTGCTTCATAAAATCTAAACTTCTTTCAAAACGCTTAATTTGATGTGGTTTGAATCCAACCCAGCGACTTTCACGTTGTTTATCAGTATTAGCTTTCATAAATTCTAAACACTCATCCCCGTAATGCCAAAATTCCTCTGGCAATACTTTTAAACTTTGCCAAGCAGGATAATGTAAAGCTGGTGTGTCCACAAATACTCTATGGTTGCCATAGTATGTCAACTTTCCATTATCATCACGCCTTGTTTTTTTTACATTATGTATACGTTGTAATTCAAGAATACCTTGCATTAGTTTTTTAACACTTGGCATACTCAACATATTTAATGTAACAATAAAAGTTACTAGGCCGTCTTTGGTTCTAGTTAAATAATTGTTTACATTATTCCATAGAAGCTCAAAATCTAAACCGTCACGCATATATTCGGCTTGTTCTCCCCATCCGTCTACACTTACATACAGCCTAAAGCTTTCTAATTTTTTATATTCATCTATGAAACTTACTGTATCTACAAACCTATCCCAATTTTTTTTTGGAACACTTGCATTTGAGGTGATGCTAATATTAAGATCATCTCGTGGATGATCTAAGACATAATCTAATACACGAAATGTATTTTTATCCATTAAAGGCTCACCTCCGGTCATCCTAAAATGTTTTAATTTAGGATATAACTCAGGCCACCATTTCCAAAAAGCTTCCACATAAGGATTGTGTTCTCTGTTTGGAATAGGATAATGTCCTATGCTCTTAAAATATTCAATACTATTGTGTGGAACTTTAGTAGGATATGGACCATTTTGCTCAATATCTTCTGCCCACTTACTACTCAAATGAGGACTACAGTAACTACATGCAAGATTGCAAGCATGATTAAAATTTACTTCTAAATATGTTGGATCAATGTCCCCTTCGGAACCAGTAGCAATAACTTCTTCCCATCCTTGTTGTGCCCAGGGCTCTGAACTGCGATAAGCACGATCACTAAGTTGTTTACCTTGAGCTTCTACTTTCCAACAACTATTACATCCTTCTGGTTGTTCTCCTTTGAGCATCATTTTACGTTGTGCTTTTTTCTCTGGTGTATTGTGTAAAGCTCTTGGATTATTTTCTACTGCTTTTGGATCAATTTTGTGTAGCGGAGGTAAAAAACAACTATTAGTAAGACCATTAGTCAAATGGATACTTGACCACAACCATTTAGCCATGCACATGCTAGGAGATATTTCATCCAACATGGGCAATACTTGCTGTGCGGCAGTTTGCGGATCTATTTCAGTTATCTTTTTCATTTTAAATATTCAGCATAATCCTCTAACAAATGTTCAGCATACGCTTGTTGTGATAGAGGACCTGGATGGCCGCCATCTAAAGCCTTATCACATGAGTGTCGTGTAATATCTGTATCTGCCATAACCAAACCCTTTTCTAATTTGCTTCTATGCAAACTTAACAACGGCGGAGGCAAATGTAAAACTTTTTTAAAGCCCATGTTTTTTAGTGTAAGATCAGCATAATTTATATAATGATATACACTAATTTGATCATCGTAAGTAGACCAAACAAATTTATAATATTTTGGAGATCTACCTTTTTTTACCCACGGTCCTAAATTTTCTACTTTATCTAATTGCACGTCTGCATATTGATCTAAAACACAGTGTCGGTCTATGTAACTCCATTGAATTATTACAGCATCTGTATCAGGATTCATAGCAGGAATTTTTTCTCTCCAATAAGTTTGTAATTTTTTAAGTTTTTTTCCTTGATGAACCGTATAATATTCTTCTTGTTTTATCATGTTTATAGTATGCATAATTAATTTATTACTTGAGCCAGGAGATGCACAGTTAATCACCCTCCTACCAATTTTCTTTGCAATTATATTTGTGTAACCCAATCTTGTAGGAAGTTTTCCTGGACCATTGTTACCATTGGGATAAAGTTCGAAGCAGTCTTCTAAACCATGTCCGTATGTATAACTACAACCAAATGCAAATAAACTAGGCGTATCCATTTAACTTCCTTAACAAATTATTTTTTAAATCAATATGTATTGTTTGTTGCCTATATATCCAATGGAAAAAATTGTGCATCATGATGTCGTAGCAACTTTGATAAAAATTATTAATTTCATCATTTGACATAGAAACAATTCTACCTATTTCTTTCGATAACACTATTAATCTTTTCTCGTCATCCTTAATATCATCATAACTTTCGTCTATTATACCATTAAAAGTTTTATAACCTAAACTTTTTAACCTATGCAAATCATTATATGCACCCACTAATACAAAAGGCTGGAAGTATATAATTGGTTTGAAAACTTTTTCACTAAAAAAAGTTTGTGATCCTCTCCCAAATGTTTCCGTAACGACATGTAGATAACTCATATAAAATTTATCAGGGGCATCATCATGTACTGGATTTTCTGTATTTGGGTCTACTCCGTCATTATATTCCAAAGGTAAATCTTTAAGAAGACGATTCATAGCTTTAGGCTTTGCTGTTAATCCAGGATAGTATTCATTCATAAGTTTAAGATTTTTATCAAAAACTTCTGTATGGTTGTCAACTTTTTTAGCAAGTGTAAGTATACCTTTGTGTTTATAATTATGTAATAGTGTTGTAATTGCTATTCTATGGGCGTGAGGTCTTCTATTCAAACAAATAAACTTGTGTGGCCTTTCCCAATTATTCATGCTTAGGACACCTTGTTCTAATAGTTCTCCCAAATCGTGCTCTCGTAGATGCTGTTCCCACCAATTATGATACACAGTAGGCGTACCATATTGGGTTTCTTCCATATTGCCCGACAGTATTACAAAATCATTATATTTTAGGAAATATTTACTCTTGATAGCATCAATTAAAATTTTAAAGAACGAATTATGATCCCAACCTTCCATGGTATTCACAATTAAAATTTTACATCTACCTGTTTTTATATTTAATATATGTTCTGGTTCAATATCTATAATAGGTTTATCTGGCACAGAACCATAATGTACTCCTTCTATAGGTTGCATCAATATAAAAGGATAGTAATATTTTCCTTTGTAATTTGAATCAATATCTTCGTATACCCTTGTTTTATGTATACCTGCTACTCCTATGTTAATACCAGGATCACCATGAGCATTGTAAGTATTATTCAAATAATCTAAATTAATACCACAATGATACTTGTATAACTTTTGACCATCGGGAGTCTCTGGATAGTCGTTTAAATCTGTCCTATGCCATATTGGAACTTTATGCATTTGCTACCTCTTTGCACCTACTATAAAAATTTGCAAATTCTGGAAAAGTTTTTACAAAGTTTTTATTTCTTCTCAAATCATAAGCATTAAAAAAATTATAAAACTGCATCATCTCAGTTGTTTTATCTTTGCTTATATTTTGCGTCACATAGTCTACAGCCCTTGCCATTTTTGAAATTTCGGTATCTTGAAATCCGTGATGTCCTATTGCTTGTTCTTTATGATCTTGCATAAATTTTAAATCAGACTCCATTATAGCTAACATATTATTATCAGCTAATGCAATAGTTTGCCAGTTAGGATAAGTTAAATAACTTATATCTAACCATAACTTTTTCCACGTAGCTGAACCATGTTTAGTACGCCATTCAAGTAACCATTCTAGCAAATTTCTAAAATTAGGAATACTTAATAAATTATATGTTGCCATAATAACTGTTTTTGACTTCCAATCTAACATTGGAATTTCGCTTGTTACTTTATTAAGATTGCTAATAAACTTTTTATAATCTAATCCATCTCTAATATATTCTGCTTGTACTCCTGTACTTTCGACGCTTGTATATAATTCAAAGTTTTTTACTTTATTATTAAGAATTAGATCTTTTGCTATAGGTATTAATCTATCAATAAAAGCATCTTGTACTCCTAAATTTGTGTTTATTCCTATTATCAAATCTGGATTAGGATTATCTTGAATATACTTTAATACTTTCCATGTGTGTTTACTTAACAACGGTTCTCCGCCTGTAATTCTAAAAACTTTTAAATTAGTATATAGCTCAGGCCATATTTTCCAAAATGCTTCAATATAAGGATTAACTTCTCTGTTAGGAATTGGTATTTGATTTTTAATGCGTAAGTAATCAAGATGATGGACTTGATAATTTCCTAGGTCATATGCTCCACCGTGTTCAATATCCTCCATCCATTTACTAGATATTTGTGGACTGCAATACATACAAGCAAAATTACAAGTATTATTAAAACTAACTTCAACATAAGTTGGTAAAAAATTTTCATCTAAAGGGTTTGCTTTTATTTTTTCAAGTTGTCCTTCGTTCCAATCTTCTCCACTTTTAAAATGCCTATCACTAAAATGCCCATGATTTAAATTTTCTATATTCCAACAATAGTTGCATTCTTCTGGTTGTTCTCCTGCAAGCATTAGTTGGCGTTGTTTTATTTTATGTTTTGTATTATGCAATGCATGGGGATTTTGTTTTATTTCATCTAAAGGAATAAAATGAGGAGCAGGATGATGACAGCTATGGGTATGCCCATTATGCAAATGCATTGTTACTTGTGTCCATTTTGCAAGACACATTGAACAACTAATTTGCTTTAGCTTCTCTCTAGCGTATTCGGCTCCAGCATTATAACTGCTTTGACTCATGTTTATCTCTCAATATCAATGAATTGATTTGCCATCCTACCAGGATTTTGATAAACAGTTTTAAAAAATTTGCTTTGTTCTTCACTAAAAGGATCTACTGGGATAGGAACATCTAATTCATTTAATAATTTGCTACCTAATTTTTTCACTGCATCTAAAAGATTTTCCTCTTCTATTTTTACTTGCTCATTCCAATAGTTGTTCAAATATTCAAAATCTCTTACATTTATGTAGTCCCATTCTGTAGCCATTGTTTTGTATAGGCCTTCTCTTGCTCCGTATATTGCCCAAAGCCCATTTTTTGCATCGCTGCCAACTGTTAACCAAATATACAACCTATGTAAGTTCTTCCAGTGTAAATTTGCAAACTCCTCTTTCGTAACACGCACTCCTCTATCTAATGCCATTTTCACACCTTCACGAAAGCCTGCTCTCCAAGCTTGCTGGGCAGTATGGTTATTATATACATAACTAAAACAACTATTCATTTGAATATAATTTATATCCCAACAAAAGTCAACTTGTGCATGAGCATTATTAGGATCAGCATTTTCATGGGTACGCATATTAAGTACAAATTTCTTTGGCCAACATTTAAGTCCGCCATTGCCATACATTAAACCATTGACTACATTATATCCTGCCCAACTTATAACACTATGCTGTAGATCTTCATGTTCATCAAAATCTATAACTTGCTGAATAAATTTAGGATCTATTATGTTATCTCCATCTACGGTTATAAATCTATCAGTTTCACTTATTTCAGCACAAGCTTTGTGTGCGGCGTCAGAACCTTCAACTCCATGTATACGTTTTGCCCACGGAACTTTACTGCATAAGTCTGCATAGTTTTTTTCTGCATTAGGTTCGTCATAACTTAAATAAATTATGTCATAGTCTGTTACTTTAAATCTGTTGGTCATAAAATTTCGTGTCCATAACTATCAAAATACTTTGCTGTATATATACTAAGATCTTCTTTATGTTCTGCATCATATTTAAACGGAATTACTAATTTATCAGCTAACATTGATAATGGTATTTTCAATGACCTATAAAGTATATTAGGATCATGTTTTGCAGTAATACTAAAGTACAAAAGGTCATCTTGATCATAATTAGTTGTTTGAAAATATTTTAATGTCGAGGGGTGTATATTCAGTTGCCAGAATTTTTCATTAGTATGTTGAGTTACTATAATATCAAATTCTTTATTTAACTGTACATTATATAATTTTGTACCTAGTAAAACTTTGTCTCCGTTTTTTAATGTATTTTGATCTTGTAATGTTAAATCAGTTTTTAAATAATTAAACTTTTTCTTGTCAAAAGTATCCATATGAATTTTAAAGTCTTTTTTACAAACTATTATATGACGTTCATCTGTATGATAAACTATATCATCTGCACTTTTATCATAATGAGATTCTATAATTTTTGCACTATAAATTTTATTAAAATCTAAATATAATTTTCCATCATCGATAATTTGTGTAAAAGTAAGATTTTTGTTTGTGTCGTTCCTAAGTGCTACATTAGATACTAGCATTTCTGCATTTTTTGGATCAAAATTTGTGTGTGCGGGCTGGTCTTCTAATATTTTATATACACAGTCTCCTATCCATACATGCTGTCCTGCCAAATGATTTAAATCATCATACCATACATCAACATGTATACCTTTATATTGTTGTTCAAATTTTAATTCTAACACTGAAAACTTTTGCGTAGGAATGTCAGATAAGAATACATTTTCAATAAACAACTTAGAATTTTTTTTGCTCCATCTTTTATCCTTTCCGTTATCTGCAAGTAATTTATAGACATTATCATTATACCAAACTATGTCATCTTTTTTATAAGCTAACTCTTTAACCCATATGTAGACTTTTACATCTTCATAAATTTCAGATAACGAAAAATGACCTGCAAGGCTTTTTGCAATAACAGGTATTTGATAGCACATAGCAGATGCAGTTTTAAACGTATCTTGATAGTTTTTTTCTTTTAAAGTTTTACGCTTTAACGCAGTATCATAAATGACCACAAAATCTGTTGTACGTTTTTCTCCAGTTAGAATAGGACTAGCAATATCGTAAAGTACTTCAAGTATTTCTTGCCCTTCTTCAACCTCATCTATTACACCTGATATTTTAAATATTTCTCCGCTATCGCTGTAATAGTATACATACGTAAGATCATCAGTTTCTACACTAGTAGTAAGTGCTTTTAATAATTCGCTTAAATCAGACATTTAAATAATTCCTGTATCTTTCAATTACTGGAGATTTTTCTAAAAAATCATTTTCAGTATAATGCAAGATACCTGTTTGGTTATAATTTCCAATCTTAATATCACAATCTCTTGACATATAAAAGCCGACTCTATCTTGCCAGTTATCAGACCCATCAACCCATCCTTGACAATATTTTTTCATATGAGTAAATGTAGGAAAACTTGCTTTAGCATTTGTAATATCATTTGTACAATCTAAAATTAATGCTACTATAGAAGCACACACATCAATACTAACGTGTTTAGGTCTTGTGACTCCTTCTAAAAACTTTTCGTAAAACGCCTGCCAGTTTTGTACGACCAATTCTAAAAGTTTGTAAAATTCTAATGACATATTTGATTTTTCAAAGTAATGAAATCCTGCAAAAAGATTAGGAAGATTATTTGCAATAAATGCTTTTCGATAGTATTGCGTATCTGCAATTTCTCCTCTATATGTAAGAACACTACTAGTAAAAAACAATTTGTAATTTTCTAAAAATTTCCACCATGTTGTTATATCTTGCAAGATTAACATATCAGTATCCATTACAATAGTTTTATCATAAGGACTAGCATGATAAAGCTTCCATCTATTTTCAACTTTCCAGTCACTGAACTGTGCGTCATCATTCCATGGAATTTCTATTATCTTATCAAATAAATTTTTGAACTCAACTTTGTCGTTTGTTACAATACTAATTTTAGTTTCTGGATTAGTAACTTTAAGACTCATTGCAAGCACTTCTGCTTGTTTTACATAATTTACTTCAGAAAGATTTTGTGCAAGTACTAGTATACCTTTAGACATTTTCTACCTCGTCTATCATTCTACCTAAACTAAATTTATTCATAACATGTATAGTTTGTCCTTTTGTGCTTAAAGCTGTATATTCTCCCATGTAATCTTTCTTTTCAACAAGGAACATCATTTTATCATCGTCTAATTTCCAAAGTATATCTTTATCTGTTGTGTATAGCATTTTGCCTGGCAATTCTTTTGCGAAAGTACCTTGAGCAAATCCATTCATAATATGTATTGCAATACTAAAAGCAAAATCATTTCTAAACAGAGAAGAGGTAATTTGGTATGCTCTTCGGTAATGATCCCATTCTTCTTCGATATGCTTTACTAGATCAAAGTATATTTTATTAACATTAGTTTTTCTAAAAAATACACATGTAGCCCAATAAAAAGGAACTCCAGTATCGCTTATATATTTAAATTCTTGTTCATTTCTTACTTGTGCAATATCTGAGGATTTTTTATATATCATAAAATCGTCATCAGAATTAAAACAAGATCCTAATAAATTATTAGAAATAATATAATCAGTATCTAAAAGAAGAGTTTCATAATAAGGTGATAAATCAAAGGCTTTACTTCTAGATCTATTTTTAAATGTAGCTTGTTTTTGATACATAGCTCCATCAAAATATAATCTTTCATTTTTTTCCGAATGACTATTCAAGGAAATAACTTTATCAAATATAGAACTATCAAATGCAGATTCTAAATATTCTGTAGAATCTGTTATCACTGAAGTTCCGATATTAAGAAACTTTTTTATTCGTTTTGCTAAAAAAACTGCTTGCTTTATGTAATCAACTTGTGTATTATTTTTAGCAATTAATAATGCCCCTCTACTTTTCTGCATGATCGACGAGGTTCTCCACACTACGTTGTGTTTTTAATTTCATATATTCTGAGTGATAAGAGTTGGACGCTTCAAAATAAACATTAATTATGTCTTGGTAAAAAGCTTCAATATCGTCGATTATGAGAGGAATATCATTATCGTCTGTAAGAACCACATCGTCGTTTTGATGGTTATCAATTAGTAGTTTTACAAAATTTATAAGTTCTTTAGTAACAGTAAATTGTCCACCATTAGTAAAATGTAATAAATTTTCTGCATATTTTTCGTTAAGTAGTCTTTTTTGGTTATTTAGAGTAACCATATAATTAGAAAAGTCTAATGCTTTTGATAACTTTTCGTCCATAGAAACCTCCTATAATAGTAGTACTTATTCAATCTTTAGGTACTAAATGACAAAGACTGAACTACAGTATTATAGCATTATTATGAATATATGTCAATAATTATAAGTTAGATACAAGTGTGTATGTAGGGGATGGTACAGATACGGTTGTTTGCATAGTGCCGTCAATAGATGCGGTACCATCTGGAACTACAGCTTCTATATCACTAGTTACAGCACCAAGAACAGTTTCGTCTGGTACTCCATAGGAAGGATCTGAAAACTCGACTTTAAATTGTAACACACTATCATTCATTTCCATAGCATATACGGTATATCTATTCGGATTATATACTCCTCCTCCTGAATTGTAATATGCAGTTTGATAGTAGCTGAACATATAATCATGCCCTATGCCTCCGTAAGACTGTCCTACGCCTGTTGAATTTATAGTACTACTATACGCAAAATCTACTGTTCCTACTTGTGCAAGCATATTTTTCCAATCAAGACTTTTAGCTTGGCTTCCTGTATAGTTCATACTTGTTGAAAACCTAATTTTACCGCCTGCATTAAAAAATTGTCTTCTTGCTTGTGCATCTGTAAATGTTATTTGGAAAATATGTGACAATGTTCCATTCCAGCTTGTTGCACTAGTGCTACTTCCCATAGATTGTATTGACGCTTGCGAAGGATGTACTGTAAGTCTATCATTTTCCATATTAGTTGCAAGAGTTTCAATACCTTGAATATACGCTTCTAAAATTTTATCTGTAGATGCGGCGTTTGTTGCAAAATCTCCTACAACGAAAGGATCAGCTGTAAATGCAGATGTGCCTACCTGATGAAATCTAATTTTTAGTACATTTATATATAATTGCTTGTAAGCTAAAGCATCTATTAAATCATTACTACTAGATTGGTCTACTAATGGTCCTAGTGCTTGTCCGTATCCATACGAATAACCATTATTCGCCGCTACCCTATTAGTTTCTTCAGCAGGACCTAGAATATTTTCTATTCTATCTTTTAATGTGTTAAAACGTGATGCTAGTACCTTAGTTGGCATGAAATAACCTCTCTATAGTACTATTTAGCGTTTGAAGTGGGGGTAAAAAATTTACTGGAGTGCATCAGTAGTAAAATATGTAGGACTTACAGAAGTAACACTTGTAGGACCAACTGCTCTATACTGCTGAACTGTACTTGTTAGTGCTCCGTCAACATTATTATCTACTGTGTTGTCAAAAACAACATCATTGAATTCTATTCTAAATTCAAGCACACCTTCGTTAATGCCTGCATTTGGCATTCTAACTTTTACTGTGTATAGGTTACCAGCATAAATTCCACTGTATGTGCCTGCTCCTACTTTCTGAAAACAGTTTTGATATGCAGATGTCACATCATTGTTTCCGATTGCATAACTAGTACCTGAACCAGTTGCTGTCGTAGTATCTTGCCCGAATTTTACTACACCAATTTCACTACATAATGCGGCCCAATCTAATCCTTTAGGACCGTTTGCTCCTGAATTATTTGCAGATAATCTTATTTCTCCACCTGCATTAAAAAAATGACGTCTTTCGTCAGCTGATCCCCAAGTAACTTGAAATATATGTGTAATTATTCCGTTCCAAGTAGTTGTTCTTGTGCTTGTAAGTTGTGGTTCTAAGGCAGCTTGACTTGAATGAAGTAATAATTTGTCAGTTTCTATTTGAGTCATTAATGACTCATAGTCAGCTATACCTTTTTTTGTACCTTCAGCATCAGCTGTTTCATTACCTGAATTATCAATATTTTTACTTGTTTCTTCTGCAATAGTATTTAGGTCTTCAACAACTTGTCTAATTCCTGTTTCTTGGATACCTACTTGGTGTATCCTTGCTTTAACCATGTCAGTAAAAATATTATTGATATCGTCCGCATCTACGATTGAATCAGCGACAACTTGGGAGGATACTAGGGTTTGTCCGTAACCGCTAGTGCCGCTTCCTGTTCCAAGTATTAATGCTATTCTCGATTGTAAGTTATTTAATCGAGCCGCGGTAATATCTGCCATAATCGATCCTTAAACTTTGAGTACACATTCGACTAATTTTTCACCATCTTCAGTACTTGTTTCAAGTGCAATACCAACTAACGCATTCGTAGTAATAGTACTACATACTCCGTCTTTCCAAGCAAAAACTGCTTGCCCTTTTGAAACTGGACCGTTTACCCTAACAGGAACTCTACCTTTTAAGCCAATTGCTTGGCCCCCCGCTTCTGAGTTCATTAAGTAAGCTGGATTCTCAGATATTACACCAATACAATAATCTCCAACTTTTGCGGATCTTGCTTCTGCATCGCCGCCTACAGCCATTGCTGTACCTACTGGATATATTTCATCAGTTAAATAATTTTCTGCTAAGTCAGCGTACCTTGCCTGTGTAGCAGTTCCTTGAAATAAGTTAGCCGCAATATTGCCTGTTGCATCTCTTACAGCTACCGTATTATTTGATGCACTTGCACTTGCGGTTCTAAAATCTGTACCTACTCTAAGTGCAGTTGCTTGTGAAGCCTCACCTGTAAAATTAGTTGCATATACATTTGAAAACTTTAATGATCCGCTACCCAAAGCAAATGTATTATCTACTGCTGGAGTAATTCCTGTAGAATCAAATGTTACTGAGTGTGTTGTAGTGCCAGATCCATTTGTACTTTTAACTTTAATCTTACTGTTATTACCAGTAACGTTCTGTATAACACCTTCTGTACCGTTTTCAATTAATAATTGTAAATCTTGTGAATTGCCAATTTGAATTCCGCTATCAGGAAATTCAACTGTAGTAGTAAACACAGTATTAGCACCACCTGATGATTGTTGTATAAAGTTAGATGCAAGAACACCTCCTAATCTTAACGAATCAGATGCTGTACCCCAAAAATAGTGTCCTGCTGGTGTTGTTACTCCATTACTTGCTAATTGTGTATTAACTAAAGTAATACCCTTTTTAACTCTGTCAAATCCTGTTATTGAATTACTTGCGGCAATATCAAACTCGTTAGTACTAATAAGCATAACAGTTTCACTATTAATTGTTCCTGCTATTACATTTCTTGTAGTACCGCCTGTGTCCAGCAAAGATAAGCTTTGCATTTGTGTAATACCGCTACCTGCGTTTTGTGGACCTATTAAAACAAAAATTGTTCCGTTATAAACATATAATTGATTATTTGTTGTATCGAACCAAAAATCGCCAATTGATAACCCTGTTGGTTCTGTGGAAGCCGCTTCTGAACCTCCGTTTGTTCTCCACTTTGTTCCGTCATAAAATTTTAACTTTGAAACAGAGCTATCATACCAAACTTGACCACTTAGTGGCTTAGCAGGTGCTGTCGCTCCACTAAAATTTTCCAACAAAAACAGGAAGTTTTCGTTTTGAATTTCACCGTAACCTGCATAATTCTTACCAATGAACTTTAAATCCGTGGTTTGGTCAACGGTACCATCTTCTACGTTTGTTAAAAGCGTATTATTGTATCTGTCTATTTGATATGCCATTGCTGTTCCTCGTAGTACTTATGTTATTTATCGTTTTTATCATATGTTTAATAAGCAGTTGTTTGCTGCCACTCCCATGCTGTTCCGTTTGACTGGTATCTCATCAAACTACGTGCCGCAGTCAACGAAACGTTACCACTGGCTCCTGCAAAAACTATATCTTGCACAACAGACTCATTCTGTGTGCCATTAGAATCAACAGCAATATAGGAAATAGTTTTAGCTGAATCCACATCGATACCACTTGCTGTTGCGTTTGCGTATGAAGTACAATGTAGTTTTGCTTGTTTTCCACTATTTGCCGCACTTGCAGGATACAGGTCATTTAAATAACCTGCTACTGCCGCTTGTAATGTTGACCCTGTACCTAATCCGGTAATGTCAAAACCCATTACTATTACTTCATTTGCTATTTCTGTATCTGTATAAGCTTTAGTTGCAACATCCTGTATGTCTGAAGGATCACCAACACCTTTAATTTGTGGTGCTCCAGTAAATGTTACTGCACCACCAGGTGTTATACCCATTCCTCCTGTTGCTGTAAGATTAATATTAGAAACACTGTTACTAATAGTGTTACCATTAATATTAATACTATCTACCTGCAGATTTACAAGTGTGCCTACTCTTGTTAATTCGTCAGCATACAAAATATTTGATAGACTTGTATTTGTTAATTTTGTTTGTCCGCCGATCTTAATAGATTTAGTAGTATCAGATAGATCTATATTCTTGTTAAAAGTCCAGGAATCAGTTGAATTTAGCCATTTGATTTCTTTGTTAGAGTCTGTTGATAATAATGTAACACCACCTCCGTCTGCACCTACATCATCACCGCCTGTGCTATCTGACTGATAGCCTAATTCTATATTTTTATCTTCTACTCTTAGTGTAACTGTATCAAGTGTAGTTTGCGTACCTTGTACAATTAAGTTTCCTGTAGCTCTTATATCACCTTCAACATCTAATGTGTACTGTGGCAGTCTGTTTGTTGTAAATATTCCAACTCTTGCTGTACTTGCGTCTACATACAAAGCGTCAACAATCAATGAGTTAAATTGGTTAGAACGTACACGCAAACTTAAATCATGATCTAAAAGTTGATTTTCTATATAAAATCTGTCACCAATAACTTTTTGAACATTGTTTTGCGAAAGCCCTATTGTTAAGCCACCTGAATTTTGAATTGTTAAAGCACCTGTTGTTACATCATTAGCATTTGATGCTAAAAATTGTTCAGCAGTTCTTGCAACACCTGCAGAGTCTGTAAGTGCTAATGAACTATTTGCAACCCCGTGCCACTTAAACGTTGAGTTGTTAATAATATTAACACCTTCATATATTATACCATTTGGATTAGTGCTTGCATCAACTAAACCTAAAACTCGTTGAGAATATGTAGGTGTAAATTCTAGTGAACTTAAAACTGCAGAAAGAGTGCCACCTATATATAGATATGCTACTGTTCTTGATCTACTTTGATTATCAAGAATTGTTCCTATTTCAAAGCCGCTTTTCTTTTGTGCTGTTGTATATTGTGGACCTACTAAAGTAGTGTCAGTACCATCAAATGCGTACAATTGATTATTTAAATTATCAATCCATAAATCGCCTGCAACCATAGTAGGTTGTGTGTTTTGCACAAATGGGCCACCGCTTGCTTTCCATTGTGTGCCTGTATAAACTTTAAGTCTAGCATTACTCGTGTCCCACCATAGCTGTCCTGTTAGGGGATTACTTGGCGCTGAAGTGTTAGAAAAATTTTCTAACAACTTTATAAAATTTTCATTAAACGCTTCGCCATACCCTGTGTAGTTTTTTCCAACTAAAGTTAAATTTGTGCTAGCTTGATCAATCTGCCCGTCAATTAACGAAGTAAGTAATGTACCATCTGTTTTATTTAATTGATAGCTCATGTTGTTACTCCAGTATATATAATATAGTTTACAGCCAAGTAAGGATCTATTGTATCCATTGCTGTTCCTAATGAAGATGTAGTTTTAATACCTCCACTTGACGCAAGACCTTGTGTACCTTGTGTTCCAGAAGTAATTGAAAGTTGAATGGCTCCTGAATCTGCAGGAGTACCTGTTCCTACTCTTGTTGCATAGTACTGAGTACCGCTATCACCTTCCATATCATGTTCGTGTTCTGGTAAATTATTAAGCTGAATTGTTGTATTTTGAGCACCGCCTGTTCCGCCTATTGTATCTGCTGTAGCATCTGTAACCCTATTGGCAGTGTTTCCGCCCATATTATCCATACCTAATGCAAATCTACCTCTTAAATCAGGTAGTGCAAAAAAGTTAACTCCTGCATCTGAAATAAGCGAAGCATCTTTAAAATTAAATCCTATAGCTAACCATAAATCGTTGTAATCTGATTTTCTAACTTCTGTGCCATCACAAAATAACCATCCTGCAGGTGCAGTAGTTCCACCATATATAACCATTGATCCAACTGGAGTAATAGGCACTGATTTAAGGAAATTACTTTTAGTAATTCTAAACACACCTGTTGTACCTGTTGGTCTATTCAGTAATAATTCATCTGAGTTCTCAGCGGCATATGTAACAGTTTTATTACTAATAAAGGTATTAGCAATTGACATATTAAATGTTTTTGTACTGCCGCCAGTTTGTCCATCAAATTCAAAACTAGCCGCATCAACATCACCAGTAACTGCAAAAGTTGTTGCACTAGCTAACTTATCTGCAGAGCCTGCCCTGCCGCTAACTGTACCGCTAACATTTCCTTGTAAATTACCAAAAAATGTATTTGCATATATGCTGTCATATTTGTTAATTAATGTTCCAATATTCCTACTAGATCCAGTGTCAGGTGCAATATTACCTGTTTGTAGTATTCCTCCTACATCAACGTTACCACCTATATAAGCATTTAATGCTACGCCTATACCACCTGCTGTAATTAATGATCCTGTGCTAATACTACTGCTATCTGTTGTACTAGTAAGCTGTAAATAACCTGAACCAGCAACTCCTGCTTTTGGTGTAAGTTTAATATTACCTGCAACATCAAGATCTTGCTCAGGAGCACTATTGTTGATTCCTACTTTTCCTGATGCGTCAATACGCATAATTGTAGGTGTAGAAGTGCCGCTTCTTAATCTAAAATCAATATTAGATCCGCTAGTGTTGTGTTGGATAACTCCCTGCTCACCGTCAACACCTAGGCTTAATTGTCCTCCTGTACCAATTACAACACCATCATTATTTTTTACTTTTAAATCAAAATTTGATGTTGAGCTAACGTCTGTTCTTACAAAATTCGCCGCTGGTACTGTTGTATTTCCAATTACTAATGCATCTGCTTTTTCAGCTGTTCCATAATATTTTAATGTTTCTGTGCCGACTAATGCTACAGAACTAATATTAATACCTGCTTTAATTCCTGTTGTAAATCCTGCAATAGCTGTTTTAGGTGTAAAAGCTCTATCACTTATAATAAATGCAGTTTTGTCTTGTACCTTAATAGACAATACTGTATAACTTAAATTGTCAGTTCCTGCTAAAACTTCCGACTTTGTACCAGTTAATAATCCATCTGTAAATTCTGGTCCAACTAAAACCCAAGTAGATCCTGTAAACAAATATAATTGTTGCGAGCCTGTGTTTACCCATAAATCGCCTGCACTGCTATTTGCCACTGCTGGTTCTGAGCTTGCTTTTTTCAACCCTGCGGCCGCTTGCCAAATTGTTCCATCATAAATTTTTAGTTGGTCGACACCTGTTGTAGTATCATACCATAATTGACCTTCTACAGGTCTCTCTGGTGCAGAACTATTTGCAAAATTTTCTAATAAATGTAAAAAGTTTTCACTGATTGCTTGGCCATATGCTGTTGTAAATCTACCAGGTAGACTAATAGTAGTTTCAGAGTTTATAGTATTGTCTTCAACAGTAATTGTTCCTTTATTTACGGAGTCAGTGTAATTAATTGCATATGCCATAATCTTTTCCTTAACCCGCTAAACTCTGTACACGAACAGTATAATCTATCTGTATCAATCTGTTCAATGATTTTTGTACAGGATGAAAAATTACATGAGTAATTAAGCGTCCTGTACCGCTTGCACTATAACTTCTTAATCCAAGTTCATCAAATACGTAAGCATTTTCTGGATCAGTAGCATTATCAAATGCTTGTTGTCCACTCGGTTCACCGTAATCAAGCAAACATGAAACAAGTATATCTGTGTAGTTTGTTCCGCTTACATGTCTTGTTTCTGTTTTATTTCTTGCAGTGTCAGTATTGTTAACACTTTTTTCGTCTACTACTTTTGTATACGTTTGATTATACAATGTAGCGTTTGTACCTGTACTGTTAGGTGTAAGATATGTAATAATACCAGTTGGATCGACTGAAGTTCCGCCGTTGCCGAAGCTCATTTCATATATAAATCCTGCACCTTCATTAGCAAGGCTTTCTGCTAATGCAATACTCATATTTTCATAATGAATTGCATTACGCTTATCTACGTAAACTTCTTGCGATTTAGGATCAAATATCTTGATATGACCCTGTACTAGTACTCCGTTTTTATCTTGCATATTTTCGCTCATTGTATTTCCTATACTGTATTTATTCTGGTAGCGCCGAAGTTCCTGCTCGTAAGAATCGTGCTATAGAATTTTCAGCTTCTCCTAGTGTTTCTCCTGTATTTGTCCATGTTTGACCAGTCTTTTTAATCACTGTTACCTTAGTATTCAATGCAGGAATAGCACTTAAAGTTAAAACTTGTCCGTTTAGAGTAAACTCTTCTGGTAATGTCGTATCACCATCTGGACTATCTAATGCTACTGCTGGATCAAAAGATTGTAAAGTTGTTTTTCTTAGTCTTGAACCTGCAGAAAATACTTCAATTTCATCTGCAGATGTAACATCAAATCCTAAAGTAAATGCAGTAGTAGCACCATCTCCATTAAAGCTCTGTGACTGTGTCATATCTTTATATGGTATAGTCTTACTTATGTTCTGATCAAATACTTTTTGACCTGCTGGGTAAACTGATTTTACACCTGTACCAAGTGTACCTCTCCTTAATTGCTTTAATGTATTGCCTTCTTTTACAAAATATTCTATTCTTTCTCCATTTATAAAAAGTACTCCTGGAATATTCTGTCCTTTGCTAGGTACTGATAAGTTAGTCCCGTCTACAACTTCTATTCTTAAATCTGTGCTATTCAGTGGAACACTAAGAGTAGTAGCTTCTTTATCTAAACGCTTAAAGTGTGTTCTGTTTAACATATCTTTAAATTGTCTATATGCAAATTTTTCTGTACTTACTTTTTCGCTAAAGTGCAATACATCAATTACATCATTTGCTTCTGGTGTTCTTACTAACCTAACCTTCATTTGGTCATCTGTAAGATAATAATCAACACTAGGCGTAAGCAATTCACCGTTTACACTTACCCATACATATTCAGCATCTACTGCTTTACTTCTAAGTGTAATTTCTCCTACTGTTAATCTGTTATATGTTGTATTTTGTACATCAGTTGATAATAACAAAGTCCTTTTAACAACGTCATAGTTGATTCTTTCTAGGCCAAGTAAATCATGATTTGAAAATTGGAAAACTTCAATAATTGTATCTTGAGCTGGAGTACTATCAAGCGTGATTACATTTCCTGTTATCCTGTATTCGCCATCTGTAATTGCAAAAAGTTCTACAGTAGAGCCAGGTTTACCTACTTCATCAGCCAACACAACTTGGCTATTAGCAATATCAAATCTCCACTCATTTGGAGTAAACTTTTCTACTCCATCAACAAATACTTTAATATCAGATGCCGCATTTGATCCTATTGGCTGTTGGAAAGATTCAATTTTATATTCTCTCGTATTATCTGAATCTATAGTATACTGTATATTATAACCAGGATTTAAAATTTTATTTGCAACTTTTACAATTATGTTATGCTCATTTGGTTTTGCATAAAATGGAGTAGTAGCAAGAGAAAATGATTTAGTTGTACCATCTGCTTGGAATTGGTCTTTGCTTACTTGACTGTAATTTATTTTTGTGCTATCACTGAATACTGTGTAATGTATTTTGTAGTTAGATGCTTCTAAAGGAGTACTAAATCTAATACCAACCTTTGCTGGTCCTGGAACACTATCTTCTGCACTATTAAATACAACCACATCATTATATGCCACACCATTGACACTTACAAAAACACTAACTCCTTCTTCCCAGTCAACTGTTGTAAGGTAATCTGATTGGCCAGCTACTGATTGTCCTGTGCCGAAATCTAAAACTTTTTGTGTACCTTGTGCCATTGCAATTATGTTTAACTCTGCACCAGGAGTTGGATTATTTAAAGTTATTGTATTCAAATTCCAATCAATTGTGTAATTGCTAGTAGGTTGAATTACGTTAGCAACTTTCACTATTACAGCAGGAGCAGTTCTTGGAATTACACCTAAATCATAAATGGTTTGATTAGTCATTGTATAGCTTTGACTGTGTATTCTTCCTTGTCCTGCACTATCTCTTGTAAACACTTTTATGTCTAAAGTATCTAGTACTTGTCCTGGAACAAGCTCTTCAGGACCGCCACTTGTTGTAGGTGTTACAAAGTCATCACCATCGATAATAATATCTTCTGCTTTTAAACCTGTTGCTGTTTTATATGCCAAGTCACCTCCAGACAATGCTGTATCATAACTTTCTGCATCAGGCAATGTGCTTCCATCACTAGTAGTTTTTCTTATTATTAAAACATCACTAGGTGCTAACCTAATACCCATAGTTTCTAAATCTAATGTATCTGTAACTCCATCGCCTATAATCGAATTTGTAATTGCACTAGGGTTTTTATTTAGGGTGCTATTATCATAATTTGGATCATCAATACGTACACCGTTCAAGTAAAAATTATACATAATGCCATTTGCCATTGGTTTTGTCAACTGTACAGCATTTGTAGAACCATCACTATAAAAAACTTCATCTTCAAATGTATTATCAAATGTGTCCCAACTATCTGTATACCAGCCTGCACTATCCCAACCAGCTGGTTTATCAAATTCAAAACTACGAACTTGAACTCCGCCATAATCTATACCTGTCATTAGTTGTGATAGTTCTTTACCATACATTTCTTTTGTTGGATTGTATGCGAAGTTTATTCTATCTTCAGCTGTAAGCAAGCTTAAAGGCCTATAATAACTTATTTTTATAACATCATTATTTTTTGGTGGAGTTGTAAATGTAATTCTACCTTGCTCTCGTGTATAACCTGCTGTATCATTTTCAATATTAGTAAAAGTATAAGCACTTCTTAACTGTTCAACTAAATTATTTGCATCTTTGCCTACAAAAACCTTAACTTTTGAAGCTGAAAGGTCCATTGGCCATTCTAAATTGTAGGTTAATTGAGAACCTGTGCCTGCAAATGTGCTTTCTTGTAATAATGTAGTATAGTATGTTTTACCTGAAATTCTATCAAATTTAGTTACAATAGTAGGAGCTCTTACAACACCATTACCAAGAATTGCTGTAGCAGTAGCTTTTACACTACCTTCACTTTGCGGCCCTTCTATAGTAACAATAGGTTGCTTAATATATCCTGAGCCAGGGTTTGTTACTTCTATTTTAGTAATTTTACCATAACCTAAATATGCTTTTGCAGTAGCACCAGATCCTTCTGTGTTTGTAATTTTTACAGTAGGTGTATATGTATATCCGCTACCTGGATTACTAATTTTAATTTCTTTTACTTGATATGAATTATTATCAGCCCAATGTTTTCTAGGATATATACTTGCACTGTTTGGTGAAGAAACTACTACACCATCAATAACTTGTGCCTTACTAGCTTCTATAGCTTTTGTTAAATTATTATATTCTGGCGGTAAATCAAAATCACTAATTGTTGTATTAGTTTCTTGTACTGTAGAATAATTACTTACAAATTCCCTAACATTCGTGCTATATGGTTTCACTTCATTAATGTAAGCTTCGTAATTTGCTAAATTATCATTATTAAATGTTAGATCTTGGTATAAAGGTCCAAGATTGTGTTTAGCTTTAACAAAACTTGTTTTAAATAACCAATCAGCACCTTTTTGCTCAGCTAATACATATCTTAATGAAGCAAAAAATAATTCATTATATTCAACTGCAAGAGTACCTATAAAAATTTTGTCTTTTATTGCATTAAGTATTATTCTTAATTCTTTTGCAGGCGTATTATCGTAGAAATAGCTATCAAAACTTCTATTGTCAAAACCTACAGTGTTTTTTGTATAATCATATAATCTATCATTAAATTCAATTGTTCCGTTTTGTCTACCAATTGTTTTATAATTTACTGTATAATCTTCTGTATCTTCATCTGCAATTTTTTCTAATAGTAGCCATCCGCCAGATCCTACACTATTAATCTTTACAACATCACCTATGCTATTATCAAGACTTGTAAGTAAGTAAGAACCTGCAATTATATCATCTATTTCTGTAAATTGATTGTAGCCATCTGCATACCAATCAATTTGACTCCAAAACTGTGTTACGTCATAGTCTTGTATGCTTCTTCTAAACCATACACTATCAGTTTCGTTCCAAGAATACAATGCCCATTTATTAAACACTGTATTATCAGCTTCAACTAATACGCTGTATCTCCTTACACTAATGTAAGTATTTTCATCATAACCTGTTCCTTGATTTTCTACAGTTGCAGAAGTAATTTTTCCTAAAGTATCTATAGTTAATTTTACTTCAGCATCTTTTCCTGCGCCGGTAATTTTAAGTCTTGGAGCAACTTTATATCCTCTACCTGCATCATCAATTGTTACTCTAACAATTTTACCATTTAGGACTACAGGAGTAAGCTTTGCAGGAGTTACTTTACTTGTACTAATAAAATTTATTTCGCTATAGGTACTTACTTTATGATCATATTCGCCACTTAATAAAGTAGGCAAAGGTTCTTTCATAGATAATGAACTTAGATCATATTCGTCAGCTAATAGGTTTTGTTTACATACAAGATTTACACGTTCAATAAATTGTTTTAGTGCTTCAAATCTGTTAACAAACATTCCTTGTCTTGGTCTGTTTTGAATTCCGTATCTACTTTTTACTGGTACATCAGTGTTAGGGACTTTACGCTCCTTATCATCAAATCCTATCAAACTATCAAACCATTTTAATTGTATATCAGGATTTGGCACACTAGTAGATAAGCCTTTACTTAAAATTTGATATTGACTATGTGTATTTTGTTTTTGTTTTTGTAAATTATCATTTGTATATTTTATGTTTAAAACAATATCGTCATTATTAACAATGTCATTACAATTTGTTAATAGGAACTTATTTTTAGATAGCAAACTAAGATATCTATATTTTTGATCTTTTGGATTTCCTATAAGTGCGGCAATGTTTCTAATACTTAATAAACGTTTTGTGTTTGCAGGTATTGTTTTTTTGTTTTCTACCCAGAAGTAATATAGACTATTAAAAGTTTTACTTACACTATCATATACTAATCTTGTTGTATATTTTGTATTACCAAACAAACTTATTCCGCTAATACCTTGTGCTAACCCTTCATCTGTATCAGCAATAGAATCCCAAGTAGATGGTAGTAATTTACTTTCTACCCATTCATAAACATTAATTGTTGAGCCTTCTAATTGTGTGTTCCAAACGTTTCTTTGGAAATTAGTACTACCTTGATAAGGATGAGCAAATCTTGCTCCTGCAATATTCCACCATACTTTACCTATATACTTTTCAGCCCAGTGCCTATTAGGATCAACATTATCATCTGCCAATTGTCCTGTATTGTAGAAAGCAGGATCATATTTTGTTTTGAAATCAATTTCTTGTTCTGCAATACCTGCTATTTTTCCTTGCACAGGATCTATGAAATCAAGATATGTAACAATTTGATTTTCTCTTTTATTATATAAAAATGCTCCTCTAATTTTATCTACATCAACAGGAGTAACACTGCTTCTTATTTGTTTCCAAGCATTATTTCCTGGCAGTTTTCTAAAATCAACTACAGCACCTCTTTTATTATTATCAAATTGTTGAGGTAAACCTACATACAAATGATTTCCTTGTGCTAGAAGATTTTCTCCGAACGTTGTTTGTATTAATGGAAACGTAATAACTTCTGATTGTGTTACTTTGTTTTCTAGTGTTTCGTACAGATATATAACACCTTTGTCAATTTTTATATTTTTAAATGTGGTAAATTTATTGTCAAAAGTAGTAGGTGTTTGTTTCCTATCAGAGGTTACATCTAACTGATATGAATCTGTTTGTGTTTTTGTATATGTATCAAATTCTGTAGGAATTTTTTGATCCCCATTAAGACTTGATATAGCCAAGTATTCTGATCCCCATTCAACACTATGACCAAACTTTTCTGATTCTTCGTCTTGTGGTGGAAGTAAAATTTGATTAGGTGTACATTCTCCTACATCAACATTTACTGTTTTCAAAGCCGAAGGATAAGAACTTGCTACTTTAAGAAATGCAGATTTTACTGTGCCATCTATCCAAGAATGACTGTTAACCGTATGATTATCTTGATCAGCCGCATATCTTTGCCATTCTAATGCGTCCCAAACATTTATATCATCTGCTTGTTGATCTACACTATCTGCAATATTTCCACTTAAATTAGCATCAGCATAAATTCTTCCATCTGTATGTTGCGTTTTTAAGAAAGGTACTAGTGGATGAGTAAAGTTATTTGAAGACATTTCTAAAACTGCTGTAGCAAACTGTGTCCAGTCTATCTGCGTTGACGTAGTAATTGGGGTACCGAATGTTCCGCTAGTATCTGCACTATAAATGTTTACAACGCCTTGATTAATTCTTGTAGTATCTTCCAAAGGAGCACTAACAGCAATCTTTGTTCCTTCAGGATTCATACTTACTTTATCAGCAAAGCCGTCAACTGCTGATTTTTCAGTGATCATTTGAGAAAACTGAAACTTATCATCTACTTCTCTGTATATTACTACTGCAATATCTCTGGTACTATCTGTAGCAACTTGTGTGCTTGTGGTAACAAGCACATCTCCATCTTTGCTTAGATCGAAATCTTTACTAAATTGTTGTATATCCTGTATAGGATCAAATATGTTTTCGTCTGTATAAAAAGTTTTACTCGTTCTATTTGGTAACATTCCAATATAGTCTATATTAGTTGTTAGCAAATCCCAGCTAGTTGGTGCCCAACTAGCGCCTACCGCAATATTAGTTTTTGCTTTGTAAAGTTGATTATTGTATTCTACTATAGTGCCTTTTTCATATCTGTAAGTATTGTCCCATACACCTCTATAATTTCTGTCTTTTCCGTGCTTCCAACTTATATTTTCCCAATACACAGGATCAGAAACAAAATTTGTGCTAGCCGCGGCTCTTATACAAAGGTAAAATAAATCATTATTTTTTACAATATCGCCAACACTGTATGCGGCTATCTGATAATTGCCTCTAAAATTATTGACTTGTTCTGGCTTAACACCATGCCTATAAAATTCGATACTACCTGGATCTTCTCTTGTACCTAAACCTTCGCTTGAAACTGCAAGTGTATAATAATTTCCTTTTTGTACTAGTTTGACTTTTTTGCCGAATTTTCTATTTTCTTTTCTATGTTCAGAAACAAACACATACTGTCGTCTATAATTTCCTCCTTCAGTTCTTCTATATATTGCTACCGCACCTTCTGTGTTAGGACCTGCTACTCCAGTAGCTTCTGCTTGTATATGAAATACTTGTGTGTAATCTTTGTTCAGACTATATGGAGGATTTTCTGTCCTAGAAATACCCTGTTCTGTATTTTCGTTAAAGAACCAATATTCCTCATCAACAATTTCTGGATTAGTAACAACATTGAATTGTGAACTATTTTCAAATACTATTAATTTACCTACAGTAGCAGTCCCAACTGCAATATCATTGTCTACGTCAGCTACTGTGCCCATAACACGATTTACGTCAGCAATTCCTCTTACTGCTGTATTTGCATTACGTTGTATAGAATACTTGCCTATGTTTGTTAACTGGCTCCAATCGCCGCTTAATGCTTTTACATAAACTCTTACGCTGTTAAAGTTTCTTCTATAAAATACAACTTCCGCTGTGCTTGTAGTTTGAGTTGTAATTGCCAACCCACCTTGTCCGTCGTTTGGAATTTGTACATCACTGATTATATCTCCTATTACAGGTTCGAATACATTTCCGTTAAAATCAAATTCATCAAAAGTAAAATCTATATATCCGTCCCAAAGATCTACAATAGTTTGTTTTTTATTTAAAATAGCTAGACTAAATCCAGCCGAAGTAACATCCACTGTTCTGTTTTCTAGATCATATATTCTAAATTCAGTTTCATCTCCTGCACTTAAAGTGTCAGTATAAGATTTTTCACCTCTTACTACCCATTTGTTGCTTAGTTGATCTGCTTCGACGCCGCCTGGATCACCTCTGTAAGATAAATGTGTAATATAGCTGGCTCTATTTTTATTCTTAACATATGATCCAATCGAACCTACAGCCTGTTGAATATTTGAATATGTATTAAATGCTCTTGATGATGAAGCTAATCTAACATCTGCATATACTAATCCTCTACCTGTGTCATAGTATGTTGCATTATTAGAATAACTAAATCCAGTATTAATATACCAAAATCCATCTACAGCTGAACTTGTGTTGTAAGTTGATGTTTCAGAATAAAAACCAACAAATATTGTTTCGTCAATAAACAATTCATCTGTAACATTGAATATACCATTAGTGTCTTTAATATAAATTACTGCACTATCAGCTTTTGTTCCTACGTATGCGACTGTAGCACTACCAGTGTTTGTTGTAACTGTTTGACCTACAGTAGGTAGTGTAACAAATGTTGATACAAACAACACATGATCAACTTTATGGACAATCGTATGCTGGCCTGTTAGAAAACTAAAATTAATTTGAGGGATTGCACCGTTGAACGGCAAATAATTATCTAATGTAGGATAAGCAAAACTTCGCTGATTCCAATATAAACTAATAGTATCTCCTGCAGAAGTGCCTAAATACATGTCTTTTGGTGCTCTAACTAGTAAATGATCTACTGTATTATTAGCTAAACCAGGATCACCTGCTACTAGTAGCTGTAAAGTTGTAGAGTCTGCATCAGCAGAAGCAGCCAAGTTAACATATGTATCAAATGTAGTAAATGCTTGCGAAGAAATTTCTGGAAGTATTTCTCTGTTTGCTTTCCATAAACTTTCTCTATACTTTACAATATCAGCTTTAGTGTAAGTTTGTGTTTTGTCAAAGTCACCTTTAAATTTTGTTTTGATTCCAGTTGCGTTTGGCATACCTACTGCTAAGTATTCGCCGTCTGGGCTTACTGATATACTTTCACCAAATCTTGAAGTGCTTGCAGTATTAAGTAAATCATCATTAGCATCTAATTGAATTACATTATCATAAACTAAATTATTCTTTTCGTTTGTTCTTTTATAATGCGTAATTTTTCCTGAACCGTCTCCTGGTGCAGAAACAAAAACATCATTGTTATTTTCTGTAACAGTGCCACCTTTACTAAAATCATGTGCGGTGCTATCAAAATCTGATGTATTATAAATTGTTTGGTTTTCTGAAAATGCTGGATTATTCTCAAGTACGGCCCAATCACCATTATAATTATCTATCCATACTTTTTGCTTTTCATACATGTCATAACGACTTACATTAAGTTCGTCAATAGTTGCTCTACGCACTTCTCTAAATTTAACAACTTGAAATGATTCGCCTTCAAAGTCTTCTGTTTCAACATTTATATCTGCTTTAATTGTTACTTTAGTTAAATCTATTCCATCTTTTTCTATTGCATACATGCCATCAAGATTATATGCAGTCGCGCCACGTACACCAATAATATCATTTACAGTGATAAGTGCTTTAATTCCATCATATGGAATATCTGCCCATGTGTCAAGTTGTAAGTCAATTAAACGCATACCATCGTTCGAAATAGTATCTGTTCTTACTGTTGCTGATACTACATTGACGTTCGCAGGAATCACTTGATACACACTCCAAGTATTTTTCCCTGTTTCAACAACCCATATATAATCGCCTAGGTTTACTGCATTTACATCACCTAATGCAAGTTCTGGAATTGATCCTGCAACAAATGCTACATCTTCTTCAGATACATATCCACCTGTCTTTATATATTCGTCTGCTGATGATATTACTTTTGTAGGGAACGGTTCATGATTATAATTCTCAGGTTTATCAAAAACTTCATTAGGTAATATTCTATAAACTTTTTCGTAATTAGTTGTAGGTAATGTATTAAGCAACTCAAACGCTTGAGGTGTTTCTGTCATTAAATCTTCTTTGAGACTAAATTCAACCTGTTTAGTATTGTCTGTTGCACCAAACCTTCCTGTTTGAATTGCCCACTCTTCATAAAAATCTAAAGCAGACTCTTGTCCTGTACCTAAAGATTCAAATAATTTTGTAAGAGCATTCATAGTACCCTTTTCACCAATGAATCCTCTATAAAATTTAAATTGACTTACATCGTCATTAATAATATTTGCTAGATATTGTCTTTTTTGATAACCTATTAGATGCTGTGCTAATCTCTGTTGCTCACTGTCAAAACCTGCACTGTCTAAATCATAGAAATCAGTAAACTGATTAGCTTTGTAATCCATGTTTGCTGTTAGCTCTGGTTCAGGCTTATTTGATAATTGTAACCAACTACTTGCATTAAAATTTTTGGAACCAGGAATGTTATTTTTTGCTGTGTAATAGAATTGCTTATATTTGACTAATTCTCCAATTTTGTAATCTTTCCACTGAGACCAATCTACTATTTTCGCTTCATCATATAAAAATCCAGGTAGATTTAATCCTCCATCCCAATCAGCTGTTCTATATCCACTTACCTTGATACGTTCTTGTCTGTATCCGGATTTTGGTTCGTAAATTACATCACTAAATGCTGTTTTATTTTCTAATAGAATTACGTGTTCTTTTTGTACTAAAGGTAATGCTACATGATATATGCCTTCATCAGAATCTGCTACAGCTAACCCAAAACTATTACCTTCTCTTACTACTCCATTTAATTCTGCAGATAATGGTTGTCCATCAGCTTTAAATATGCTATATTCATAGAATGTGTCATAAAGGTTATCAACTACAACATTAGGTCTACTAAATTCTATTTTAGGTGCTCCAGGACTTAATGTTATAACTGTGCCTGCCGCCCATCCTTGTGTAGTAAAGAACATAAATTCTCTTGCAGTATTTTCCCAGTTTTCAACTTTCTCATTGAAAGAGTCAACTTCATTAAAACTAAATCCTAACACTTTTTGTCTAGCATTATAACCTAGCATTAAATCTACAACTTCTTGTGTAGTTGATAATCTTGTACCATACTGTAATTTAAAGACTTCTGTTTCGTCAAAATCTTTAAAGAAGTGTGCTGTCCTGCCTCCTGTTATAGGTAATTCATCTAATTTTGCTACAGTATCATCTGCTGTAAATGTGTCGCCACTTGTAAATTGTCTTGCCGCCCTATAAAACTCATTTTTAAATTGTATTACTTGACCTCTTTCATAAAATGTATTTGCAGACCATTCACTCGAAGCTTCAGATATTCCTCCAACAGTGACAGTTATTTTTGATGATCCTTGTTTAGGTTTATAATATTCAAACTCTGGCGAAGTATTACTGTATCCTCTAATAATATATCCTGATCCAGCTTTTTCCACAGACATACCACTATATGTCACCATCTCTAAAGGACTACTTGTGTTGTTAAAGACTTTGAAACTTTCTTGCGGAACAAATATTCCATCTCTATCTGCTTGCTTGGTGGGAGACCTGCTATCAAGTATTAAATTAAACTTGCTTGTGTCGGTAAATCCTCCAACTTTAAAGCCTAATTGATTTCGCAAGTTTGCAAGATTATTTTTATAATCAGTATACACTGAAAGTACATCACTTGCTACCAAGTTATATATGTAATTTACTAATCCACAGGTTAGTACCCTAGTATCATCTTTGTAAGTATTTGGTAACTTTGCAGTAGAAAGCTGTATAGGTTTGTTTGTATCATTTTGTATCCATTGTTTGACTAAATTTTTCTTTGTCCTAGATACATCAAAACCTAATCCCATTACTTTAGCTGGTTTGTTTAGCAAATATGCTAATAGTATTGCAAACGGAAATTCACTGCTTCTTCTCCAGGCAGTTTCTACTGGTGCATGGTCGCCAAACTTCCAACCATTAGTAGCTTGACGTCTTAAAAAAGCCCTAGCAAAATTACTATCTCTTGGTGATCTTAATTTTCCTTGGCCGTCTACAGGTATATGATTTGTTAATCCAGGCCTAGCATATTTGCCGTTAACTACTTCTGCAACTCCAGGCTCCTTTATTCTTCCCTCTTCTAAGTCTTTCCATAGGACAAGATTATCTCCTGAATATGGTGCAGGACCATAGGTTGCTTCCCACCAGGTTGGTTTCATTGTAAAGCCTAACATTTCCCAAGGTGTTGCATTTGGACGATCTGTACCATACGCATGCATGTAGGCACCTCTCCAGAAACCTGGATGACCATTACCAAGAGGTGTGCTAGCACTTGCGTAGTTAAATGTGAAACTATTGTTAGGATCGTAAAAATCATGTTCTGTATATTCTTTGCTACCAATTAATCTTAGCCATTGTTGGAAGTCTGCAGCCAATGTGTTATCAACTTCAGATTTAGAAAATTCAGATGTTCTATATTCGCCGCCAATAAAGTCCTGTATATCAAGTAAAGCTTTAGAATAATCAACTTTTATGTTATTAAAAATACGTCTTTCTAATTCTAGTATTAATTCATCTCTAAAATCTTTGTACGCTTTTATATAACTTCCGTCATGACCGCGTATCATTGCAACACCTACAGGATATTCATCGTACAAATCGGAATCTTGTACAGCATGATTTACTTCTGTAGAAGGCATATAGAAAATTTGTGATAATCCTTCAAACACATGTTTGTGTGCAGAACCTGTATCTGCACTTGAATCTGAATCTGCGGCTATAGCGGCTTCTTCAGAAGTATACAAAGGATAAAACCAACCTACTTTTCCTTTATGTGTTTTTGTAGTTTGTTCTTCTCTGCCGTAAACTTTAAAAGGACCAGTGTTAGTTGTAGATGACTGAATATATGAATCATCTATTGTTAATTCTGGATAGTACTTAGGATACAATCCTAATTTACTAGGAGTAGGTGCTATAAAACTGCCATCAGTTGATTCATACTCATAAATTTCAATTATATCATCTTCAACTTTACTAGCTGTGATAACAGCATAACCGTCTGAATTAAATGTATAATCTAATCCATACTCTAATTGTATTCCATTTAGATATATGTTAATACTTTTTGCACTTAAATCGGTTAAATTAAAAGGTGAAGTAATTGGGTATGTTGTTGTTCTTGCATCTACAACTGTATACTTAATTACATTAGCATCACCGTATCCTAACATATCCGAAAAGTAAAAAGGTTCTGATTTTATTTTTTCTTTGTTTATTTCATTTAAAATTTTATCAACATGCTGTTTTATAGGACCGTCATATCCTAAACTATTTGCAGTTTCTAAAAACTTTCTTTTGAATCTACTATATTCATTTTTTGAATACCTCAAAGCTTTTACAATGTTAAACTCTTTATTTGTTATATGATAAAGAGGTATGTTAATAGGACCACTATGCTTTACAAATCTTTTACCAAATTGATCAGTTTCTCCTACATCTCGTAAATTACTTCTTCCAGGATATTCTCCGCTAAATCCTTGTATATCTTCAATCATGGTATCAACATGATCAATTACTTCGCCAAGGGTAAATTCTGTAATATCCTCATTGAGAGGATTTCTTTCTAAGTTGTGTGGAAATTCATAATGACCATTAACTTTTGCTGATGAGCTATGTGTTTTAATTTTTATGACTTGTCCGGATTTTAAATCATTATAAAAACGTACATGTGCAAACCCATTAGCTCTGTCAATCTCATAATCTTGATTTATTATCTTTAATTTATTGTCCAAATATACATGTACAATTAGATCATTAAGATCGCCTGCTTTTTTATATGCATCAATTTCGAAATTATTATTTTTAATATCTGTAGATGTGTATTGTTTTAGCACCATTTGTCTTGTGCTAGTTGCAATACTGCTAAACCCATTTACGTAATCAAATTCTGTAAGGCTTTTGTATTTTTTTAAGTATCCTGTAGAAATTGCTTGCGTAAATAAATCTGTATCAGTTTGATATGTAAATGTATCGTTTAACAAATTAAAGTTAAAAACAATATCACCAGAATTATTAATTGACTTGTAAGATAACGGAAAGCCTAACTCTGTATCGTTAGTGCCAATTCCTTGCTTGTATGAAAATATTTTGGTTCCTGTAAATGTTGTAGAACCATAATAAGTTGTATCACTAAAACTATTTGTGTTAGCATCAAATACCTCAAATAATGGATGCTGGTTAGTAATAGTTTTTTGCTGAGATTGAACCCACAATGTTCCGTTGTAATGAAAGCTTGTACCTGCATACTTAGAACCTTGTGTAACAAGCACTGTTTCTAAGTCAATAGGATCTGTGTCACTTACTGTTTTAAGGTTTATCTGTCTTACATTATTAATAGTAACAAATTTAACTTCATATATTCTTCCAGACACTAAAATATCTGTATCTGCTGTAAACAATACACGCATGCCATCAGACAAATCTACACCATCAACATTGTAACCAGTTGATCCTTCTATAGTACTAAAAACGTCTTTGGTAAAGACATCTACTAAATCAACATCATTCTTTGCTGACACACCAAAGTTGTTTAATTTAAGTCCTGCTTCATATTCAATAATAGGACGTTTAGCTCTAGTGCTTTCGTCGAGTGTTGTAGGTAAGCTATTATATGATTCACTAGCTAAAATTACATCTTTATGATACCAGCAATTATACCTACTCCATGCATTTCTATCTGGACTTGCCCTATTTACTGTGATATAATCTTTTGTAGCGGCAAATGCTTTAGCATCAGCAAACGGTAATTCATCAAATTTATCAGTATCAAAAGGAACAAGCTTATTTGTAGAATATGCCGCAGGAATAATTAAGTCTTTACTATTAATTAATTTTATTTGTGATCCTACACCTTCAACATACCATTGTCCTGTAGCATACTTTGCAGGTGTAACTTCGCCTTGAAACGTAAGTTTCATGCCATTTGATAATTTTACATTATTTGCACTTGAATAAGTTTTTTTGCCTAAAATTTCATCAGCTACATTTATTGCACTATTTTCCGCTATATCGTATATTCTTATAAGACCACTTGTATCAACACTATTTTGACTTACATAATAAAGTCTATCAGGAGCATTTTCTGGTACAGTAAATTCTATCGTGCCTTCTTCTACATATACAACAGAAATTACTTCTCCTTCTTTTCCATATTTTGTAATACCTGTAGGATACAAAGTACTAACATTTTCGTCTGCTTCAAATGTTACAGACCCACTGCTAGGCAATACAACATATTCTCCTTGATCATAATTGTTGCCGTACAATTTTGCATCAAACTGTCCATCGGCCCTAATTCCTTCTGATCCTGCTGTAAGTATTGCACTTCCAGGAGTAAAAGATCTTGTAATAGCAAATGCTATTGGATGCCCAGGAGTGTCTATTTCAAATCTATAAGTTTGCCCTTTGTATAATTTAATTGTTGGATTTACTGTTAAACCGTCATTAAAAACATATGAGATATTATCACCTTGATCTGAAGTTGTTACAGTGTAAGTACTTACAACTTCTTTATTTTGTCCTCTTACAGCTACACTTGTAGGACCATTTGGTAACCAATAATACTCTCTAAAGTTTACAAATTTATCCCAATCAATATTAGGATTCCATCCGTAAGAATCTTGATTATTAAGTCTACTATGATTGTCGTTATTCGAACCAAATGCGCCTAATTGATTTACATAGTCATTATAATCTTTATAAAATAAAACATTATCAAAATTATCTTTAATTACAGCGGCAGGTTCTAATTGGTAGTTCTTCCTATCATTAGTAACATCACCAATATAGTTGTCAGTAGGTTGAAATGCTTTTGCAGTTTCCCTACCAATATATCCACTTACTTTTTCTGCTACTCCTGGCTGTACAAGCTGATCAATAGTCCCTTGTAAAAACTTTTTATTTGCTTCCGTACGGAAAAACTTCGGCAAAAAATTAATACCTATATTCTTAACTTTTTCGCCGGGTATAGGAGGAGTTAAATCCTTTTGATTATCATCGTATGACATTAATAGCTATAGCCTCCACTGCCGCCTGAACCTGAACCACCTGAACCGTTGCCTCCTGAGCTACCTGAACCGTTGCCTCCTGAACTAGAACTACTTGAGCTAGAACTACTTGAACTTGTTGAACTACTAGATGTAACTAAACCTCCACCTGTGCTAGCTGTAGTAGATGTAGAAGCTGAACTTGTTATTCCTGTTGTAGTAGAAGTTGTAGTCGAGCTTGTGATAACTGTACCACTTGCTTGGATTTCCTTTGCAGTAATTTCAGTTATAGTTTCAACATCAGCAACCGTAGCGGCACTTACAAAAATCTCATCTGGTTCTGATTTTATTTCAAATAAGCTACCAAAGGATTGTGTGCCTTGATTAGGTACAATCAAAACAGAAGCTAACTTAGGTGATAGTTCTGTCATAATATATGCACTAAGTTCTTGGAAGTAAAATGTTTCTCCAAAATCCCAATTTTCTATTGCGAAGAATCTATTTACAGCTTCTATCAAATTTGATTTTAATTCGTTATCGTTTGTAACAACATCTCTATTTTTAACAATTTTAAATTTCACTTGTAAATCCGCCGGTGCTTTTGATCCAAATAATATTTTATATTTTGCAGGATAGTAAATAATTTCATCACTTATACTTTTTATTTTTTCTAAAGAAGCTCCATAACTCCTATACAATTCATCATTACTTTGTGGCATAGGTAGTGTTGCAACTTCTCCTGCGATAAACTTTCTTATATTGTTATCGTAGGTCTTTGTTAGCAAATAAGTATCAATTAGATTACTTGCACTTGGGTCAATTCTATAGCTACTGTCTGCGACATGAACATAATGGAACTTTAAACCGCCTCTGCCAATAAATGCTTTGTAATCTGAATTTAATACTGTATTGTTCAAGGACTTTTGTAACTTTTTAAATACTTTCTCATCATCCAAATAAAATATTTGTCCTTCTGTCCTAGTACTATAAGGAGCAATAGCCGCTTCATTTGCAACAATAGTAATCTCATTTGATGCATTATCAAAATATTTGAAATCTTCTACACCGTCTGATGTTGTATATTTCTTTTGAAATATAGTTTTTTGTAGCGTAGTAACAGTATCAGGAGATACAATCTCATCAAAGATCTCAGGATTGTCTACAGTGCCGTCATCATCTAAATCTATAAACTGTACTTCTATTTTACGTGAATCAACATACCCATCTGGATCTCTATATGCTCCTGAAACTGACCAAGAAAAATCATTTGTAAAAGGACTTGTACTAGCAGGTTTAGTATTAATATTTAAAATGTCAATCTTATCTCTTACTACTTGTCCTGTAGCAGGATTATAAACTTTGTCTATACCGTCAAAATAAAATCTAATTTCGTCTGCACTTTCTATAACATATTTTAAGTTACGATAAGTGATATTATAAGTTTCTCCGTCAGTTTTAAAATATAAAAACCAACTAGAGTCTAAATTTTGCCCTGTAGAATCTCCTGCTTTGCCTGTAGAAAAGTCTAATATTGTATTTAAATTTTCTGTTGTTATAAGTTTCCACTGTCTATCTTCTAAGTCATACCTTAAACCAAAATCCTTATAAGCAAAAGTTTGATCTATAATTTGTACTTTTATAGAATCTACTAAGACACGTGAAAAGTTTGGAATAATTCTATCTAAAATAGCATTAGAAGGAATATTATCATTAAAAACTATAGGACCAGTATCAGTTACGGTATCTATTGTTGTTCCGTCGCCGTCTACTGAAATAACTTTAGCCCATTTATAAGTGCTAGATCCAAAATGGTCTGCTGTACCTGTCATTAGTGTTCCATCTTTCATAAAATGAAAGCCTGTTGGTGCCGTAAATCTACATAATGCTCCTGGCTCTATATACCTTAAACTATTTGCAGTGAATGTGCCTGTCATATAAGGAGAATCTGTACTATCTAAGAATCTTCCTGTAGCTTGATTAGTTGCAAGTGATTGCTGATTCCATTTTGCATTTAAATCAGATACAATAGTTTTTGGAAATTGATCTAAATAAAAGTTTTTAGTATTAGCCGCACCTAGTATAGGTTCTATTGTATTATTAATGATTCCTTCAATATCACTCTGTGTTGTAAAAGTAAACTGTGTTTTTTCTAAAAATATTTCTTTGTATAAAACGCCATCGTCTGCAAATAGACTTGTGTTACTGTATTTTCCAGAACTATCTTTTAAATCAAAATATCTGCTTACTCCGCTACTAATCCTATTAGTACTTTTTGTTTTAATAATTTCTTGGCTTACTGATAAGGGACCGATATTATAATCTTCTCCTGTTATCAACCTATTTTGTGTATAGTAAGTTGCTGGAGCATTATTTTTTATTTCAGTATTAGATTCTGTTGCACTTCCATTTGTGATAGTATAATTTAAACGCAAACCTAAAGTAAGTGTTTCTAGTCCACCTGATTTATTTTGGTAAGGAATATCAATATTTACATTTCCTATTGCTCCTGGTGTAATTACGCTACCTGCATTAGCACTTGTCCTGTAATATATTTTAAAATTACCTGTTGGTAAATTACCAAATACTCCATCTGAAAATACTAAATTTACTCTATCGCCTACACGAGTATTAACAGCATAAACATTTTTTATACCTTCAAATAAATTGTTGTATATAATATTATTACCTTCTACTGCTTCAATTTTAGTCCAAAAATCTGTTTCAAAACCATTAGAATCGACATTGTACAACCATATATCTGTATCATTAATATCAGTAACATCTATAGCAACTGACTGATTTGGTACAGGTGATGTAATGCTAAAGTTAGAGCTATCTAATTTGCCTTGTCTGAAGTGCATAAAAAACCCTGTGTTACTACTACCTGCGCCTTGCCCGTCGTCACGGAATAAAAATGCTGGACTATTTCCCGGAATAGGAGCTTCTTCTACAATATCCTCTCCTGATATACCTGCACTTACCACTTCATATCTAGTGCTTACTCCTTCAACCCTTTTTGTAAAAGGAAAAACTGCAGAGGTTGTGTTTGTAGCATTAAATCTATATTGTTGGGTAATTACATTTGCAATACTTGCACTTTTCAAAGGATTACCTATGTTATTTGTAACAGGCAATGCTGAATTTAATATTTTAAGAAATTGCTCAAAGTAATTTGTGTTAGATTGATCATTCCATTTAATAACTGTACTAGCAAGATTAATACCGCTTGAATCAATAATAGATTCTGTAGTTTTAATTGTATTAACTTTAAGTAAGCCATTAGCGGCTTGATTACGTCTCGGATTATACGAAAGCATACGTGCTAAACGTAATATACTTTCTCGTCTTTCGGCCGTTTCTAAGAAATTTTCTCTAGCATTTAAATCTACTCTGAAACTTAAATTTTGGCCGAGGAAAGCTATCATTTCAATCAATGCGAGATATTCTGAAGATTCTATGTAATCATTGAAATCTTCAGGATAGTTTTGTCTAAGATAATTTATCATAGTACGACGAAGATTGTCAAAATCGTAACTCTGAAAATCTGCATTACGAAATGCTTGATAAATTCTCTTCCAGTCTTCAGATACTAATAATCTTGTCTGTCTATCTGTTGACGACATGTCTTTTTCCTCTTTTACTATGATATTTATCTGTTACAGATAAGTGCGTATATAATTTACAGCAAGCCATTGGCCTGATCAAACGTAAATCGTAACTGCTCTGAAATGTTATAAGGTAGGAATACTACTACACATTCAACAGTAATACCTTTTTCATAGGTATCTACTACTATTTCATCAACACTTAACCTTGGATCATAGTTTACAATAGTTGTTACATCATCTACAATAGCTTCTTGTACGTCTGTTGTAAAAGGTTCATACAACATATCCCATATAATAGTGCCAAAACTAGGATCACTTAACTTTTCACCCTGTCTAATATGAAAATGATTTATAAGATCTTGTTTTATTAGATCAAAATCGTATTTTGCAAAACCTTCTTTTTTACCATCAACAGTTGAAAACCCTCTATAGGCACGACCATTTACAGCATCCTTTTGCTTTTGTGTTACAGTAACACGCTTAAATAGATTTTTTTCTAATTCACTCATACTGTATTTACCCTATTATTGCGGGCCCACAGGCAGTGTGACTGCACCTGGGGTACTACCTTGTTGTGCCTGTGTTGCGGCTTTTAATTCTAATTCTAAACTTTTTAAAGCATCTAATTTTTCATTATTAAATCTTTTTACAACACTTTGTCTAATATTATTATTACTACTTCCAAAATATTTTCTTCCATTATCTGCGGCTCTTTCATTATAGACTGCTACTATCAGTGCATCATCTGTAGGAGTCTTAGTACCGCATCTTTGTATTGCTCTTTTGAAAATTTTATTACAACCTCCTGCACCGTGTTGAACAGAAGTAGACCATAGTACGTCTTGTAAAGTTTTTGACTTTAACCTTACGTCAATACCTGTGCTATTGGTCACTTTATCTGCCGCTGGCACAAAATATTGTATAACAGCATAAGCATGTTGCGTTTCTGCTTTATCTTTTTCAGACATTGCTAATTGCCAAGTTTCTCTAAAGGTGTCTATTCCATTCATAGCCGCAGAATTTCCGCCTGCTGTTTGTAATACTTCATATACTTGTTTGTGTTTTGCCTTCAAATAACGCATGTAGCCTTTGAATGCTCCAGGTCTTGTTGCAAGCTGATATGTTCCGTAACTCCAACCTCCTGTTTTGTCAAAACCTATTGCTGTAGGATTGCCTTTAGATTCATACTTAGAACTTAGTGAGCCTAATTCTTCACTAAATTCAAAATTACTCGAATAATCATCAATTGGTGTAGTACCAACTCCAGAACCTGTGCCGCCAGCAGTTGATTGGTATCCACTATCAAGATTACCTCCTGAGCCACTTACAAATGCACTTGATATTCTTCCACCTTTATTTTTAAAAAACGTATCAGGAGTAAGCACTCTTTCAGAAGTAGGTAAGCCACCTGGTTGTTCTCTATCAGTTTCTGGTTTTTTAAATGCAGTTGGATCTAAATTTTCATGATGTGGCCAAGGTTCGTGTTGCGGAGCTCTAGTTAAAATACTATCGTAAGCAACAGGGTTTAATGTGCCAGGAAAAATATAAGGTAACTGTACAGTTTCTAATTGCTTTACAAGATCTGCTTGATTAGCAACTGCGGCTCCTGGTCCGTTCATATGTATAAATGTGGCAGTTTCTCGATGTTCTTTTCCTGAATGTAAATGCGTATATCCTCCTGCTGTAAATCTATTGTCTTGCCCTGTGTTTACATGCAAGTATTTTCCGCTAGATATAAACTGGTTTTCACCTACTCCAGTATGCATATTTCCAACTACAGTAATTTTAGAATCTTTACCAACAAGTAAATTATGATTATGTTGCGCCTCTAAATGTATTCGTCCGCTTTCTAGCCCTTTTGTATCAATAGGTTCTCCTTTACTGTAACGTGCAGTAGCTTTCATGTTAATATTTCTACCAGCTTCAAAATTGATATCTCTTTCCGCTGTAATGTTTAGATCATTATCTGTCATTATGCTTACACTATCCTGTGCATGTATATCAATTTTTCCGTCACTTGTCATTTCTATCCAAGTAGTTCCCCTAGCATTACCAATATAAATTAAATCTTCTGAGTTATGCATTAAAATTTGATGACCTGTCCTAGTACGTAATCGTACCAATTCATTTTGAGGTATAGTAAACTTGCCACCGGTTTCTTCTTTCATTAAATTCATATAGATAGGAGGACCATCTTCAGGGTGTGTTTTTCTAATAAATGACGGATCACCATCATCCATAACTAAACTTGAACCGCCTAGTCTATTATAGGGTACATTTACTTTGTCATCTGCTGGACCTATTGTTACCTGCGGAGAACCGTCTCTTTTATCGAGTGGTCCAGGAGTGCTTATACCAAAAACCATACTTGGCATTTCTCTTCTTGCACTTGAAGTTGTAGTACCTCTTGACTCATCGAATAAAAGCCCTTGTGTTTCTAACACTTCTGTAAAGTCTTTATTGTAAGGTTTCTCAAATAAAGTAGGATCAACTAAAGATCCATCTTCAAATGCTTTATTATATTCTCCAACTGGTAATTTTGCACCTTTAATATTTTCTGGTGTAAGTGCCGTGGTTTGTTCTGTACTAGCTCTGCCATCAGGAACCATAAAGTTCATGTAATCGTCAGGTATACAACCAATCCAATACCCTAGATTAGGATTTCCTTCTGCAAATATTACAAGTACGCGGGTGCCTATATCGGGAGGTACCGCCCACATTCCATAACTTTTTTGGGTATTTTGATAACCATCGTTAGGTGTTAATCCAGATGCAGGTGTGATTCCATAAAATGGACTTAGGTACCTTACTTGCACAAGTTCTCCGCCTTTTTCAGGAGTACCGCCAGATCCAGCATACTTTATAAGTTCAACCTCAAGACCGCCCATATATCTTACATCTAAATGATTTACAACCACAGCTTCGTATGGTCCAGGATCTCTAAATTTCCTGTTTTGATGGGGGGTTCTTGTATATTCGCCTCTAGCCATTATATATCCAGTTTACTATAATTATTACATCGGAGGACCATAATTAGGATACTCTGATTGTTCTACTGTAGATTCTGTATTACCTTCTGTTGTAGTATTACCTGCACCGCCTGCTATTCCGCCTGCAACTCCTACACGTATTTTCTTTCCTGTTTCAAAATCATATCTATCGTCATATAAGTCAATTTGTTGATAAGAATAAACACCTGCATCAGCAGGTAGGTGTGCAAAATCTTTGCTGACTACTGAAGGAGCTGTGTTGCCACTAGCATCTACTTGAAAATCTGGTACTGATGTTGCTAAAGGTTTTTGTTTTGCAATTACATTCAAATTTTCTTCTGTATATTCTGTTCCACCAATTAAATCTAATGCCTTATTTCTCCTTTTTACAGCTTCTTCTATGTATTGTTGATTAATAGAAAATTCTTCTGGAGTTAAATTACTAATAGGTTTAACTTTATTTGATAAAATTAAATAAGCACTATATTGCTCAACAGCTTCTGGTGGTATAACATCGTCTGTAGTTTTAGTTGCAAACACCTGATCTTTTGTAACTACACCAGAAGGTGTTATAGTTTGATAAAAAGTGTCTCCCCTTACTTTAAAAGCGTGAGGATTAGCATTAGGATCTGCACCTATTGATGGAGCATCATTTATAGTATATGTATTATCTTGAGGTGAGTCTGACATTATGTTACTGTTCCTCTCATTCTTTTAGCTTGAGCTATTTTTAGTAGTGCTTGTGTCTGATCTTTTGTAATAGATTCTGGATTTATTGATGGTCCTAAATCAATACTTGCTACACTTGTGGCTAATCCTTTAAGTTCTTCAGTTGCATCAACTATTGCAGGACTTGGTTTTGTTCCTAATATATCATCAAATCCTTTGTTGATAGTATTTGTAAGCACACCTAATTGACCTTGAGGCGTAGACAAGTCAACACTAACTTGGCCAAATGATGGAATAGCATTTACTAATGCATCATTAACAAGTTGACTAGTATCTCCTATTATATCACTTGTTTTAAATTTGTTAAAGCCAAAGTTATCAACAGAAAGATTAGCTGTTGTAGGCACAGTAAATTTTGAAAGTGCTTGCGATGCTACTGCCCCCGAGCCTGTTAGATTTGAAATAGCCTGTGATGCTACTGATCCTGAACTTGTTAGATTTGAAATAGCCTGTGATGCTACTGATCCTGAACTTGTTAGATTAGCTACAATACCTTGGCTTATTTGGGCTTGGTTAGCTATTGCACCTGTAACATCGCCTACTACTGATGATCCTGAATTTTCTATTTGTGTAAGTAAATTTGAAGCTTGGTTAACAGCAGTTTGTGTTTCAGAAGGAGTATTGCTACCTAATTTTTGACTATCGTCTACTTTAGAACTATTAGGCAATGTTTCTTTCATTTTTGCATCTTCTTCAATTTGAATAAGTCCTTTATTATTTGGGGTAGATTCTTGTGACTGTCCATATCTTCTAATTAAATTTAATGTTTGTGTAAACTGTCCGTTACTAAACGTACTTGTTGTTTTCCATACACTAAACAATCCACTAAATTGCGGAACTATTACTGGTTGGTCCATTAACGCTCCATCTACTTGATAATCAAATGGTGTCCTAAAATTTACAACTACAAATACTTCACCTTTAGTATATGTCATTGTTCCATCTTCTGTTGAATTAGGAGAAGCACCTGATTGTTTAGGAGCATAGTTGCCTATTTCTTGAGGCATAAAAAACGGATCTCCCCATATGTCCATTTCTACGCTGATCATATCTGTAATTTGATTTGTAATAGAATCATGAAATTGTTCAGCTACTTGTCTACGTATATCTAAACTTCTTGTAGCATTGTTTGATTCGGAACGTGTGACTTCTTGAGTGCCTGCAGATTGTTCGACAGCATCTGTTGCTTCAGGAGGAGTTTCAGCAAGTTTGGCTCCTTTAGGACTACTATCAGAAATAACCTTAGATTGACTTGCTTCAGCCTGCATTGCTCCAGAGTTATTACCGTAGCCTGCAAGGGCAGTTTTCATAAAAGCAGTGTTAAATTCTATATCAAATCTCAATACATCTTCATTATTACCTGTATAGGTATAATTGTATTCTTTTGCGGCAGATTGCCTTAATCCTGCTGTATTCTTAGGAATCTGTTTTGGTCCTAAAAATTTAGCTTCATCAGTTTCATAAGGATATACACAATAAATGAATACAGCAGGCGGTCTACCTACTTTCTCTTCAGTTGTTTTGTTTTCTTCTAAATACACATAGGGATCAATTCTAAACCACCTTTTAACACCTTTACTATCACTTTCTTTTACTGCATTTTCTTTACAATATTCACTGTTAAGTAATGTTTTTTCTATAGCACTTATTATAGACTCACCTTGTGAAAACTGTGTAATCCTACCTTTGGTAGGTTGTTGTGCTACAGCGGCATCTTTTCTAATTAATTTAGCACGTTCTGGCTCTGCTCCTGCACCAGAATATGCACCGTTAAATGTTGCCATAGGTGCATCGCCGCCTTCTGCATCATCTTTTACAATAGCAGATAATCCTATTTCATTCATGTTTGTTTCATCACTTGCATATGCTAGCAAAGTTTCAAACATCTGAGATGATGGTTCTATTTTCTTTTTATCAGTAACTGATTGTTGGTTGAATAATAGTTCTTGATCAATTTCTTCTTCTGATGCTAATCCTTGTTTTGTAACCTCTTCTTGTAATGCTGTAGTTTCTTCAACTTTTTGTCTACCAGTTTCTAAATATTTTAAAATACTGTCACGGTTTTTTGGAAAGCAAATTAAGTATCTATCATACCCGGGGATTACATTTGATTCTTCTAAAACTTCTATTCTTTTGTTTAAATTATTAGATAAAGAATCTTCACCTGTTTGTAATATTTCATGCACAATGTTTCCTGGTGCATTTACATTAGTCATAATTTTATTAATATTATCTGCTAATCCTAAATCAGTAAATGGCACAGCTGATACATCATATTCACAACCTTGTCCTGTAACTCTCATATCCATTTGATTTATTTTGAGAGGTAAAAATATAGGCTTTAATTTTAATTGTTCTTGTTCTTCACCCCAACCTGAAAAGTCTAGTCTCACACAAAAAGGAGCTGAGAAATAATTTTTATAACCTAAAGATGCACTAGCCCCTACTATTGCTTCTGTAAAATTTCCCATACTAAATGGTTCTATTACTTTGAACTGTATAAGCATACCTGTTGTCACACCGGTAGCGGGATTAGGTGCCACTAATCCTTCATAATTGAAATCTTCAATAAAGTATTCACCATGGCCAACTGGGCTTCTTTCAACTTCGTCTAAAACTTGATAGCGTTTTTCTAATTGACCTCCAGTACTTTTAATAATATAGTTTTGAAATCCGTCTGCTTCCCTATACAAATTAGGATTATTAAATTCTTTTGCACTTAATATTCCCATTGTAAACTTATAATTGTATGAACTAAAATTACGTAAAGGATTTTCTATTCTGCTTTTTGATGCACCGGATTTTTTAACAGGATCTCTAGGATCATAAAAACTATCGTCCACGAAATCACTGTATGCACTTAATTCTGATAGGTCAGAAGCGGCTTGGCGTAAAAAATCAAATCTGCCTCCTTCTAAATTAAAAATCTCTGCGGCACTTTTAGGAATAATTCTAATTGGACTATTTACTAAGCCTTCTAATTCTAAAGCACCTCCTAAAATTGTACCGAAATTAAAGTTTCCTCTATTTTGCGGAAACCCAAATGTACCTCCTGTAAAGTCTTGTCCAAATAATGATGACTTTCCTGCTGTGCTTGCAAATTGAGATGCTACTTTTCCAAAGCCACTTATTGAATTAATTTGCTGTGTGATATTATTTTGATTGCTAGCTATATTAATTGCAGTGTTAGCAAGGCTACCAAAGTTTCCTGTGCTAACAGAATTTGTAACACTTTTTATTGTTGAAATAGTGCTAGCGGCCTTAGTTAACTTTTTAAAAAAAGAAGCCATTTAATATCCTATAGATTGTCTTAAATTTGATCCTTGTGGAAGATAAATTTTTGTACCAGCAACAAAGTCAAAAATAGGATCTTTTAACACGTCTAAATTACGCTGAGCAAACACCCACCATAATTCTTTTTTTCCGTAAAGATCATAAGCTAATAAATCTGGTCTGTAATTGTATTGAGGTAATATTTCATATAATACATCATTGCCAGCTACAGGAATAGGTACAGGTTTAAAAATATCTAAAAATCCTGTATTTGTTACAGGAGTATTTTTGTATGGGCCTAGTTTATTTGTCATTATACAAAGCCCTCTGTGCCAGTAGTAAAGTCGCCATTTGCAAACTGTTGAAGATTAAACTTAGCTGTTGATCTTCTTGAGTATTGTGGCATTACTGTAACTGTAAACTGTGATTGTACAGGTACTAAGTCTCTTTTTGATGCACCAGGTACAGTACACTCAATGTAATCTACATCTGCTGGTAAGTCTGTTGTAAAGTTTGTTACTACAATAGGAATATTACTAAGCACATGTGGCCCGTATCCGTTTAATCTGCATACAGGAGGTGGATTACCTTGAGGATTACTATCGCCATAAAACATCTTTGTTACAGATCTTAAAAAATGTAATACTGCTACCCAATATTTCGCATCATTTTCGTTCTCGTTGTAAAATTCACCTGTAATAGTAATGTTATCTACTTGACTGTTTTGGTAAGCATTATAGGCATAGTTTGTATGTGTTGGAGTAATTGGTGAATAGTTTGCACTATGACCTAAAAGTATTGTAGGATTAAATGGAAAAACCATTTTTGAGTTTCCACCTTCCATTGTTAAAGGAGCAAGAATAGGTCCTCCTTGTATTTCTGGTGGCACACTAATAGAAACTCGCCAGTCGCCTCCGTCGAAATTAGGATTCACACTATTTGATACAATAGCACGTTTTACCATAGGATCAGGTGGTGCCGCATTAAATCTTACACCTTGCGATGCATTACCGAACATGCGTATTGAACTTCCTAAGTTACCTCTAGTAGATCCGCCTAAAAAAGCTTGGGCGGCTGTTACTGTATTGGAAACTGTTTGAGCTCCCCTACCTATACTTGCAACTGTATTCATCAGATTACCACCACTTCCTAAGCCTCTATTAAAAGCGTTTATAGTTTGTGCGGTTGTAGAAATGGTATCTGCTGTAGATGCTATTCTATTTGCTAGTTGATTAAATCCACTTATTGCCATTTATTTTAAATCTCCACTAGTATTTAGTTGACAAAGTTAACAGAGTATATTATAATAAATAGTAAATCAACTGGAGTAATGATGCGAAAAAAGAACTATTTAAACAACAAAGATATATTGACGCAGATCCACAAATCAAAAAATACCTTTAACAGCTATACAGACCCGGAGTATGCAAATTACGATATTATCTTGCCTGATGTTGAAAAGATTAATATAAGGACTATTGCTGAAGCTAAAAGAAATAAAGCAAAAAAGCTTAGTCAAGCTGAGTACGAACGCAGAAAATTAGCTGGAGAAAAAGTAAAACAGGCAGAGTGTGAAGTTCCTTACCAAAAAATAACCAAAGAAGAGCTTATTTTTAGGGTAATGACATTTGATCACATACCAGATGAAGCTGGACGCAAAAAAAATCCAAAAACAATAGCAGATACTAAAGAAAAGCTTAATTTTCCACCTTTTGTTCATTATAAATTTAACGATAACGATGAACTACAACTAGTAGGAAAAAGTCATTGGGTTGGAGGCATGGAGAATGGATATTTTTCCAAATCACACGGAAAGGCAACTGATCATTTAGCTATGATGTGGATGAAACTTGTAGATAGATATGCTACAAGAGGAAATGTTAGAGGTTACACATATAATGACGAAATGAAAGGTCAAGCAATTTTACAATTAACTCAAATTGGATTGCAATTTGATGAATCAAAAAGCCAAAATCCTTTTGCATATTATACAGCGGCAGTTACAAATTCGTTTGTACGTGTTATTAATATAGAAAAAAGGAATCAAAACATTAGAGACGATATTCTTGAAATGAATGATCTAAATCCTAGCTATACTAGACAGCACCAAGGAGAGTGGGAAGCTAGTGTAAAAAGAAATGAAGAAGCAGGTACTAGTGTTTTCACAGATAAAACTTCAAAATAGAGGTTGACAGCCGTACAAAAATACTATATAATGTTACTGTAGATTGGAGTATACTAAATTTGTTTAAGAAAGCCGCAGTCTTCACAGACATTCACTTTGGCTTAAAAGGGAATAGTCGTGTACATAACGACGATTGTGAAGATTTTATAGACTGGTACATTCAAACTGCAAAAGAAAACGGTTGTGAGACTGGAATTTTTTGTGGCGACTGGCACCATAATAGAAATTCATTAAATTTAACAACCATGGACGCAACTATACGTTCAATGGAAAAATTGGGTAAAGCATTTGAACAATTTTTCTTTTTTGACGGTAATCACGATTTATATTACAAAGATAAACGAGATGTTAACAGTACAGCATTTGCAAAGCATATTCCTGGAATAACATTTGTAGATAAAATTACTGTAGTTGAAGATGTTGCACTTGTGCCTTGGTTAGTTGAAGACGAATACAAAAAAATAAGCAACATTAAAGCAAAATATCTTTTTGGACATTTTGAGCTTCCTAGTTTTTATATGAATGCACTTGTCAAAATGCCAGATCACGGAGATCTTAAAGTAGAACATTTTAAACATCAAGAATATGTTTTTAGTGGACATTTTCATAAAAGACAACACCAAGGAAAAATTAATTATATCGGAAATGCCTTTCCGCACAATTATGCAGATGCAGGAGATGATGAAAGAGGCATGATGATTTTAGATCGAGAAAATAATAAAGAGCCAGAATACATAAATTGGCTTGATTGTCCAAAATATCGTACATATGGTTTGAGACAACTTCTTGAAAATACTGATAAGCTAATAAAACCAAAAATGTATCTTCGTGTAACTATTGATGTTCCAATATCTTATGAAGAGGCAAGCTTTATAAAAGAAACATTTGTTAAAGATTACAACTGTAGAGAATTAACGCTAATACCACAAAAACAAATTGACGAAATATCAACAGATTTAGATATATCACAATTTGTAAGTGTAGATCAAATTGTAGCAGGTGAAATTGCAGAGTTAGATACTGTAGATTTTGACAAAGTAACACTAATGGATATTTACAACGGCTTAGAATGATAAAAATTAAAGATTTAACTGTAAAAAACTTTATGAGTGTAGGTAATCAGACTCAGGCTGTTGATTTTGATCAACAACAACTTACACTTGTGCTTGGAGAAAACTTAGATCAAGGTGGCGACGATAGTGGTTCGCGAAATGGTACAGGTAAAACTACCATAATTAATGCACTTAGCTATGCATTATACGGTATGGCTCTTACAAATATTAAAAGAAACAACCTAATTAATAAAACTAACGGCAAAGGTATGTTAGTAACCTTGCATTTTGAAAAGGACGGCGTAGATTATAGGGTCGAGCGTGGCAGAGGCCCTAATTTGCTTAAATTTTATATAAATGATCAAGAACAAGAACTAATTGACGAATCACAAGGCGATTCACGTAAAACACAAGAAACAATTAATGACTTATTAGGTATGAGTCACGATATGTTCAAACATATTGTAGCACTAAACACTTATACTGAACCTTTTCTGTCTATGCGACAGAATGATCAACGTGCAATTATCGAACAACTACTTGGAATTACAATTTTAACTGATAAATCTAATGCACTAAAAGAAAAAATTAAAGATACAAAAGATGCAATTACACAAGAAACATTAAAGATAGAAGCTATTGAAACTTCTAACGAAAAAATAAAAGCAAGTATAGAACAACTAGCTCAAAGACAGCGAGCTTGGTCTGCAAAACATAAAAAAGACTGTGAAAATCTTACTAAAGCTATTGATGAATTAGATAAACTAGATATTGATACTGAACTAGATTGTCATGAAAAATTATCTAATTGGACGGAGCATAACAACACTATTTTGGCTCTTAAAAAGGAATTAAGTACATTAGAACCTGCATTAGTACGTGCAGATAAGTCTGTAGAAAAAGTCACTTTAGACATCGCAGGACTTGATAATGCTATATGTTATGCATGTAATCAGCCCTTAAATGAAGATAAAAAACAAGAAATACTAGCCACAAAAACAAAAGAATTAGAAGATGCCGTTGCATATCAAACAGAAATTAGTACCAAATGCACTGACGTTGTAGACTCACTTGACGAAATAGGCGATATAAATGGTAAACCTAAAACATTTTATGACACAGCAAAAGAAGCATATGAACATCGAAGTAATGTTGAAAACTTAAAAGAGTCTTTAGCTAGAACACAATCAGAAAATAATCCCTATCAGGAACAAATTGATGATTTAAAAGCTACAGCTATACAAGAAGTAAACTGGGATGCCGTAAATGAGCTAACAAGCTATAAAGATCACCAAGAATTTTTATTTAAACTATTAACAAACAAAGATAGTTTCATTCGTAAGAAAATTATTGATCAAAACTTAGCTTATCTAAACAATAGACTTACATATTACTTAGATAAGATTGGTTTACCACACCAAGTTGTGTTCCAAAACGATTTAACTGTTGAAATTACACAGTTAGGACAAGATTTAGACTTTGATAATCTAAGTAGAGGCGAACGTAATAGGTTAATTCTTGGTTTAAGTTTTGCTTTTAGAGATGTATGGGAAAGTTTATATCAAAATGTAAATTTATTGTTTATCGATGAGCTTATAGATAGCGGAATGGATACAGCAGGAGTTGAGAATAGTTTGGCTATCTTGAAAAAGATGGGTAGAGAACGAGATAAAAATATTTACTTGATATCACACAAAGACGAATTAATTGGCAGGGTTAATCATGTTCTTAGAGTAGTAAAAGAAAATGGTTACACTAGTTACGCAAACGATATAGATGTAGTAGAATGACCGCACACGATGATATACATGATAGATTGGTAAAAGCTTATCTAGCCTATTTTTCAGAAAATGAAAAGTTTGAAGCACGTAACTCTGTACGCACACATCGATCTGTAAGGAAAGCACTACGTGATATTAGGACTTTTGCCAAAATGAGAGCAGATGAAATACACGAAAAACACCAAACTACACGTATAACTCAAAAAGGCGAAGAAAATATTTAGGCATCGGTAAGTACTAGGATGCAATGGACATACAAAGGACAGACAGTAGACACATTACCTCAAGATTGCGAGGGCTTTGTATATCTAATTACAAATCTTACCAATAATAAAAAATATATAGGCAAAAAACTAGCAAGATTTAAAACAAGCAAACCTCCGCTAAAGGGAAAAGTAAATCGCAGACGTGGACACAAAGAAAGTGACTGGAGAGACTATTGGGGATCTTCAGATCATTTGAATGCAGATGTTTTAAAATTAGGCAAAGACAAATTTACTAGAGAAATTTTACACTATTGTCCCAGCAGAGGCGTGTTAAGTTACCTAGAGGCAAAAGAACAGTTTGATCGCAGGGTATTAGAAACAGATGAGTACTACAATGGTATCATTAATGTGCGAGTAGGCAGTTCAAAAATTCTTAAAGAAGCATTAAAAAACATTTTATAGGCAAAACAAGGACACTGTTTAATCAAGATTGCTTGATTCACCTTGAGGACATATTCGCATATGTTCAGATTCTGGTGTAGTCCAATAGGCTGTATGCTACAAAAACCCCACGCATTGGAACGAAGCGGGGGATAGCGAAGAAATCCGCGAAGCGGTAAAGCGGTTTTGCAAATTTTTTCGTGATGTCGACGTAGGTTGGGAAAGGTCAGAGCCCAGTAGCATAGTCAAATACCTACTTCCGATCTCGGCTGTGACGAACTCACATGAAGTTTTCGAGATGATGGAGCCTAGTGTAAGGTTCCGTCTGACTGAAACAATCTACATGAAGTTACAACAATATTACTTCGTAATATTGCTTTTAAATCAAATAAATGAAATTGTTTGAGCGATAGCGAAAACATTTATCAACGAAGTTGATAAACAAATACATAAATACACTGTAAAAGGATAAGCCATGAAGATTGATGAAATAACAAACTCTGATAAACTAGATGAAGTACCCGCAGGTGGATTAACACAGTTTGCACGTAAAGCTGGATCTAAAATATTAAACAAATTACCTGGCGCTACTGCAAAATCAAAAGCAGGAAACCTTGCAGGCAAAGCCGACTTAGGTGATACTGCAAATAATTTGCACAAAGAATTTAATACATACCTTGGTACTCAGGGAAAGAACATGAAAGCCGCTACAGGCGAAGATTTTCAAGCATTTCTACAATCAAAAGGGCATAAAACTAGTGCTGAAATACCTAGTGGTGTGTTACAAAAGAAACAATTAGATGATTTATTGGTTTCCGCTTCTAAAGAAGCCTTAGCAGGCAAAGGCGGAGCGCCTAAAGGCGCCGGTAAGGCAACTGCTCCGGCAAAAGGCGGAAAAGGTAAACAAACTGCAAAACCTACAGCACCATCTGGAGGTACAGCTCAACCAAAAGCTCCTGTAAAGATACCAAACAATATTTCTAAACAACTTAGCGGTTTAAGTTCAGCTAAAAAACAACAGCTTGCAGGAATGCTACAATGAAAATAAACGAAGTTACACTATACGAAAACAAATCACATAGAATTTTACAAGAAGGCTGGCATGATCTTACAGAATCTCAACAAAAGTATGTAGGACGTTGGGAAAAAGAACTTTGGCCACTACTAGAAGAATATCAAAAACTTTCAGAAGCAACACTTACTAGAGATCAAGTTATAGATCTATTTAAAGGTGCTGAAGAAACCGCAATGGCAAGTGGTGATAATAAAACACTTGCTGGTAAAGTTGGTGCAGGAGCACTAGCGGCGGCTAAATTGCCAGTAGACATTGCTAAAGCAGTAGACGCAAAAATAAATGAGCTAGGTAGACTAGCACAACAAGCTGGTCCTGTAAAAAATATGGATCAAAAGTTTGATGAACTCAAAAAGAAAATCGAAGCAGAGAATTCAGACAGTAAAATTGTACAAGGCATTAAGAAAGTAAGTGATTGGGCAAAAGAAAATCCAGGCAAAGCAAGTATTGCAGTAGGTATTTTAACTACTGTGGCAGCTTTCGCAGGTGGTCCTGCTGGTGGTGCTGCCGCTGGTTTGGTACTACGTGCTTCTAAAGATTTACTGCAAGGTGAAAAACTTTCAACAGCAGTTGGTAAATCATTGAAAGTAGCGGCTTATGGTGCTCTTGCTGGTATGGCATTTAAAGAACTTACAGATAATATGGTTGACAACATAGCAACAGCTGAAAATGCTGAGTGGGACGCTATGGAAGCCGCCATGAAGAAAGAAAATTATCTAGCTATGCGAGCAGATGCTATGGGAGAACTAGGAGTAGCACCTGATGCACTAGAAGGTACATACAAAGTTACTGTAAATGGTAATTTAAATAGATTCTATTACAGTTATGATACTGTTATTCCAAAAGATCAGCTAGGAGCACTTAATGCAATAGAGAATGCAATGAATGGTGCAAAAACCTTTAGTCCGGAATATTATGAAGCGGCGGCAAAGTATCACGACTTAATGGGAGTTATACAAAATAGCCCTGAAGCAAAAAATCTCACAGCGGCCTTTGATGCAATTAAAGACATACCTAAAGATAGTTTGACAGCAGGCAATTTAAGAGAATTACTAGCAAATGCCGCAGATGGTGATGAATTAATAGCAACTATTAAGAATGCAGGCGGCGGACTAGGAGCAGTTGTACAAGGCGCTCTAGCAACAGCAGACGACAACGCTGAAAAAGCACAAACTGCAAAGCCAATTGATCCTGCAGAAAAGAAACAACTTGAATTAGATCTAAAAGGTGGAGAAAACGAACCTGCAGATGACAGAGTAGCTGTAAGAGGTACTGAGTCTATTTCAATGCAAGAAAGATTAGAATTATATCTTGCAGAAAAAGATCCAGATCAAGGTGAATTACCTTTAGATAATCCTAACACACTTGGAGCAAAAGCAAAACGTGGCTTAGGAAATTTAGCAGGTAGAATAGGAGGCGCTGTCAAAGGTGCCGCAGGAAAAGCCGCAGGAGCAGTAAAGCAAGGTGCAAAAGATTTAGGTAACAAAGTTACAGCAAACAAACTTACAAAAGCATGGAAAGATGCGGGCGAACCATTAGACACTGGATCTATAATGAACATTATGAGAGATGCTGGCATGACTAACGATCAAATAGGTCAAGTAGGACAGCAAGCAAATGTAAAATTAGAGCCAACTCAAGCAGGTCAAGCCAAACAAGGTCAAGCAGAACCTGCAACACCTGCAACAGGACAAGCAGAACCACAAGCGGGTGGACAACAAGAACCACAAGCGGGTGGACAGCAAGAACCACAAGCAGAACCACAAGCAGGCGGTAAAGAAAAACCTGCCGCTGGTAAAACTGCTAAACCTAATCCTAAAATTAAAGTTGCACCAGGTGCTGGGCAAATGGCTAAAGCACAAGACGGTCAAGACTATGTATGGGCAGGACAACAATGGGTAAGCAATGCTACAGGTAAGATGGCAACAAGAGCTGTAGCCGCTGAGTTAGGTAATCCAACACTTGACAATTTAGCAGGCGAAATTAAAAAAGCTGGTCCTGAAGTAGTACAAGCAGTAATTGCTCAATTACAAGCAGACGTTAAAGCAAATCCTGTACCAAAAACAAAACCAAACTTAAAAGTGGCGGCAAGGACAAATCGTAAACCTAAGCCAAAGGTAGCACCAAAGAATACCAAGATGGCCGCAAGCATCGACAATGATGTGAATGATTTAATTAAAGAACTTGATAGGGTCTTACATTAAAAGAAAGGCATTCCGCTTTTCTTTGTTATTTCTAAATTTTCTTTGACAATGTCAGCAAGTAGTAATCTGTCTTCATAAGATGAAGCAAAGCCTTCGTCTAGAGTCATACCGCCACGCATATACCAACATAACTTCATTACTTCTGATCTTGTTTGTTTTTGTTGGTTTTCCATTTTTTTCACTTCTTCTAGGATCTCAGTCACCGACCAGGCTAAGATCCTTATGCGAAAAAATTTGATTGGTCAAAGGTGATTGGAATCTCCCAATTTTCAGGAGCACCTTTTTCAATATCTTCTGGAGTAGAAGTAACCTTAATTGGTTCTAATGTAAACTTTGCTCTTTGACCTTCTAAATGATCTGTAACTTCCTTAAAGAATTCTTTGTCTGTATTTTTAATAAACTCATCGATATGACCTTGGTCGGTTACAACAGTGTCACCAATTTGTATTTGATGAATACTTTTTGATAATACTGACACTGTAAGATCAGTTAGCTTTGCAAAACTTGTATTAAATCTTGCTAATTTTTCTTCATCATCTATTTCTTCATCGTTTACAAGGTTAAAAATTCTCTGTTCTTCAAATGTTTTTAAACTACTTTCAGTAAACTCTCTATAAGTTAGTGGTCTAATAGTAACAGTCATATCTTGGATATTAATTGTTGTTTCATATTCTACAGTAACTAATTTATTAAGTAATTGACGTAAATCTACAGCGAACGTTTTCTCTTCACCTGTACCAGGTTCTTTTGTTGTAAGATCCATCTGTTCGCCATAAGTAGCAATCCTAATTGCAATTAAGCTTGCATCTAAATCAATAGATGGCATTTGCCAAGGATCTAAAATGTTTGGCATGCAACTTTTAATAAGGTCTACTGTAGCTTGTCCATTGAGTAAAGCATCAGGAGTTTGCATAGTAAGCTCATCTCTTGCAGTCATGGCAAATACTGGCAATTCTTGAGATTCGGGCATGTCTATAGCGTCAGGATTATAGAATCTTCCTTTACTTGGTAGTGTAATATAAACTTTAGGTTGCCTAAAGTATTTCTTTAGTGGGTTTTGCTCTGATACTTGGGCCAACGATCGCAAATTTTCGTTAGCATCATCTGGGTTAAATTCTGCCATATTTTTCTCCTGATAAATACATTACGTAAATATATATCATAAATATTTATATGCGTATATAACTCGGAAGAAGAATCTTGGCTGAAGAAGTAGATATTGGTAATGTTGGCGGACAAAACGGAGTAGCTAGTGAAGCTACCCTTGCTCGCCTAACGACCTCAATAGAGGCTATGGCTAAGAAAATGGGCATAGACCCTAAAGCAGAAGCCGCAAAACTACAAAAATTACATAACGAAGCTGTTAAAAGCGGTATTACTGTAAGCACTAAAAATAGAGATGCCCTTAAAGATAATGTAAAGGCTACTAAAGAAACAACTAAAGCTACTAGTAATCTAGGTAGAGCAATGGCTGGCGCTATGCTTGGTGCAGTTGGTGCTACACTTGGAGCAATCAAAGGTTTTAGTAATGAACTACTCCAAGGCGGAGAACAATTTGGAGATTTTACAAAGCATATTCCTATTCTTGGCAACGCTATTGCACCTTTAGCATCTTTAATTGACAATACTGTAGAAAGTTATAGACAACTGTCAACAGTTGGTGGTACTTTAGGAAATAGTATAACGGAAGTACGCAGAGCGGCGGCTAACTTAGAATTGAATATGGGAGAGTATGCTGGGCTAATAATGCAAAGTTCCGAAGCAATGAGAATGCTAGGAGGCAATGTAGCCGCAGGTCAAATTAGATTTGCCGCTATGAACAAAAGCCTCAAAGCAACCGGAGACTTTGCCGCTTTGAAAAATTTAGGTTTCACTGTTATGGAACTTAATGAAGGAATGGTTGATTATATAAGTTTACAGAGAAATTTAGGTAGACTTGAAGGTAAAAGCAACGCCGATTTAGCTAAAGGTTCCGCGGCTTATCTTAAACAAATAGACTTATTAGCTAGAGCAACAGGTAAGTCACGTAAAGAAGTAGAAGCACAATTGGCGGCACAAGCAACTGATGCTGGTATCAGAGGATTGTTAAATGCTCTTGGTGAAGGTACAAAAGAATTTGAAAACTTACAAGCATCATTGTCACTTATAGACACATATGGTGGGGAAGCAAGTTATGCACTAAAAGACCTACTAGATGGTGTAGTTCAAGATGACAGGACTGCAAAATTTTTAGCGGCATTAGGTCCAGGCGCAGACGAAGTTAAAAAAGCATTAGAAGCTGTAGGCGCCGGAGCAGACCCACAAGTATTATTGGATGCATTTTCAAGAGCAGGAGGAGAGCTTGAAAAGTTTGCTCAAATAGATACAGGCGATAAAATTGCTGATGCAAAAGCTAGAGCGGCATTTATTGCTCAATTAAGAAAAACACAGCCAGAGATTGCTGATTTCTTAGATGCTTCAACAAAGATGGCAGAAGCTGGTCAAATTAATTTAAAACAAGTACGTGAAGATCAGAAAAAGATTGATCAAAATACACAAAACATGACGACTTTTGATGACGCAATTAAATCATTAAGAGCAACAATACAAACTGCATTAATTGATAGTGGATTGTTTGATGCATTAGGCGATGCAATGGGAGGACTTAGTGAAGTATTTGGCAGTGCAGAATTTAAAAAACGTGTAGAAGAATTAGCAGAAGCATTTGCATCTAAAACAAAAGAGTTTATTGATCTGTTCAAAGAAGGTGGATTTAAAGCTGTATTTGATAGAGCAGTATCAGGATTAGGATCAGTACTAGGCGATGCGTTTGTAAGTGCAATTACAAATCCAAAAGTTATACTAGGAATAGCAGGAGCGTTTGCGGCCTTGTTTGCACTTAAAGCAGTAAGCGGAGCATTAGTAAGCGGTATCGGTGGAATGTTTGGCGGCGGTGGCGGAGGTAAATCATTACCTGGTGGCAAGCCAGGCGCCACCACTGGCGGAGCTAAAATAGGTAAATCCGTAGGAGGCTTTGTAGGTGGACTAGGTGAAGGTGTTATGAAAGGTGCGGCGGCTGGTTTAAGAGCTTTTGCTCATCCAATGGTACCAGTAGGCGCGGCGGCACTAGGTGCTGCCATTGTAGCAATAGGTGCAGGTATTGCAGGTGCATCATGGATACTAGGCAAAGCGTTACCTACATTTGTAGACGGACTAAAATCTTTTGAGGACCTTGACGGAGCAAAAATTGGAGCCGCTGGAGATGCAATGGTTTCTTTATCATTGGGTATGGCAGCATTTGGAGCAGGAACAGCAGTAGCAGGATTAGGAACACTAGTAGGAAGTATTTCAGAAGGAATTGGGCAACTATTTGGTGCTGATGATCCTATAACAAGGATACAAAAGTTTGCAGATGCAAACATAGATGGTGCAAAAGTAAAAACAAACGCAGAAGCAATGGTAGCATTTGGAAATGCAATGATGTCACTCCCAACTACAATGCCAGGATCCGGTGTATTTGCCGCTTTTGGTCAAGCTATTGCAGGATTTTTTGGAGCACAAACTCCATTTGAACAATTGACTAATTTTGGCAACATGGATCTAAATGCAGAAAAAGTAAAAGCTAATTCAGAAGCATTAGTTGCATTTGGAAATGCACTTAGCTCTATGCCTAGTGATGAATTAGGAACTTTGTCTTTACATAAAAACTTTGTAAGTAACATGAAAGAACTTGCAACTGTAGACAGCGAAGGATTGTCAGGAGTATCTACCTCGCTAGCAAGTATTACTTCTATTCCAAACTTGTCAGCAACACTAGGTGAACTAGGAGATCTTGGCAAAAATTATAGAAATGTAGAAGATCTAGCTGAAGCAATGGAAGATCTAGCAGATGCAATGAAAGAAGTAAATCGTCAAAGCAGATCAGGAAGAAACAATGCTAGAACTGGAAATAACACTGATGGTGGAGATACTAGTGCTGGAAGCATCATAGCCGGTTTAGGTAGCAATTCAGGACAAGATCAGTTAAATACTACAATGCAGAGAATAGAAGAAATTTTAGCTAGAATATTAGTACAAGAGGAAATGACAGCTAGCAATACTAAGAAAACAAGCGGAAGTATATTTAATTTAGCGGAGAGATTAAATTGAGTTGGAAGAAATATTTTACACCTATACCAACAGGTGACAATTCAAACGGGAGCTATAGTCCATTTACTGCTCGTAGCAGTGGAAACCTAGCTGGTCCCGCTAGATCAAATTATTCAAGCTATCTTCCTGATGTATATGTAGGTAGTCCAAATCGTGTTGAGAGATATGCACAATACAACACTATGGACCAAGACTCAGAAGTAAATGCGGCTTTGGATATTCTTGCTGAATTTTGCACACAAAAAAATAAAGCAAATAATACACCTTTTATGGTAGATTATAAAAATAAAGCAACAAATAACGAAGTTAATATTATTGGACAATATTTAAGGCAATGGTGTAAGCTACAAAATTTTGAAACAAAAATGTTTCGTACAGTACGTAATAGCTTTAAGTATGGTGATCAATTTTTTGTAAGAGATCCAGAAACAAAAAGATGGTTTCATGTTGATCCAGCTAATGTAACACGTATTATTGTAAATGAAAGTGAAGGAAAACTTCCAGAACAATATGTAATAAAAAATATCAACTTTAATTTTAAAGACGGTATTGCTACTACTCCTTATCATACTACTGGAAATATAACTAGTGGAAGTCAACAGTATAATGGAATTGGTGGCGCAAGAGGAATGGTAGGACAACCTCAATCAAGCATGAGCGGAAGTAGATTTACTACTGATGACGGCGAAGTAACTGTAGATGCAAAACATGTAGTGCATTTAAGTTTGAGTGAAGGTTTAGATAATAACTATCCTTTTGGTAATTCTTTATTAGAAACAATATTTAAAGTTTATAAACAAAAAGAATTACTAGAAGATGCTATTATAATTTACAGAGTACAACGTGCTCCTGAAAGAAGAGTTTTTTATGTTGATGTGGGCAACATGCCATCACACCTTGCTATGCAATTTGTAGAGCGTGTAAAGACGGAAATACATCAAAGACGTATACCATCGCAGACTGGGGGCGGAACTAATGTCATAGACAGTTCATACAATCCTTTGTCAATCAACGAAGATTACTTTTTTCCACAAACAGCTGAAGGACGAGGATCAAAAGTTGAAACACTTCCAGGCGGTACAAACTTAGGAGAAATAGATGACCTTAGATATTTTACTAATAAGCTTGTACGCGGTTTACGAATCCCGAGTTCATATTTACCCACAGGCGCTGACGACAGTGCTTCTCAATACAACGATGGTAGAGTCGGAACTGCTTACATACAAGAGTTAAGATTTAACACATATTGTGAACGTTTACAAAACTTACTCGTTGAAGAGTTTGATCAAGAATTTAAAAGATACTTATTAGAAAAAGGATTAAACGTTGATACTTCAATGTTTGATCTAAAGTTTCAACCACCACAAAACTTTGCAAGCTATAGACAAGCAGAAATTGATAATGCAAGGGTGCCTACATATACTCAAATGGCGGCTATACCATATATGTCTAATAGATTTGCACTAAAACGCTTCTTAGGTATGTCAGATGAAGAACTTGCTGAGAATGAAAGACTATGGAGAGAAGAAAACGAAGAAAACTTAGATCCTATTCCGGGTGAAGCTTCTGCAGAAATGAGAGATGCTGGTATTAGTCCAGCAACTATAGGTGACGATCTTGGAAACATGGAAGACGAAGTCCAAGGTGACGAAGCGGCTCCGATTGATGGAGGAGCAGGTGATGCACCCGAAACTGCAACTGGAGGAGATGCCGCGCCGGCTCCAGCAACAACAGACCAAACGGTATAAATACTAACATGATACTACGTGAATTATTTTATTTTGACAGAGAAACTATTGAGCCAGTAGAAGATAAACGCTACCAAGCTGAATACGATGACACTCCTGTTGAAAAAGACGATACACGTAAATCAAGACTAAAACTTTTTCAAATCAATAGAATACGTAAAGCATCTGAACTGCATACAGAAGAAAAACTTAAAGAGTTACAATTTGTAAAGCAAATGTATGGTATTGCGGCTAACGCAGAAACTGCATAAAAGTAAGATGAATGAAAAAATATATTCCTGGCGAGACCAAAGAGCAACGTAAAGCTCGGAAAAACTTAGCCAAAGCCAAAAAACAAAGCCTATCTAATAATTCTGAACATATTCAGAATCAAATTGTTAATGCACCAACGAATAATAAAATTGCATTTGTAATAGGTAATGGCACTAGTAGATCTCCTATAAATTTAGAAACTTTGCGTCCATTTGGTAAAATATACGGATGTAATGCTCTTTATAGAGATTTTATTCCAGATTATCTTGTAGCTGTTGATACTAAAATGATATTAGAAATTAATAGAGAAGGTATACAGCATAAAGTAGAAACATGGACTAATCCTAATAGAGCATATGCTAATATGACAGGATTTAACTTTTTTCAACCGTCTAAGGGATGGAGTAGTGGACCAACAGCATTATGGTTTGCTTCAGATATGACTGAATATGATACTATCTACATCTTAGGATTTGATTTCGAAGGCACCGGACAGCTTGTAAACAACATATATGCAGGTACTCCTAACTACAAAAGTCCCACTGAAAAAGCAACATATTTTGGAAATTGGCTTAAACAAACTACAATTACTTGCCAAAATTTTCCAAAAAAGAGATATATAAGAGTGTTAGGAGAAGCATTTTTTACTCCTCCTGAGCTGACAAAATTAGAAAATGTGGAGAATATTCACATAAGGGATTTCAAAAATTCCTTTAAAATCTGACAAACTAGTCAAAATGGCTCGTTTTGAGCCTATATCTACGTAGTTTTCTGCAAAAAAAGTAAATATATTATGACAGCCCATACCGATTCGGTATGCATAATACATTATAGGAGAGTAAAATGGCAGATCGCAATAAATTTGAACAAATGCTAGAACTCCTTGTCAATGAAGACAAAGAGGCGGCAGAAAAACTATTCCACGAGATTGTAGTGGAAAAATCCAGAGATATTTACGAAGGACTTCTAGAAGACGATAAAGACGTTGACGAAGCTACTGATGAAGCTGTAGATGAAGCTTCAGATGAGGAAGTTGATGAAGCTTCTGATGAAGAAGTAGACGAAGCGTCAGATGAAGAAGTCGACGAAGCAAAAGATGACGAAGTTGAAGAAAACTTTGACTTAGACGAATTTGAAGTTGAAGCTGATCCTACAGCCGTAGCTGTAGAAGCAGATCCAACAGATGATATGATGTCAGATCTTGGAATGGACGACGAAGGCGGCGACGACGACGAAGGCGGCGACGATGAGCCAGAAGGTGACGTTGAAGATCGTGTTGAAGATCTAGAAGATGCACTTGAAGATCTTAAAGCAGAATTTGAAAAAATGATGGCAGGCGATGAAGGTGGCGATGAAGAGCCAGGTGATGAAGAGCCTGAAGAAGCATCAGCTTTTGAAGCTTCAGAAGATGAAGTAGAAGAAGCATCAGACGAAGAAGTAGAAGAAGCTACTGATGAAGTAGAAGAAGCTACTGATGAAGAAGTTGAGGAGTCTAAAACTCCAAAAACTGCTGGAGAAGAAATGCGTGAGTACGTAGAAAAAGTATCCGGCGGCGGTTTAGACGCTCAAAAAATAGGCGGAGACAATGGTGCTAATGCAAAAAGCACAGTCGCAAGCCCAAATAACATGGGAGGCACAGCAAGTAACATAGCACAAGGTGCTGAAGAAAGCGGTGGCGAGCATGCTGGTCTAGGAGACGCAAGTCCAAAAGACCAAGACGGCGGCAATGTAAATGTACCAGGTGGTAAAGCTTCTAAGTCATTAAAAGCACAACCAGGACATGGTGCAGAGAAGAAAAGCAAGCCAGAAGACGCTGATAACAAAAAACCTGTTGTTGGCGGTTAAGTTAAGGAAATTTGAATGATTAACTTACGAGAGAACTTGACATTTGACCAGGCTAAAATGGTTATTGAAACTGCCGACAACGATAGTGGTGGCAAAGACCTTTATATGAAAGGTATTGTTATCCAAGGCGGTATAAGAAATGCCAATCAGCGAGTGTATCCTGTATCCGAAATAGGCAGGGCTGTCAAAACTCTCAACGATCAAATTACTGGAGGATATTCAGTTCTCGGAGAAGTAGATCATCCAGAAGGACTTAACATCAACCTTGACCGTGTATCACACATGATCACAGAAATGTGGATGGACGATGCAAATGGTTACGGTAAACTAAAAGTATTACCAACCCCGATGGGACAACTAGTTAAAACAATGCTTGAAAGCGGAGTAAAATTAGGAGTCTCATCAAGGGGTTCGGGCAATGTTATGGAAGATGGAAGCGGAGAAGTTTCCGACTTTGAAATAATCACCGTGGACGTTGTGGCACAGCCAAGCGCCCCTGGTGCATATCCAACACCAATATACGAGCATCTAATGAATGCACGTGGAGGAATGAAGGCATACGAATTAGCACAGGCAACTAAACACGATCCAAAGGCACAAAAGTATCTTAAGGAATCACTAATCAATCTGATTAGTAAACTCCAATAAACTAGGAGAATGGTATGATAGATGCACTAAAAACACTTTTTGAAAATGACGTGGTATCATCCGAAATTAAGGCTGAGATTGAAGAAGCATGGAATGCAAAAATTCAAGAAAATAAAATGCAGGTAACTGCTGAATTACGTGAAGAATTTGCACAAAAGTACGAGCATGATAAAAATACAATGGTTGATGCCATTGATAACATGCTTTCTGAGCGTCTTCAAGCTGAGATTGCAGAGTTTGCAGAAGATCGCAAGCAATTAGCTGAAGCAAAAGCAAAATTTGCTGTAGCACAGCGTAAAAATGCAGACTTACTCAAAGGTTTTGTTGCTGAGCAATTAGCTACTGAAATCAAAGACCTACATACAGATAAAAAACTACAAGCAGAAAATATTGCTAAGTTAGAAGAATTTGTTGTAGAAGCCTTGGCTAAAGAAATATCCGAATTCCAAGAAGACAAAAAAGATTTAGCTGAAACAAAAGTACGTTTAGTACGTGAAGCTAAAAAACACTTCGCTAAAGTCAAAGCTGACTTTGTCGAAAGAGGTGCAAAAGCAGTATCCGAAACAGTTGAAAAAGCTCTTAAGTCAGAGATTAGTCAGCTTAAAGAAGATATTGACACTGCACGTAAAAACGACTTCGGTCGTAAGATTTTCGAAAGCTTTGCATCTGAGTATGGTACTAGTTACCTTAACGAAAAATCAGAAACTGCAAAACTTCTAAAAGTTGTAGACATGAAAAATAAGCAACTTGCAGAAGCTAAGGAGTTTGCAAAGAAAGCGAAAGAAATTGCAGAAGCAACAGCTACTGAAAAACAGAAGATTGTTGAGTCAACGCAAAGAAAAGAAGTAATTAACGAGTTGATTAAGCCTTTGGCTAAAGATCAACAAGAAATTATGATTGATTTACTGGAATCAGTTCAGACTAATAGACTAAAGTCTCAGTTTGATAAGTATCTACCAGCGGTTATCGACGGTAATACTCCAGCTAAGAAGGCAGTACTTACAGAAGGCACAGAAATCACAGGCAACAGAGAAGAAACTAACGTTAGTTCACAACAGCAAGCAGATGTAAATAACAATGTTATTGACATTAAACGTTTGGCTGGATTAAATTAAGGAGATAATTATGTCAGAACTATTAGAAAGTCGCTGGCAGGATACCAAAACTGCACTTTTGGAAGGCCTACAAGGCAATAAGAAAGCTGTAATGGGTGCTACCTTAGAAAATACTCGCAAGTATTTGTCTGAGACAGCTGTTGCAGGTACAACATCCGCCGGTAATGTCGCAACTCTTAACAGAGTTATCTTACCCGTCATCAGACGTGTAATGCCAACCGTTATTGCTAACGAACTTGTTGGTGTTCAACCGATGACTGGTCCAGTGGGTCAAATCCACACATTGCGTGTAAGATACGCAGAAACTGTAGGCTCAGGTGCGTCCGGTGCTACAGCAGGTGAAGAAGCACTTTCACCATTCAAGATTGCGGAAGCTTATTCCGGTAATGCTACAACAGGCAAAGCTGATAATACATCAACGCTTGAAGGCGCTGGTGGAAGCAAGCTATCAATCCAAATCTTGAAGCAAACAGTCGAAGCAAAAACCAGAAAGCTATCAGCTCGCTGGACTTTTGAAGCGGCTCAAGACGCTCAGTCAATGCACGGTATTGATGTAGAAGCAGAAATTATGGCTGCTCTTGCACAAGAAATTACCGCTGAAATTGACCAAGAGGTTATTGCTAGCTTGAATACTCTTGCAGGTTCAGCTGGTCAAACATATGACCAAGCGGCGGTATCTGGTACTGCTACTTTCGTTGGTGATGAGCATGCGGCATTAGCTGTTCAAATCAACAGAGTGTCAAACCAAATCGCTCAGCGTACACGTAGAGGCGCAGGTAACTGGGCTGTTGTAAGTCCATTTGCACTTACAATTCTACAAAGTGCAACTACTTCAGCGTTCGCAAGAACAACTGAAGGTTCATTCGAAGCTCCAACTAACACTAAGATGGTTGGTACTTTAAACAACGCTATGAAAGTATATGTAAACACATATGCGGCTGACAATGCTAACGTACTTGTTGGTTATAAAGGCGCAAGCGAGTCTGATGCGGCAGCATTCTATTGCCCATATATTCCGCTAATGAGCTCAGGCGTTGTGTTGGATCCGTCCACATTTGAGCCAACAGTTAGCTTTATGACAAGATACGGGTATATTGAATTATCAAATACTGCTTCGTCTCTTGGTAACGCGGCTGATTACCTCGGCGCAGTAGCTATTACTTCTGGTAACGTTAGCTTTAGCTAATATTACTGTCGTAATATACGAGATTAAAATAGGTCCTTTTATAGGACCTATTTTTTTGACTTTTTTTTAAAAAAGAGGTTGACATTTATTATAAAGATGTTATATTAGTAACATAAGCAACAAAGACTTAGCTAGTCGATGTTTGTAGTGCAAGGAAGAGGCGTTTACCAGAGCGTCGAACTTGACTGTTTAGGGGTGGTACCCAGGCTTGGTAGTAGAAATACGCTGAGTCACATCGCTCTACCGAGCGGAAATAGGTTCCCTGGATTTGAGAATGGCATCTCGGTCGAGGGGTTGGAGGTATAACCGAGTCCTCCCTACTTTGCTTATCTTAAAAGGCTCGCCTCAAGCGGGCCTTTTTCTTTTGTATCTAATGATAAATACTATGTCAAGAGGAGAGCCTCTAGATGAGGACTTATGGGGATCCAACCCCGTAGACCTAGAACGTCAACTTATTAAGGAGAAAACAAATGGGAAGACCACTAAACAAAACATTTTTTGGAACGCCAACAGCTTCCGGAAATGAAATAAAAGTTAACTTTCATGATGGATCAGCAGTCGTTGAAGGGCATATTGTAAAACAACTTGGTAGCAAGAAGTTTAGAGTACGTGCAACAGAAGACGGCGGTAGCTATGATCGCACACTTGTAACTGGTAAATTACCAGCCGCATTAACTGGTACAGAAATGACTATTTCTGTTAAAGGTGATGACGATGAAACATATGGTGTATCAAAAATCGCAGGCAGAAAAGTTACTGTAAAGCAACCATCTGCTACTGGTTCAAACGCACTAGACGGTACTAGTATTTCTTGGAACTTTACGGTTGCAGGAGCAGACGGTGCTGTTCAAGTTGAAGAAGCTGGTGATGATGATACTAAGGCAGGTACTGACGATACAGATTTCACTGAAGACGCATAGTATTAATAATAGGGATTATTATTAATGGCCGGGAAATATGTAAGTATACCAACAGGAAATTATAGTCTTGCTGTCCAAGACAGTGGGACTATAACTCTTGATACAGGTAATCAGGTAGGAGAAGTAATTGTCACAGGAAATTTAACTGTGCAAGGATCTTCTACTACTGTCACGTCTCAAAACTTAGATGTTAAAGATAATATTATTACGTTAAACAAAGGAGAAACAGGAGCAGGAATAACTCTTGATGATTCTGGTTTAGAAATGGATCGTGGCACATTTACTAATGTGTTGTTTACATTTAATGAAAATATAACATGGTCTGATCCTGTAACTGATACCACTAAGACAGGCGGATTTGTATTTAAAGATGCAAATAATGCACTAATAGGTATAAGAACAAATAATATTAATACAGGCGGCGGAGATTTATACTTAATTAATTCTGGTACAGGTACAGTAAGTGTAACAGGTACAAATAATTATGAATTACAAGTTACAGATGACGACGACCTTACAAATAAAAAATATGTAGATGATGCAATTACTAATGCATTTGGTACTGTTAATATTTCAACAATTGGTCAAGGTAATGTAGGAACACAAACTGCTATAGCTATTGCAGATACAGACGTAACTGGCCAACCTAGTGTTGTAAACTTTTCAATTGATGGCAATATTAATACAAGACTGTTTGAAGATAGATTAGAACTTCCTGAAGTTAGGATTGTAGGTTCTATCCTTGAAACTACAGTAAGTAACACTGACTTAGTAATAAGTTCTCCAGGTACTGGTGTAGTGCAAGTCGATGATACTTTGCATGTAAGGCAAGCAGTATCTGTACCAACGCAACCTGCAGACGGTAATATGTTATATATGCAGACACAATCGCACGGTAAGTCCGGAGTATTTTTCGTTAACGCACAAGGTACTAGAGACGAACTGATAAGTAAAAATAGAAGCATACTTTTTAGTATGCTATTTTAGGAAAAGACATGGCAATTATATCAGCACAAGTAAAAACAACAAATACAGAGATATTAGATCCAACAGGCGTAGGATCGCCAGCAGGTGCTGTACCTACTGGAAAAACTTATGCAATTACAAATATTTTAATTTGTAATAATAGTACAACTACAGCCGCTACTGTAGATATGCATTTAGTTAAGTCAGGTTCTGCTTTATCAAATGCAGTAACTAGAGTTTTGCATGATTTGAACCTACCAGCAAAAGAAACATTTACATTTGATTCTGAAAAAATAGTTTTAGATCAAGGAGACAAAATTGTTCTTATTGGTAGCCCAGATGCAGGATCAGGTTTAACAACTTTATCTGCTACAGTAAGCTTTTTGGAAGTCTAATATGCGTTTTTTGAAGCAACAAACTCTGAATACCAGAAACCTACAAGGTGCAAGTGTTAAATTTAGCACAGCTGGACTAGGCGTAATTGATGGTACAGCGGCGTTAGTGGTTCCTATAGGAACTACTGCACAACGTCCAAGCTCATCTGCTAACGGACAATTAAGATACAACACAGACAACAATGAGTTTGAAGTTTATGAAAATGGTGCATGGAAGAATCTAAGATATAACGAACCCAACCCAGTTGGAATAGTCCAACAAAACTTAGGCACAGGAGACGGCACAGAAACAACATTTGGCGTACTTAATTCAGGAGATACAGATTATCCTGTACCAGCAAGTGCCGCAAGTGTGCTTGTACTTGTTGAAAATGTTTTGCAAGTTGCAACAACTAACTACACTTTAGTACAAAATCCTTCTTCAGGCCCAAATACACCTTATGCCGCAGGATGGTATATAGTATTTGGTACTCCAGTACCCGCAGGTAAACCAGTAACAGTACTACACAATTTCGACAAGTAGATCCTATAAATACAGTATAGGAGAAATACGTGTCTCAATTAGGTAGAATCGGTGGCGGAGTACTAAAAGACAATCTTTTACGTGACGGATCAAATTTAAATTTTAAAAATACAAGCGGTTCTACAGCATTAATTCATCTTGATGTTGTTAACGGCAGAGTAGGTATTAATACAGAATCACCTGCGGCAACATATGCATTAGATGTACCAAGTGCTATTAGAACAACTGGCGTTAATGCTGATTACTTAAATATACAAAATTTTACTATTGACACAAATAGAATTTATCAAAATAGTGGCGATATTAATTTAGATGCTACTAACAATATTTTTCTTGCAGGATTGCAAACTGACAATCTTACTATTAATTTTAACAGTATACGTTCTAACCAATCGAACGAAAATATAATACTAGATCCTAGCGGCACAGGATCTGTTGAAATATATTCAGATTGGAATATTACAGGCAATTTACATTCTACCGGAAACATCACATTTGGAGGAGATTTAACTTTAGGTGATAGTGATGATGACTCTATTACATTTCAAAGTGATGTCAACAGTCATTTACTACCAGATGTCAACGATGTATCAGAGCTTGGTTCTACAACAAAGTATTGGAATCAAACACATACTAATGTACTTAATTCTGCTTCATTATCATCAGCTAGTTTAACTATAGATACAAATGTAATTAAAATAAATCAAACTGATGGAAATTTAACTTTAAATCATACAGACGCTAGCAGAAAAGTTAGATTAGATTCAGTTGATGTGCTTAATGACACTATATCTTCTAGTGCAACAGACATTGATGTTGTAACAGCAGGAGAACTTATTTTTAATTCTACTACAGCAGTACTCCTTCCTGCAGGCACAAGTGCTCAAAGACCAACTAATGCAGGAGGTTTAAGATATAATACAGATACAGGATTGTATGAAGGTAGAGCTCCCACAGGTTATGTTTCTTTTGGGGGTGTATATTCTGATGATGCGGCTACAAATGTTACTGCTCACCCGACAAACGATACAATTTTATTTAGGGCAAATAACATTGCATCTGGCTCTATAGATTCTCAAGGTATTAATTTGACAGGCTTGCTAGTAGATAGTGTAAGTGCAAATGCTAATACTATTACAACAGATAGTGGTAACACAAATTTAAATTTTACTCCTAACGGAACAGGAAGTGTTGTAATAGACAGTATAAAATTTGAGCAAGGAAATATTACCAATACAACCAATGGCGCTTTAGAATTTATACCTACTGGACAAGGCTACTTCAAATCAGGTGGTACTGGAGGTATGGTGATACCATACGGTACAACTGCAAACAGAATTCCAAATCCTGCTATAGGAGACACACGATGGAATACAGATACTAGTACATTAGAAAGCTGGGATGGTGTACAATATGTTTTATCTGCAGGACAAGGCGGTACTGTATCAGAAGAGTATATGAATGAACTTTCTTTACAATATACTATAATACTAGGCTAATTATCCAGAAAATCGCTAAATACTATTAATGCAACGTATGACCAATACTTGCAGGGTCAAACTGTGGTTAGCCGGCAAAGAGCCGAAAGGATGAAAACTAGGCTAGAGGGACAGGATCCCCGTATTGAGGAGAAGAGATGGCTATTGGTCGCATAAGTGGTCCGCTCTTAAAAGCTAACCTACTTAGAAATGGGGTTAACTTAGCTTTTGAGACGAATTTACTTTACTTAGATGTAAATAACAGCCGCGTAGGAATAAACAACGCAAACCCTCAGTACGATCTAGATGTAGGCGGAACTACAAGAGCTCCAACAATTAACGTAAGCGGTGCAAGCAGTATTGGCACAGTGCAATTTAATGGCAATACTATTAGCTCTACGAGTCCTACTCTTGTATTAGGTACAGCTGATAATGTTGTTTACAACAAGAGATTAACAATAGATTCGATTGATATAAGAGATAATATTATATCTACTAATGAGTCTAACGCAAACATAGAGTTTGTTCCTAATGGTGTAGGTACTGTAGAAATAATAGGAGATACTAACGTACAAGGCAATATTACAGCTACAGGTAATATCACAGCTAATGGCAATATTACAATTGGTGATGCAGATACAGATAATGTAACTTTCAATGCTGATATTGCTAGTAATATTATTCCTGATGCTACTAATACATATAATATAGGTTCAAGCACAAAGAAATGGAATAATGCATATGTAAATGATGTTCAATCAAATCAAGCAAATATAGGCGATGTAAATATTGCAGGAAGTGTAATACAAACAAGTGTATCAAATGCTGATTTAGAACTTAGAGCAAACGGAACAGGTAGCGTAGTAATAGATGATCTTACTTTTAAAGATTCAACTATATCAAGCACAACAGATTTAACCTTTGCACCAGGTAGCGGAAACATTAACATTACAGGTACAGGATCCTTTAAGATTCCTTCAGGCACCACTGCACAAAGACCTACTCCTGCTGTAGGAAAAATAAGATACAACACAGATAATAACAATTTTGAAGGATATAACGGCTCTAATTGGATTATATTAAACGGTGTTCAAGATTTAGACGGAAATACAAATATTACAGCTGAATTAACACCAGGTGCAAATGATAATACTATTAGATTTAATGTGTCAGGAAGCACAGTAGTTGATATTAACAGCACTAGATTAAATGCTCCTAAAGTTGTAGTAGATGATATTACTATAGATGGTTCTACAGTTAGTACTTCCGCAACTAATACAGATTTAAATCTAGATGCTAATGGAACAGGTAGTGTTGTATTTGATGGTACACTTGCAATTAAAGACAACACAATTACAAATTTAACAAATGGCGGTGTAACTGAATTCTTACAAACAGGCACAGGATATGTAAAATTTGGAGGTACAGGCGGATTTGTTTTACCAGTAGGTACATCAGGACAAAGGCCTGGAGCACCTGAAATCGGAATGGTAAGATATAATACAGCAGAATCAAGAGTTGAAGTTTATGACGGTAGCTGGAGTTCAGTTGCAGGTGCAGGTGCAGGTATATCATTAGGTGATGCTGAAAATATTGCATTAGAATTGGTCATAAGTTTAGGATAATATAATGGCAACAACGTTTAAAAATAAAGTAGTAAAAGACATAGGAACAATGAAGATAGTAGCAATAGAAACTAATGCTAGTACACGTTCGACTATAATTGGTATAAGTCTTGCAAATACTACTACTGGTGCAGTAAGCGTAAGCGTTTTAATTGGTGATGATGCAAGTAGTGAGGGTTATTACTTAAAAGATGTATTAGTACCACCAAAGTCTACACTTAAACCATTAGGCCCTGCTGAAAAATTAATCTTGGCTCCTAACAATACATTGTTATTACAGTCAAATAAAAGTAATTCAGTTGATGCTGTTTTAAGTTATGTGGATATTGTATAAGGAAAAATAAATGGCATATATAGGAGCTTCACAAGAACAATACTACGCACAAAGCGATAAAAGATTTTTTTACGGATTGCGTAGGACTGATAACGGAGAATTATTTTTAGCTAAAGTAGATCAGCTTGGACAAGATGATGTAGTACAAATAAACAAAATTGGAGACCCAACAGATAACTATCCTAATTTTGAAGAAGGGCAAGAATTTTTTGAAGGAAGAGATTATAATCATAATTTAGTATATGAAAATTTAAATTATGAACAATTTAAACACGATGACAGAGATATTTGGTATTATATTAATGCTGAAGGAGAACTTTGTGTAAGAGTAAACGAAGATCACACATACGATGATGGTGCATCATCTAGCGGTGAGATAACATACTAGGTAGGAAAAGCTAATGGCAGAATTTAATATTGATAGAATTAGGTTTAGATGGAAAAATATCTGGGCAATTTCTACAGTATATAGAAAAGATGATATAGTAATCTATCAAGGCAAATCATATGTTTGTCTTGTAGGACATACTTCGCAAGCAGTAGCTACTGGATTTTATACAGATTTAAATCATGCAACTCCAAAATGGGAACTTATGCTTGACGGCATGATGTGGAGAGGAGACTGGGTCAATAACACATACTACAGTGTAGGCGAAATTATAAAATGGGAAGGATATGTTTACAGATGTATCGAAGCTCATACTTCTAACGTAGTGACCTCACAAGGTCCACATACAGACTATAGTAAATGGACCATTGTTGCAACGACTGATAATTGGACAAATACTTGGACTACAGGATTTTTCTACGATCTAGGAGACATAGTAATTTACAATGGTATAACCTATCGTTGTATAGCAAAACATACATCTGCCTCAAACGTAACCGATGGCTTAGAACAAGATCAGATAAGTTGGGAAATAGTAGCAAGATCAGATAATTGGCGTGCAGATTGGACTGTAAACACAAGATATATGGTAGACGATGTTGTTAGGTATAATGGTATAGTATATCGTTGTACAGTATATCATACTTCTAATGCAGGTGAAAGTGGAGGACTTGAAGCAGATCTACCTAAATGGGAAGTAGTATTAGATCAATTTGAATATAAAGTAGAATGGACAACAGGCACTAGGTATAGAAAAAATGATTTAGTCAAATATGGTGAAACTATTTGGAAATGTCTAGTAGGTCATACAGCAAGTGCTTTGTTTAGAACTGATGAAGCAAGTAGTTATTGGTCTGTTTGGTTACCCGGTTTTGGTTATGAACTATTATGGAATCAAGCAACTGAATATCAAAAAGGCGATATAGTTTTATATGGCGGTTATGTTTATACTTGTTTACAAAACAATTTAGGTAGTGTACCTAGTGTAAACGGAAAATTACAAGATACAGGAGACTGGGAGCTTACAAAAGAAGGTTACAAACATCAAGGTGAGTACAATCATGTCACACAATACTACACAGGTGATGTAGTTAGAAACGGTGGTTATTTGTATATTTGTGTAACTAATTCTATATCAGAATATCCAGATAGCTCTGCAAAGTGGCAAATATTAGTGCCTGGACACAAATGGAAAAGTGATTGGGTTGATAATGTACAATACTATGTAGGAGATATTGTAACTTATGACGGAAGTGCATACTATTGTATAGCAAGACATGCTGGTACAGAATCTGACAACAGACCTGATCTTGACATGGCTAACGAACATGAAAACTATTGGCAATTAATGCTTGCAGGTATTGACGGGAACGTTTTAACAACAGATGGAGATATACGTGTAAGAGATGCATCACAGACTACTAGACTAGCTATTGGTGCTCCAGGTGCGACATTAAAGGCCGTAAGTAATAACACAATATGGCAAGACTATGGACCTGTATCAAAAGTTTATTACGTTGGTGTAACTGGTGTTGATAGTGCTAACAGCGGAACAACAGTCAACGCTCCTTTTAGAACAATAAAATATGCATGTGATTATATTAATGCAGACTGGGCAAATAGGGCTCCAGCAACTGTATTTGTAACAGCTGGATATTATGACGAGCTTACCCCGATATCAATTCCAAAAGAAACAACATTAGTAGGAGACGAACTTAGAAGTGTTACAGTGCAACCTGCGGCAGGACGTGAAGCAAATAACATGTTTTACGTTAGCAATGGAGCAGGCATGCGTAACATGACTTTGCAAGGATTGACTGGTACTTTAGGCACAGTTAATGCATACGGTACAAAGCGTCCAAATGCAGGAGCATATGTAAGTCTAGACCCAGGCACAGGAATAAGTGATACTAATACGCATATTACAAGTAAGTCTCCATACATACAAAACATTACAACATTTGGCACAGGATGTGTAGGATTAAAAATAGATGGAGCATTACATAATTCAGGTTACAAATCAATTGTTGCAAATGATTTTACACAAATAATAAGCGATGGTATAGGGTACTGGGCAACAAATAACGGTAGATCAGAATTAGTAAGTGTATTCACATATTATTGTCATATAGGTTATTTGGCAGATGAAGGTGGAAAACTACGTGCAACAAATGGTAATAACTCATATGGAACATTTGGAAGTGTAGCAGAAGGATATGATACAACTGAAACAGCAATAACAGGAAATGTGGATAACCAAGCTTCAGAAGCAAGTGCAAATGTTATAACTGATAATCAAAATATGATACTAGCATTAGAATATAAAAATGCAGGTAGAACTTATAAAAATAAAGCAAGCGGATCAAACGCTTCAACAGTTACTTTTGCTGGACAAGGTGTAAATGCAACAGCTACATACGAAGAAACTAGAGATGGCGCAGTATCTGAAATTAGATTGCTAGACCCTGGTGATTCAAGTGCGGCAGGCGGAAATAATTATCAATATAAATTGAATAATGCTCAAGGCGGTGATGCAACAAGTATTACTTTAGCGGCCGCAGATACAGACGGTAGTCCGTCAAAATACAATGGCATGAGAATTTTTATTAATTCTGGTGTAGGTGTAGGTCAATATGGATATATTTCTAGTTATAACGATGTATCTAAAGTTGCACAAGTAAGTAGAGAATCAGACGGTTCAGCAGGATGGGATCATATAAATCCAGGTTGGCCTATTGAAACATTACTAGGCACAAATACAAGATACAGTATTGAACCAAGAGTTACATTTAGTGATCATCCATTAACTGCTACACAGATTACTGCACCAAGTAGTACAATATGGAAAGAGGTAATATGGTTCGATGCTGGAAGTTGCTTTGTAGCTGTAACAGCAGGTGGTGCTGGAGATACGTATACTTCACATTCAGCAGACGGAATTACATGGAGTACTCCAGCAGTGAGATTTACAGGGAAGGATGTAGTCGCAGTGCAATATGATTCTTGGGGTAGTCAAGTATTAATTTTTGCGGAAGACAACGGAGGCTCAGGAGGTGCAGGGACAATATATCAATTCGGTGTAGCGGCAAAATCACATGCAACTAGTTTACCTTCTTATACTGCAAATATGGCAGGGGTTGAATTAAAAGATGGCGCAATTATACCAGGTGATACAAATCAGCGTACAGGATTTGCTTTTGGTAATTATAGAGTTTGGTACTCAGGTAATAATTTTGGAAGCTATCAATACCATACGCCAACTAATGCATCAAATGATTCGGCACTATACAGTTATACTAAGGTCGCATACGGTCCAGGTGTAGGAGGTCCAGATGGAACATTTGTTTATTTAAACACAGGTTCAAAAGGAGGTGTTGCAATTAACACTACTAGATTCTCATCAGGTTTGTCTACTCAATATGACGCAGGAGCAACAGGAAGATTACCTGTTGGTTACACTGACGTCATTTTTGGTAATGGTAGATTTGTTGCTATAGACCCGGGTGATGTAAGCACAGAAACTAAAACAGCAATAAGTTTTGATGGAATATATTGGTATGAATACAGTATACCGGGCTCTACTGACTTTACAAGAATTTTTTACAGTGAAGGACACAAAGGACAATCAGGTATAGTAGATGGCAAATCAAGTGGCGGAACATTTATGGCCATAGGTACAGGTAATCAATTAGCAAAGTCACAAGACGGAGTTGTATGGAGAATTACAAGTGATGATAGTTCTGATTACCTTGCAACAGAAAGTGCAAGTTGGTCAGGAGCAGGATACAGTACAGCATTAAATAATTGGGTAGTAATTGCAGACAATAATGCTAATTGGAACCTAGTCACAGGTTGGGGAGCGAAACCGTTTGCTAGAGCAGTAGTTAAGTCAGATAAAATTAACGAGTTTTTTGTATATGAACCTGGCAGTGATTACGCTTCGGCTCCAACAGTGACAGTTTATGATCCACAAGCAACAATTAATTCTGTACAAGTAGCAAGAATAAACGATGGCGTTCTTCCTCAACCAGTATTTGGTAACAGAGGTACTTCTTACATTACTGCTTCTTGTACAATAGCAGGTTTTGGTCATGCAGATAGTTTCCAAATAGGAGGCACATTAAAACTAAAAGGAGTAAGTTTAGTTCCCGGACCAGGCGATAACTTAGTAATAAGCGGAATAAACGATGTTGACTATAAAGTTTCTAGCATCGATGCACAATCAGGAAGTTCAGGAAATTATAATCTAACACTGACTATAAGTCCTACACTAGGTAGAGCAGAATCGCCTGAGCATAATACTGCTATTACTATACGTCAACAGTACAGTCAAGTTAGATTGACAGGACATGATTTCTTAGATGTTGGTTCTGGTAACATAGGAGACACAGATTATCCTAATAGATATGTAGAAGGCTATAATGCTACAAACGATCCACAACAACAAAACGAAGTAAGAGAAGCTAATGCTGGTAGAGTATTTTATACTTCGACAGACCAAGACGGTAACTTTAGAGTTGGTGAACAATTTAAAGTTGAACAAGATACAGGTATTATTACACTTAATGCTTCTTACTTTACTTTAACTGGATTGACACAGCTAACACTAGGCGGAATTGTAGTAGGTGGAACACAAGTTATAATTAACGAATTTTCGAAAGAGCCTACATTTATTGCTAATGCAAATACTATTGTACCTACACAAAGAGCAATAGGAAAATATTTGCAATCAAGAGTATCAGGTGGTAGTAGTAATGCAAACACTAACAAACTTGTGTCGGGTTCAATTAGTGTTACAGCAGACACTATGTCAACTACTAGTAATATGATACATTTAACTGCTAGAGGACATCATGATAAACCTACTAAAGGATCAATAGCGGCAATGCAATACTTTACTCATGGTGCTGATAGCGGAAATGATAGGACAAACATATAATGATAAATATATATAAGGTTTATGGAGTGCTAAATGGCTGAATTTAAATTAGGTAGAATTAGGTTTATATGGAAGAATAATTGGACAGCTTCCACGACCTACTACAAAGATGATATTGTTAGAAATGGCGGTAATACATATATTTGTATTAAAGGGCATACTGCTCCAGCACTATTTTCTACTAACCAAGCAACTAATTGGAATAAAATTTCCGATGGAACTGAGTGGAAAGGTAACTGGTCTACAAGCACTCTTTACAAAATTAACGACATAGTAAAATATGGAGGATATCTATATATAGCAAATGCAGAGCATACTTCTGCCGCTACTGCTACTTTAGGATTAGAAGCTAATCAAGGAAGCTGGGACTTATTTGCTGAAGGTTTTGATTACAAAGCTGATTGGAGTATTAATACAAGATATAAAGTAAACGATATTGTAAAGTATAACGGTACAATTTATACTTGTGTAACTGCTCATACATCTGCAAGTACAACTACTTTAGGACTAGAAAATGACCAAGCAAAATGGAATATATTTTCTGAAGGATTTTACTGGAAAAATGATTGGAACATTAATACTAGATATGTCGTAAATGACATAGTACGTTATGGCGGACAAGTATATGTCTGTAATCAAGGACACACGTCAGCGGCTTCTGTAGGTTTAGGTTTAGAAAATGATCAAAGTAAATGGGACTATCTAAACAAAGGATTAGAATACAAAACAGACTGGTCAACGAATACACGATACAAAATAAATGACATTGTTAAGTATGGCGGCGGCACATGGATTTGTATCACTTATCACACAAGCCAATCTACTTTTGCAGCCGACGAAAATAAATGGTCACAGTTTGTTGAAGGTTTAGAATTTGAAGATAGTTGGAGTGGTACAACAACATATCAACCAGGCGACTTTGTTACTTACGGCGGTTATTCATATGTTTCTAAAACAAATAACGTTGGTCAAGGTCATCCACCAGCAAATTCAACAGACTGGTCTTTATTTACTACAGGATTCAAACATGCCCAAGATTGGGGAGATGATAGTTCTGCAGAAGAATATAGAGTAGGTGATGTAGTACGACTAGGCGGATTTACATATCTATGTATACAAGATCATACAGGACAAAGACCACCTAACGGAACATACTGGGAACTCCTTAACGAAGGATTTAAATGGAAAAATGCATGGGCAACAGCTACACTATATGATAAAGGTGATTCTATTAGATATGGTGTTAACAGCTATGTTTGTATTTTAGCTCACACATCTGATACAGCTAAACGTCCAGACAATGACACAGGCGGTGTGTACTGGAATGCATTAGTCGCAGGTGCAGAATCAGGCAACTTAACTACACAAGGTGATTTAGTTTACTATAGTGGTGCAGGTCCTACAAGATTACCAATTGGTGCTGAAGGACAAGTACTTAAAGTAAATGCCGCTGGTAATGCACCAGAATGGGGTTACTTTGGTAGGCTAAACAATGTTTATTATGTACATCCTACTGCTGGAGTAGATAGTCCAGCGAGTGCATACGGACTTACTTTAGATCGTCCGTGGAAAACAATACAATATGCAACACAGCAATTATGGGACGGAGCACAGCGTCCTGCGGCGAAGAGACTGTTACACATTAATAGAAGTTACATAATGCACGATGCTGTTGAATTCGTAGATCACGGAATAGCAAATAACACAAGTCCATATACAGGTTCGTTCACATATACTAAGGCAACATGGATGCAATTTGTTGGTAGATTAGTTGATGCACTTGTTTATGATTTGAGTCACGGAGGCAATGTACGCACAAGAGAGTTAACTACAGCTATACATGCAGATGCAACTATTACTGGTAAAATAACAGAATTTAATGCAATGATTGCAAGAGTATTAGTTGTTGCAGATGCAGTATTAAGCAATGCGGCTCCAGCATCTGATTATCAAACTTTGCAAGGTTCTGTAACAGCTACACAGCAAACAGATACAAATTACACAGAAGAGTCAGATGATTTATCAACTGCAACAAGTTTAGCTAATATTTTAACAGCGGCAGTGACAGCTGGTAATACAACAAATATGGCATCAGCTGTGATACCTAACAATTCACTCTATATTAAGAGCGGAACATTTCAAGAAACTCTTCCTATACTATGCCCTGCAAATACAGCATTGATAGGTGACGAATTACGTTCAACAAAAATACAACCAGCAGGTCAGCAAACACAAGCTACTGATGTGCCAAAAAGTATAGCGGCAATACAAAGATTAAAAGCAATTATAAGTGATATTGTAACAAACGGTTCAGTTACAAAATCAGCAGGAAATGCTGAAACACAAGTAACATCAAGACCCGCAGGTTCAAGTGCGGCAGGTACTGCGGCTACAGCATTATTCCAAGAACTTGAAGACTATATTGATTATAGGGTAAATGGAGTAACTGGTGATTCCACAGTTCCTACAACCAGAGGTACAAATACACCTACATATGATACAGGTTATAGATATGCTATAGAAGCTATAGAAGCTAACAGAACATTTTTAGTTGCAGAAGTACATGCTTATATTGCAGTGCAATATCCTAGCTACACATATACTATAGCGGCTTGTACAAGAGATGTTAACAGATATATTGACGCAATGAAATATGATTTAGAATATACAGGAAACTGGAGAATGATAAATGCGGCATTGTTGTATAGCAACTCTGTAAGTGGCTCTAGTACAGAAAATATGTTCTTTATGAGAAACGGTTCAGGCTTAAGAAACTGTACAGTAAGTGGCTTGTCTGGTACTTTAGGTAGTGCAAACTCCTATGGTACTAAACGACCAAGTGCAGGTGCATATATTAGCTTAGATCCAGGATATGGTCCAGCAGATACAGATGCACATATTTTAACTAGATCCCCATATATACAAAATGTAACAACATTTGGTACAGGTTGTATTGGTCTTAAGATTGACGGAGACCTACATGACGGCGGAAATGACTCAATAGTTGCAAACGACTTTACACAAATTATTAGTGATGGTATTGGTGCTTGGGTAACAAACTTAGGTAGAGCAGAACTTGTTAGTGTGTTCTCTTATTATGCACACATAGGATATCTATCAGAAAACGGCGGCAAGATACGTGCAACAAACGGTAACAGCTCATATGGTGACTTTGGATGTGTAGCAGAAGGTATTGATAGCACAGAAACAGCAGTGACAGGTAAAGTTACTAACCAGTCAACAGAAGCTAAAATTGAAAATATAGTTACTGACAAAAATCAGATACTATTCTTTGAATATTTAAATGCAGGAGTAAGCTATGCAGATGGTGATACAACTACAACAATAGTCGGAGGCAATAATGATGCGGCTATAAGTGCAGAAAATGTTTATAACGGTGCTGTTTATCAAGTTAGACTTACAGACCCATCAAGCGATTTAGGTGGCGCTGGATACGTAACCGCTACTAATAATGCACAAGTAGGCACAGCAACACAAATTACTCTTAGTAACACAGATACCGCAACAAATGCAATGTATGCAGGTATGGCTATTTGGATTGTAAGCGGCACAGGTGCAGGTCAATATGCATATATTAATACATATGATTCAGGCACAAAAGTCGCAACAGTGTTAAAAAACAGCGACGGAACAGCAGGTTGGGATAGTGTATACGGAGCAGGTATTGTATCAGCTCTTGATGCAACTACAGAATATATAATTGAACCTAGAGTAGTGTTTAGCGGCGGCGGCGTAAGTGCATATGCTGATATTGCTAAAGCTAGAGCAAAAATTGAAGATGGAAAAGTAACACAAATTAAGATTTGGCATCCTGGTTCTGGATATAGTAGTACACCAACAATGACACTGACTGATCCTAATAATACTGTTGACGTACCTCATACAGTAAGGACAGGTAGCGGTGTGTTAGGACAACCTACTTTTAGTAACAGAGGTACAGGATATACAACTGCTACAGCTACAGTAGCATCAGCAAATGGTTATGCAGATAACTATCAACCTGGACAATATGTCAAAGTTAAAAACTTAACTGAAACTCCAGTACAAGGAGCTAATGTAGAGATTGCAGGTATAGCAGGAAAATGGTATAAACTTGTAGGAGTAACACAAGTAACTGGTAGTGCGGGTAATTATGAAGCATTACTACAAGTAAGTCCAGATATTACTGTAACAGAAGCACCAGAACATGATGAAGGTATAACTATACGTAGAAGATATAGTCAGGTTAGATTAACAGGACATGATTTCTTAGACGTAGGTACTGGTAATACAACAACTACAAACTATCCTGGAACTCCAAGTACACCAGCTGATCAAACAGACGAGACTAAAGATTTTGGTGGTGGTAGAGTATTTTATACCTCAACTGATCAGGACGGTAACTTTAGAGTAGGAGAATTATTCAGCGTTGAACAGTCTACAGGTAGAGCAACACTAAATGCTGATGCCTTTAATGTTAGTGGATTACAAGAATTACAACTCGGTGAAATAAGTTTAGGTGGTACTAGTGCCACAATTACTGAGTTTTCAACTGATGGTACGTTTACAGCCAACAGTGACAGTATTGTTCCAACACAGAGAGCTATTAAAACTTATATAGCAAGTCAAATTGGTGGCGGTGCTGGTGAACTAAATGTGAACTCGATTACTGCTGGTCAAGTTAATATAACTGGTCAGACAATATCGCATACAACCAATCAAGAGATAAATATAACAGCACAGGTAAACTATACAGGTGGGGTGAGTGGATCACCCGTAGCCTTAAATATGTTTATTAACGCATAATGGAGATATAACAAATGGCCACAGGAAGATTAGGAACAGCGGATTTAACAGGCGCAACGAATACTGATATTTACACTTGTCCGGCAAGCACCTATGCAGTAGCTAGTGTTAATTTTGTCAATAGAGGCAACGCCGTAGTCTTGCTTCGTTTAGCAATTTGTGATACAAGCACTCCAGGTGCAGATGAGTACATTGAGTATGATGTTGAACTGAATCCAAAAAACGTATTAGAACGCACTGGTATAGTCGTTGACGCCGGTAAGAAAATAGTTGCATACGCTAGCTCAAGCAACGTAAGTGTAGTAGCTATGGGTATTGAGACAACGGCATAAATATATAAAAGGACAATATAATGGGAAGATATTTAACAAGCACACTTAACTACGCAACTACAAATGTTGTCACAGGTACTAGTGTAAACGCGGCAGTTAATCAGCGTATTTTATGTACAGCTGGTGGCATTACAGTAACCCTTCCAGCAAGTCCAACAGAAAATGATACTATTCAAGTAGTTGATATTTCTGGAACAGCTGGATCGTCAAATATCACAGTAGCAAGAAACGGGCAAGAAATTCAAAATGATGCTTCGGATCTTATTATTGATATTAATAATGCTTCGCCGATACTAGTGTATTCTGGGGCTACTTATGGTTGGGTATTATGTGGCTCATAAGTAAGATTAATCAGGGAGTTAGTCAATGACTGCTTTAACAACACTACTGGCCGATATAGGACCACAAAGCGTAGGTAACATACCTCAAAGACTTAGAGTATGGAATACATCGCATACAAGTGCCGCCAACGGAGGTTGCTGTTGTTTGTGGACTGTGCCTGCAGGTATAACAAGTCTTGTGTTTAAACTATGGGGCGGTGGTTCATCAGGTAATGATGGATGTTGTTGTAGTTTTGAAGCTTATCAAGGAACTAGTGGTTCTTATGTTTGGTATCAAATGGATACCCAAGCAGGTTGTCAATATAGAATTTGTGCAGGATCGTCAACTGGTTGTGCATATAATAAATCAAATACTAGCTGTTATGGTTGTCCATCATATGTTTATGATGTAACAGCGGCCGCAACTATAATTTGTGCATGTGGAGGTGATGAAGGATCACAACAGCCAGGGTTCCAGAGCCCATACAATGCATATACTTGCTGTTTTGGAAGAATACAAGGCGGTTCATCTAGTGCTACACAAGGTTATGTTGCAGATGCTAACAAAGGAATAATTATGCCAGGTATTGGTGGGCATGGTACAAGAAATACATACTGTCATACGCAGTATTATTATTGGACCCATTCAGGATTTAATCAGCCTGGACAAATGAACGAAGATTTATGTTCTTGTTGGTATCAACAAGGACGATATGTAATGTGTACAAGTGGTGATCCATTTACAGGAAATAAATTTCCTGGAGGACCAGGAACAAGCGGAATAGCTTGCGGAGGTTCACACTGTGATGGACAACCAGGTGGCGGTGGCCAAGTGTATGTATACTATAATTAATAATGTGTGAGGAAAGAAAATGCCAGAAAATACAATAGCTAGTAAAACATTTGATTACAAATTGCCAAACAAGATGTTTGATTCTAGTGATAGTGATGGACTAACAGCTTCTGCTACATACAATGGACCAGACAAGGTTTATGTATTTGTTGATACAGACGGTGACAACAAGGGCAAAAGAATTAGAAGTCCAGGAGAACTAACAGAAAGAGATGAAGGAGCAGATGTTCCTGTACCAGTAGGTACTACAAGAGTTGAAGTAACTCTTGCAGATGATCCTTTAATGATGGCAATTTTTAGAGTTGCTGATTCAACTATTGTAACAAATGATCAAACAACAGTTACAGAAACATACGGTGATTACACCATAAAATATAATGGTAAGCCAGAAATTGGAGAAACATACGTCGACGAAAGCGAATGTGTTTATGATTTAGATGCAAAAACATGGTCAGCAGGTTACAAAACTTCACCAGTTGATTGGGATGACATTATATTACAAAGAGATTCACAGCTAGAAGCTTCCGACGGTAAAATTTCACCAGATATGCCCGATGCTGTAAAAACACCATGGGTTACTTACAGACAAGCACTTAGGGATCTACCAACAGTTTATAAAAAAGGTGAATCAGACGAAGTAGAAGCTTGGAAAGTTGAATTTCCGTTAGCACCAGATACGAAGGCAGAATAATATGTCAGCACTGAAAACAATGTTACAATATGGAGGCGGTGGCGGCACCGTAGCTGTTGATTCAATGGTAGTCTATCACACAAGTGTAGACAATATGGAAAATGGCGGATGCTGTTGTTTATGGACAGTACCAACTGGCGTTACATGGTTTGCAGTGGAAATGTGGGGCGGCGGCGGAGGCGGCGCAGGTAACTGTTGCTGTTTCTTTGGTATTCCAGGCGGAGCAGGAAGCTATGCAAGAAAAATTATTAACACTGTAGCAGGACAGCAGTACAGATTTTGTGCAGGCGGTTCAACTACTTGTGCAAATACAAACACTGGATGTCCAGGATATCCTAGTTATGCTTATGGTGTAACAGAAGCCGCTAATGTTATTTGTGCAAGTGCAGGTAAAGTAGGATGTAATTATTGCTGGGGTCCAATTGGAAACAGCTATATGGGTTGTTCAGCATATGAATGCGGCTCATGGTGTGGCGGATTTGGAATATGCGGAATGTCCGGTGCTTTTAAAGGTACAGCATTTTGTTCAGGAACAGCATGGAACTGGGCACCACAAGCACCATTTACAGGAGATTTTTTCCGTCCAGCAAGAGACGCATGTTCAGGTTATTGCTGTGGTTGTGGACAACAAGGATATGCTTATTGGCCAGGCAGCGGTGGCGGAACGGCGTCAAGTCATAACAGCTATTGCGGTTGTGGTGCGGCAGGAGCCGGAGGTTTAATTATAGTAGAATGGCACGTAGCATCGTAAGGAATAGAACATGAGTCAATTAACAAATTTAATATACGGTTACGAAACAGGCGGTGTTATCAAACCACAAGAATTTTATATACAAAATACAAATAAATGGTTACCACACAACGGAGGATGTTGTTATCTTTGGACAGTGCCAGCAGGTGTAACAAAGGCAGTATTTGAAGTATGGAGCGGCGGTGCAGGCGGTGGCTATAGCTGTTGTTGTACACAAGGCGGCGGTGGCGGCGGTGGCGGCTATATGATGGTCGAAACTGATGTTTCTGCAGGCGATCAAATTAGAATGTGTTCAGCTGGTACATCTGGTGCTAATATGAGTTGTTGTGCAGGATTCCACGGATGTTCGTCATATGTTTGTAATGGTGACGGAACTTGGTGTATGTGCGTAGAAGGCGGATTATGCTCTGCTAGATATACAAGGTGTCATTTAGCTACAAACTGTTATTCTTGTTGTTCTATGTGTGCATGTTGTTCAAACAATTATATAAGTGGTTCAGGAATAACCACATTAGAATGTCAAACTAGTGTAACAGGTGCATATCGTAGTAGCCAATTTTGTATCGAAGCAGGTTGGCAACATGTAGGTAGTGCATACGGTACACCAGGACCTAGACCACAAGGTACTTCAACATGCTGTAACAGTTGCCATGGTGGCATTTGTGGATCATACTCTAGTTGTTGTGGACAAGCATGTATGATGATGGGCATGCACCCAGGCGGTGGAGGAATGACAGGCTGGACTAATGACGGTACATGTAGATGTGGCGGCGTTGGTGGCGGCGGAATGATTTATGTGGTATACTGGTAGGGAATAATTATGGCTATAAATGAAATAACAAAAGAATTTACTTACGATTTACCTGATGATATATATCACCAAACTAACGACCTAGGTAAAAAAGCAAGAGTAATTTACAAAGGTCCTGATAAAGTATATGTATGGGTTGATAGTATTACAAATAAACTTATACGTTGTGAATCAGGAGGAGAAGTAGGTCAGCAATTATTTAATGGCGAGATACCATTTCCACAAGGTGATCATTATATGGTAGAAGTAAGACCTGAAGATTCTAATACTGAATGTATTATAGCTGGCTTATTTGAAGGCGTTGATCCCCATTCAATTCCTGACATAGAAGAAGATGTACCAGGACAAGATACACCATATGTAAGAGATAAGTATCCCGTACCTAATCATACTTACGAAATTACAGAAATTGAGTATTCTCCTCAAGCAGAGCAATGGGTAACTCCGTTACCTTGGAGAAAACCTATTATGACATGGGAAGAGAAAGTTGCTTTTAGAGACAACCAGTTACAGAACAGTGATAGACTTTACAGTGAAGATTTGCCTTCAGGATTAATTACAAAAATACAAGAATATAGAACATATCTAAGAGATATTACTGAAACAGTTGGTGTTGCATGGACAGCTACAGTGCCAACAGGTGGTTCTGGTTATAGTGTCGGAGATGTGTTATTAGTACAAGATCCTAAATATAAAAACACACAAGTAGTTGACGAAGTGAAACTTACTGTTACTAAAGTAAGTGGTTCAGGAGCAATTACAGAGTTTAGTGTTGAAAATAAGAGAGCATTATATCATCCAGAAGCCGCAGTTTACACAGAATGTTTCTTTGTAACAAACGGAAGCGGAACAGGAGCAAAAGTTACTCTTACTAAAGTTAAACAAGTTGATCCTTGGAAAGTAAAATGGAGAGAATCACCATTGTTTACAAGACCTACAAGCTGGAAAAAAGTTACTAAAGCTAATAGTGTAGCAACAGATACAGAAGATGCACATGCATTTGAAGAAGCTGAAAAAACTTATAATCCAGCATTATCAACAGCAGTAGAATAAAGTCACTTTATCTAATTTATAAATCTTTGGTCGCTAAATATTCATAGTAGCAATTAACTACTATGTTTACTAACGATAGGATCTATAAATATGGCAAGAAGCACTGCAATTTTTATTAATGGTGGAGCAGGAAGAGTTGTTTGCTCGATTCCTGCACTTGAAAAGTTTCACGAAGAAAATCCAGATGACAACTTTTTAGTTGTATGTGAGGGAGGTTCTGATTTTTTTAAAGGACATCCTGTGCTACATGCAAAAGCATATGATCATTGGCACAAAAATTTATTCGAAGATAAGCTCAAAGATATGAATATGCTTAGTCCAGAACCATACAGGGTTTGGGAATACTATAATCAAAAATGCAGTTTATCACAAGCATATGATATTGCAATCAACAATCAAGGTGTAAGAGACTTACCTAAGCCCACTATTAAGCTTAGTAAAGGTGAACTTATGCGGGCTTCTACAGTAATAAAAGAAGTAAGAGAAAAAACCGAAAGAGAAAAAATAATTGTTATTCAACCTTTTGGTAAAGGTATTATTGAAGAAGGCGGCATGCTAACAGATTTTAGCGGTAGAAGTATTGAGCCTACAAATTTAGTCAACATGGTTAAGGCACTTTCTAAAAACTATGGTATAATTTTTATGGGAGAAATAGCTATTGACTTTAAAGAACATGGTGTAGACAGACCAATTGCTGTACCTAAAGGAACTGATTTGAGAACTTGGACAGCATTAATAGCCGAAGCTGATTACTTTGTGGGCTGTGATAGTGTAGGACAACATCTTGCTTATGCAACAGGTATTCCGTCCACGGTTGTCATTGGAAGTACATTTCCTATTAATACTTCCTATCCAAATTGTGAATCATTTAATATAATGGACATGGGCGAACTTTCAAGAGTATACAGCCCGATTAGAGTGACTGTAGATGAATTTTCAGACAGAGTAAACGAAGGCATTATGCAAATGAATGACAAAATAGAAACCCATATTGTAGAAGAAATCGATAAGCATTTAGGCGAGTAATCTTGGCTAGACTTTTCACATTCGGTTGTAGTTTCTCTCTAGTTGATTGGCCGACGTGGGCAACAATACTATGCTACGATACAGATTATGACAAGGCAGAAAACTGGGGGCTTCCTGGTATAGGCAATCTTGGTATTGCACAGAGATTAGCTGAATGCCATTCAAAAAACAAATTTACAAAAGACGATACAATAATTGTACAATGGTCTTCCCATTTAAGAAATGATTATCACTTATTCAAAAAAACTAGTAAGACTTGGATAGATTCTGGACTTCCGGAAAAAAATAAAGAATCGGCTTGGTTAACTAAAGGTTCTATGTTTAACATGCATAATACATCTATATATAACAGAGTATGGTTAGATCATTTTTTTAGTGAGCAGACATACGTTATGTATTCACTAAATGCAATAACACTTGCTCAAGCACTTTTAAAATCTGTAGGCTGTACATGGTTTATGACTAGTATAGGAGATTTTCAAAAATTAGGTGCAGATTTTTTAAATTTTAATGGCGACGGAGAATCAACTGATGCAGAAGGTAATCTACTAGAAAGATATCCTGAATTTGAACATTATGTAAACATGATATGGAATGATAATAAAGAGTATTGGTTAAAACCTATTGGTAATCATGTTTGGGAAGGACAAAAATTAGGAAAGGAACAATTCTTAACCGACTCTAATCGTGTATACAAGTTTGGTAACACAAATGCTTCTACAAAGAAACAGCAACCTTATTGGTGGGATCCTCATCCTTCTACAGACGGCGCGGCTTCGTGGCTATTGGAAATATTGTTGCCAGCTTTGAAGAAAAATATTAAATTTAATGATAAACAAAGTAGTATAATCAAAGGCATAAACAGCATTTATAAATCAGTGCCGGACATAGATTTGTTTACCTTTAGAGAGCAAGTAAGAAATTATTGTTTTGAAAATGATATAAACTTAATGGAAACAACAGGATATTAAATGACTAAACCAATATGGATCGCAGGAATAGCTAGAGGACATAACGCAGGTGTATGTTTGTTAAAAGATGGCAAAATTGTTTTTAGTATCGAAGAAGAAAGACTTACTAGATTAAAATACGATGGCGGACCATTGGCTAGTATTCTTAAAATAAAAGAATATACTGACAGATTAGATTACTTAGTAATTGCACATACTACTGGATTAGAAGAAACTGCTGGTAAATTAGATTACTCTGGTGAAGATGTTTACACAGGTTTAGCTAGAAAAATAGGTTTATTGCATACACAAGATCCATCAAGCAGAGCAGAAGTAATTGATGTAGCAATGTATCATCACAAAATGCATGCGGCAATGGCTTTTTATAGATCAGGATTTGACGAAGCTGTAGCGGTTATTGTTGATGGAGCTGGTACGTTTTTTCCATTGACCCACGAGGGCAATAGTATGACTATTTGGGAAACAGAAAGTATTTACAAATGTCAGTATCCTGATAAATTTAAAACTCTACACAAAAGTATAGGTGCAAGAGAAGCTATACCAGGTGCAGTAGTTGATAATTGGGATGCCACTAATTGGGGCGAGCCTAATACAAATTATACTGCTTTTATTCATGATCGTGCAGGAATTGTTAAAGCATATGAAGCTGTTACTGAATACTGTGGCTTTCAAGCTATTGAAGCAGGTAAAACTATGGGCCTTTCACCCTACGGTAAACCTAACGATAATATTCCTGCTATTATGGATAACGAAGTAACACTACCAATTCCAACAACTAGTAGAAGTTTAATAGTACCAAGATATCCTAATGGAGCTGTTGTTAACAAAGGAATGTATGCAGAGTTAGATAATGAAGAATTAGCATTTGATCAGGAAGATGTTACTTACTTAGAAAATAGAAGAGACTTAGCATATGCTGTACAACAAGAAACACAAGAAGCAGTAGTAAAGCTAATTAGACATGCTGTTGAAAAATCAAGATGTAAAAAAGTTGTGATAAGCGGAGGATACGGTTTAAACTGTGTAGCTAATTATCATTACTTAGAAGCTTTAAAAGATGAAGGCATTGAAATTTATGTAGAGCCTATTTCTAATGATGCAGGCACAGCAATGGGTGCGGCATTACTTCAGCATTATAAAGTATCCCAAGATACAAAAGTTAATGCAAGAGCAGATAACGTATTTTTAGGTCCTAAATATGAATATTCAGAACAAGAAATTTATAGCACAGTTGAAAAATATGATGCTGAAATTAAAGATGCAAATCATGAAGATGTAGTCGAACTTATGACTACAAAAAATATTGTTGCTTGTTTTCAAGGGCGATCAGAAAATGGACCACGTGCATTAGGTAATAGAAGCTTGATGTTTGACCCTACTTATAAAGACGGAAAAGATTTTGTAAATGCAGTAAAACGTAGAGAATATTTCAGGCCTTTTGCTGGCAGTATACTAGAAGAAGATGCACATGATTGGTTTGATTTACGAGGAATGGATAGCAGTCCTACAATGATGTATGCTGTAAATTGTCAAGAAGGTGTAGAAGAAAAAATTCCTGCAATTATCCATGTAGACGGAACTTGTCGCATTCAAACTGTAAGTAGAGATCAAAATCCACATTATTACGATATTATTAAAGCATTTAAAGATAAAACAAACGTTCCAATTATTTTTAACACAAGTTTTAACTTAGGCGGTGAACCATTAGTAGAAACCCTTGATGATGCAATACGCACACTTGCTACCAGTGATATTGAGTATCTATACTTGCCAGAATTTGGAAAACTAATCATAGTAAATAACTGATAAATATAATGACAAAGGATCATTATGTTTAACATTGCAAATTACTTTAAAGACGGAATTAAAAAAACATTACTTCTTCGCAATAATGGTGCTACCTCTCATAATGGTCCATGGAAACAAGCTTATACAAATACACAAGTAGAACGCTGGCATGCAGGTGAATTTAGCACAGCAGAATTTACAATCTCAATAGACTATAACAATGCTAATAAAGAAATAATCAAGTGTATTGTTGCAGTAGGTGTAGACTATGCTAATCTAAATGCATTTTCTCGTAGCAATTTAGGCAACGATCTTGTAGACCTGTCAGTCACAGTAAATCAATCATATGTTGACTTACTTATAACAGCTAAAACAGGATATGAAGGTGCGAAGTTTATTTACACTGCAAATTACTTTCAAAACCAAAATCCATTAACTAGTTGACATTCATAACTAGGCTAAATATACTATATGGAGTAAAGAATGCCAACGACAGTTAATACGCCTTTTAGATCAGAATACGGGTTCAAGAGCCCTAATTTTACAGTAGACGCTAACGGAAATATATCTGCTAGTACTTTAACTTTATCTGTAGATAATTCTGAAGCAGGATTAGCGGCAGATTACGACTTTGTGGAAGCCGCAGGCAATTTCAGATTTGATGGCCAATTAAATAATCAACCTGGCATAACCGTATATAGAAATCAAACATCTACAATAGATTTAGCATTTACAACTTTAGTTTTTAAAATCTTTAGTAGTGTTACACCTGGATCAACAGCAGTTTATAGTAGTGGTTTAAGGCACAGTGATAGTACAGTTGGAGACTCTGCACAAGGAAAAAGCTCAGGAAGACTAACATGGACTATTCCTTTATCTGCACCAGATACATTGTATTATGGTAATGTAGATGGTACAGTGTATGGTGTAATTACAGTTTTAGATCAAGCAAGAAACTTTAGTGAAGTTAGTATCACAAATACTACACAAAGTACAAGTGTTTCAACTGGTGCTTTAAAAGTATCCGGAGGTTTGGGCGTAGTAGGAAATGCAAATATTGGCGGTACAATGAGTGTTGCTAGTATGATATCAGCTACTGGCGGAGTAACAGGAGATCTTAATGGCTCTGTATATTCAGATAACAGTACTTTGTTAGTCGATAGTGTAAACGGAAGAATAGTAGGACCTATAAATAACAGTACAATTGATAATACAACAATAGGTGCAACTACACCATCAACAGCATCTTTTACAACCGCAACACTAAGTGGCGCAGTATCAGGAGTAACAGCAGTGCCAAACAAAAAATATGTAGATGAAACATCAACAGCGTTTGCGATAGCATTTGGGATTTAAAAGAATATGGCAAAGACACAAATAAAAAATTACGTATTTAAGCCAGGAATGAGTGCAACAGGATACGTATATCCAAATGCATATGCTTTGCTTTGGGGGAACAAATATTACTTACAAAAAGAAGCGGTTGCATGGATAGAGGCGCAAGTTACAGCAGGAGCCACAGGATTTTCAGGATATACTTATAGTGTAACACAGTGGGAAACAGAAATAGGAAAAGTTATCGATGCTTGGGCATGGGACTTAAGATATGGCGGAAATGAAGAAACAAGGAAAGTCGCTAGTGATTTTTGGGAAGGTACTGTATCGCAATTCGATGGTGATAGACAAGCTGAAGTAAAAACATATGAAAAAATTAGAGATATAATTAGAGACTTTTTATTTACAAATAGTGCATATTCTGGTAATCAAACACAGGTAATACAAACTACAGATACAACTGGCGACAATGCAGAAGCTGGTGCTATAGTTAGGATAAACGAACTTGCTGGAATAGTCATAAATGTAATAAATTTAGGATTAGATCAGCTCCCTGTTTTAGTAGATACAGGAGTAGGAAATATTAAAGTCCAAGGTCGTTGGGGTTTAGACGAATTATTACTTGTTACTAACACAACAAAAAATGAAATCATATATAACTTTTCTAATGCAGAAAACGGTGGTACAGCAAAATTAATTACCAAAGGTTATGATTCTGATTTTGGAACATACTTACAAACAACTGATGCAATTACAAGAATATATTTTAATTACAATACTACCTCTCATGACGCAACTGATCATCTACAAGTTTTTGTAGAAAAAGTAGAAAATGGGAAAAGTGTTGTACAAGTAAGACCATATGATTTTGGTACTGATGCAATTGAGCGTATGCGTATTGCCCATCCTCTTAGTATGCTTGACGCTGACTTCGAATATGGGTTACAGCCTACTAAATGGTCAGCTATAGGTACACTTAGAGGGTATCCAAGTGTTTATGAAATACCTGCAACAAATACAGCAGTACAAAATGTAACGACTGACGCAAGTACAGGTACTGGAGGCATAGGTGCTAGTTTAATTACTGTCACTACAGTAGTTGCACACGGATTTGAAGACGGACAACCTATTACAATTAAAGCATTAGAAGATAGTGTTGTTGGAGCCGCTAGAGCAGAAGGCTCATTTGTAATTAATAGCGTAACGGGTGATAAAACTTTTAACTATTATGCAAAGGCCAAAGTAGGAACAAATAACGGTGAAGTTTTAGTTACAACATACTGTCAATTACGCAAAGCTGGATTTTATACTGGAGCATCAATAAGTCAGCCAACATTTACTATAGCTAGTAATGGTTCATCGGGAAGTTTTACGACACAATTAGCTGTAGCAAGTGGAAGCACTATTTTACCGTTTGACGGCGCGGCACCAGAAGTAGGTTCTCCATTAACACAAGCTAGTATCCCTGCTGGTTCACAAGTAACACAAATTATTGATACAAGTGCAGGCGGCGGAACATTTTTAACTTTGACTACAACAGCAAATGCGGCACCAAACACTGATACTTTGCAAGTTACAGACACAGCAGGTTTGGCTGCAAATATGGCTGTTGATAGAGGAGACGGTACAGCAATATATGTGCAAACAATAGGTACTGGTGCTTCAGGACTAGGAGTACAGTTCAGCGGTAATTTTGTTAATACAAGAATTGGTAATGTTGTAAACTATACTGAAATAAGCGGTTCAAATGTATCAGCTAATGGAGCAGATGCTACTTTTAATATATCTCCTTCAGGAGATTCAAGTAACACTTACGTATTGAATAGTGTAGCAAATGGCGGATACGGTTATGTAGCAGGAGATACTATTAAAGTCCTAGGTAATTTGCTAGGCGGAGAAACACCAGCTAATGATGCAACAATATTTGTAACTTCTGTTAATAGTGACGGTGACATTAATACAGCAACAATAAGCGGATTAAGCTTTAATGGATTTGCTATATTAACACCACTTTCTCATAATCCGTATGGTAATGCAGGCACAAATGCAAGCTTTAATGTTGAATATTTAAACACAACTTATACTGGTGTTACTATAAATAATGGCGGATCAGGATATGTCGTTGGTGATAGCATAGTATTAGGAGGTGATGTAATTCAACCTACAGGAGGTAGTGCAACACATAACAACTATGTTACAGTTAATACAGTTAGCTCAGGAGGTGAAATCCTAAGTTTAACTAACTTAACACAAACACCTACAAATAGAACTCCAGGTACATACTCAGGTGTTACTGCCTCTTCAGGCGGAGGTGGAGCAACATTTGACATTATAGTACAGCCAGCAGGCGGCCATAAAACTATGACTAACTTTGGTGCTAGTGATGCATCAAGAACGGCTGGCACATATACTAATGTTAGCGGTACAAGTACTGGATCAGGAGTAGTTGGAACATTTGACATCACGGTCAACGCTATTGGTGCTGTTCTTAGCGTAGTAGTAAAAACAATAGGATCAGGACACTCAGTAAGCGACACAATTACAATTCAAGATAGTTCGCTAGGAGGTGGCGGTGCAGCCGCTTTTACAATGGACGTAGGCACTATATCAACAGCAGGAGATATTGATTTAGAAGATATTACTATAGCTACTCCTGGATTAGGTAATGCTCAGGGATCAACTGTGACTATTGCAGATAGTGTTTTAGGTAACGGTGGAGCAAGTGCTATAACATTCGATGTTGGTTCTGTGGGATTAGCTGGAAGGATTACTGGCATTGCATTTACTACAACAAATGCTCCGCAAAGAGACGAAACATTTACAAATGTTGCATTTACTTCTAATACCGCAGGAGGTGACGGAAATGCTACATTTACAGTACAAGTCACAGGAGCAAGCTATCAGGTTACAGGTGGCGGCGGATTAAACTATCTTGTAGGAGAAACATTTACTATTGCAGGTAATGCCACTGGTTTAGGTGGAAGTTCTCCAATAAACGATATTACAGGTACCATAGCTAGTGTTGATGCAAATGGTGCAATCTTAACATATACTACTACTGGTACAGCAGTGAATGGAAGGACAGCATTAGGAGTTGTAGGCTCAAATAGACAAGGAACAGGTGCTACATTTAGAGTTGAACTTGGAGAAGGAGACTATACTGTTGACCTTACAGATGGTATACAAACTCCAGGTTCAGGATATGCTGTTGGACAACAGTTAGTAATACCAGGTTCAAATTTAAGAGGCGCAAGTCCTGCTAATGATGCAACAATTACTATTACACAAGTAAGTAATGAAGCCGCTGGAGCGATAACTGCTATAACCATTGCAGGTACAGCCTCACAACCAACAGGACCATATAATAGTGTAGCAGGTACTAATGTTCCAAACACAGGCACTAATGCTACATTTAATATAAGAAGAAACTTTAGTTCATATGATAACATAACAGTATTCAACGGAGGAAGTGGTTATAAGGTTGGAGACAGAATTAATATTCCTGGCACAACACTTGATGGAGCCAGTCCTTTACACGATTTAGAACTATATGTGGATGCTGTCGGTGGAGATATAATAACAGCAGTAACAGGTACGTATACTATTGCTAACCCAGGAACTAACATAGATATTATATCTACGGTAACAATGTCAGAAGCTACAACAGGAACTATAGCTGTCAATCAAACAGTAAGTTATGCGGCCTTGGCAACATTAAATGTATCATTTCCTAATGCACATGGACTAGTGCCTGGAGATACATTTATTGTTAGTATCACATCTGATGATGGTGGATCAAACAATCATGCTTTAGCTGGAGGTTCTTTCTTTGCAACAGAAGTTCCCACATCAAATACACTAAGATATCAAGCACGTACTACAGGTGCAATTGATGTATCAGTTTCTCCTGTTAGTGGTATAGTTTACCCAAGACCAGACAGTTTCTTTGTACATAGACCGTATGATGGAGGTGTGCAACTTGGGACAGGAGGCCCACAACATGGTGCTCAAGCAATACGTCAAAGTAAAAAATATATTAGATATCAGTCAGGTAAAGGTATTATGTATACCACAGGTGCATTGTTTGCACCAAGCTATGATCTACAAAGTGTAGTAGCTGAGGATATTGAAGTTGATAGTTTAATTACAGTGGTCACTGATGACAATGATCATGGGGTACAAGTAGGCGGCGTAATACGTTTATTAGGTATTGAAACAGAAGGTTATAACAGTGGACCTGACACAGCAGTTGGTGAAGAATTTGATTACACTGTTGTATCTGTTGTAGACGAAAGAACTTTTAAAGTTAGATCGAAAAGAAGGCTGGGTGCTACAACAGCAGTATTAGGCTTTGGAGCACAAATGAGTGTTGTAAGTTGGCACGGTGCAACTGTGCGTTCAGGAATATTTGATGACCAAAACGGAATTTTATGGGAATTTGATGGTACACAAATTAGTGCAGTACAGCGTACTGGTACAAAACAGATTGCCGGAACAATAGCACTTAGCCAAGATTCAAACCTAGTAACAGGTACAAATACAAGATTTAGAGATCAATTAACAGCTGGCGATAGAATTATTATTAAAGGTATGACACATGTAGTTACAAATGTTACCAACGATACTAGTTGCACAATAACACCAGACTGGCGCGGCGTAATTGATATTACAGGAGCTAAAGTAGCACTAGTAAGAGATAAAAAAGCAAAACAAAGTGAGTTTAATTTAGATAAATTAGACGGCACAGGACCAAGTGGCTATCATATGGATATAGCTAAAATGCAAATGATTGGAATACAATATACTTGGTATGGTGCTGGATTTATTGATTGGATGGTTAGAGGTGCAGACGGTAACTTTGTTTTTGCACATAGAATGCGTAATTCAAACGTAAACACAGAAGCATTTATGCGTTCAGGTAACTTGCCTGTTAGGTACGAAGTAACAAACGAAGGTCCTCCAGGTAAACTTAAGACAGCAATGACAAACAATCAAACAACTATCGAACTAGAAGATAGTAGCTTCTTTCCATATCAAGCCACAGTGTATATTGATAACGAAGTAATGACATACACAGCTAATAATAAGGCAACAAATACATTGACTGGAGTTACTAGAAATGCTAGCTTACTTACATTCCAAGCAGGAGCAGAACGTAGTTATACAGGAGGTCCTGCTACTACACACGATGCAAGGACCGGTGTAATAATTATATCACAAACAATTACTCCATTAATTAGTCATTGGGGTAGTGCGTTCCTAACAGACGGTGGATTTGATGAAGATCGTGGATATATTTTTAGTTATGCTGAAACTGGTATTGCTGTTAGTACTACAAAACAGACTGCATTTATGATGCGTTTAGCACCTAGTGTTTCTAATGCTATTACAGGTGATTTAGGAGAAAGAGAACTACTTAATCGTGCTCAGCTATTGCTGATGGGTCTTGAAGTTACATCAGAATCAGGAAGCGGTGGTATTGTTGTTGAAGGTGTGCTTAATCCTCAAAATTATCCACTTAACCCCTCAGATGTAAATTGGTCAGGATTGAGTGGAGTTGCACAAGGTGGACAACCTAGTTTTGCTCAGATAGCATCAGGTGGTGGTGTTACTTGGACAACAGGTGAATCAGCTACAACTGCTAATATGACATCTGTGGCTGCTCTTACTGCACAAGTAAACAGCGGTACATATTCTAACTGGCCTGGTAGTAGATATGTAGAGGTTAGTGGATCAGACTATAGAGCGGTATTTGGTAGTAATGATATAAATTTTGTACTAGGTAAATCTATTACAGGTACACATATACCAGCTAATACAACTATTGTAGATGGATATATTCCATCCAGTAATAACTGGGGATACTTTAGACTTTCTAAAAATACAACAGGTAGTATACCAGGAGGATCAATTGATCACTATACTATTGCTTACAACGCGGCACTTGTTAATAAAAACTATGCTTACTTAACTACAGCAAGTGTAGATAGTGCGGGTACAGTAGTTGGTACTGCTATTACAGGAATAAGCGGTGGAGGTACGTTCCCTGCTAACACTTATGTAAGTAATATTACATCAACTACGTGGGCAAGTTATACTTTTTATGAAATATCATTTAATAACGCATTCACTGGAACACTTGCACTAGGATCAGGAACAATTGAAGCAACATTTGAACAACCACCGTTTGCTCAGCCTGGAGAAACTGTGTTCTCATTTATTGCTGTGCCTGGAGAGAGATCTACACTAGATCTTGCTCAGTTGAAAGAGTTAACAAATACGCCATTAGGTGGCAGAGGAACATTTCCTAATGGACCTGACGTTTTAGCTATTAATGTGTATAAAGTGACTGGCTCAGATATTAATTCGAATATTATTATTAAATGGGGTGAAGCTCAAGCTTAATTTTCTAAACTTTTTACAAAGTCAGAAAGCGTATCAAAAACTTTGGTACGCTTTTTTATTGCTTTGTAAGTAAATCTATTTAATAATTTTTCTGTTTCTTCACCATATCCGGTGCGTACTAAGATAGGAATAGCACCTATTTTCATTGCGGCCTTTAAATCAGTAATTTTGTCACCAACATAAAAACCTTGTGCAAACTTTACGTGTGGTATTTCTTTTTCACATCGTTTGAACATTCCTATATTAGGCTTCGCGTACATATCATTTTTTCTGCTACTAGCACTATAGTAGATTCCGTCTATACTAGTGCAACCAGCTTTACCTAGTAATTCAAACAAATGCTTATGTACGTTATCTACATCTTCTTGCGTAAATAATCCTTTTTCAATACCACCTTGATTTGTGATAATTGTAATCTTATGACCTAATCTGCGTAGTTTAGCAATAGCTTCTATGCTACCAGGAATAGGTTCAAAGTCTTTTATTTTGTAACAATATGTGCCTAGATCTTTGTTGATTACACCATCTCTATCTAATCCTACTACACACTTAGGTGCGATATAATTAGGACTAGGATCATAGTCGTCACTCCAACTTATTTCAACCATTTTCTGTTTCTTTACTTTGACTGTCGCCTGGAATAAGTCTGTAATTATCTTCTACTGAATCAGCTGTACTAACTTCAGTTACTGAACTCATAGGTTCTAAACATTCTAACTGATGAGGTTGTAAAGGAGGATTATGCCAAACATCACCTTCTTTTAATTCTTTCTCGTGTAACGTAGCATTAGAAGTATCAATCCATCTTACGATAAATTTTCCGCTATTAACAAACCATGTTTCTTCTTTTTCTTTGTGAAAATGCATACTAAACTTTGCACCTACTTTTTCAAATACCATTATCTTACCACAGTACTTGTCGTTAGTTGCCCATATTAATTCATAGCCCCAACCTTTGGGTACATGTCCTTCTAATCTTGTAGGTTCTTTCATTAGTTCCACATATCCTTTTTCTTATCAAACGAAATATCAAAAACATTCCAGCTCATAGTAATTCTTTCTACATCACTTTGAAATGGATAAACCTGATGCCTTAGTTCTGCTGGGAATACAAAAATTTGTCCAGTTTTAGGAATAATCCTATGTGCGCCTGCGCCATAACTACCATGCACAAATTCTAATTGTCCAGGGCATCTTGCATTAGAATCCATAGGAAATATATCGGGTTCAGTAGCTATTACTTCCGGAACTTCAACCATTATAATACCGCTTAACGTACCTGTATGGCAATGCAAAGGATTAAATTCGTGTTGCTTCATAAAATTAAACCATACACCATTTCCTAAATGCCATTTCATGCTGTCATAGTCAACTGTTTCTATCATAATTTTTTCTTCGCTAGAAGCACCTGCATTAATTAACTTTCTTTGGTCATCAGCAATTATCCAATTTATAATATGCGGACGTAGTACTTCCATCATAGTAGATAGCATTTTTGGATCAGCTTTTTCATTACCTCGTTGTTCTTTTATATTTCCTGATAAAGCAGACCCTTGCGATGCAGAATCTCTATTTATTTCTGCAAAACTTTTTACAAATTTTATATCTTCCTCACTTATTTTACTTTCATAAATCATAGGTCCAAACGGACAAAGTATATTATGATCTCCGTTATTCTGTAGCATTAATATATTCCTTTATACCTTTCCAATCCATTTCAATCACAGTATTTAATTTGTCTAGATTTGCACAAGTATATTTTTGGTACTGAGGCTTAATATTATCTGGAATTGGAATATAATTAATTGTAGCATCGTATTTTTTTGCAATTTCTCTAGCTACGTTTTCAAAGCTTTCTGGATTTCCTGTTCCAACATTGTAGATGCCGCTTGCATCGACAGTCAACATTTTTTGATGTACTTTACAAACATCTTCAACACAGACAAAGTCACGTTTGTACTCACTGCTACCTTCAAATACATCAATCTTTCCTTCATCTAACGCTTGTAATCTAAACTTAGTCCAAGGAGATGCTTGGCTTCCTTTATCATTTTCGCCAGGACCATATACGTTAAAATATCTAAATCCTTGTACAAGCACAGTAAATTCTTCAATATGTTTAATTACAAATCGGTCAAATAAATATTTTGACCATGCATACGGAGATTGAGGAAGTAAAGGTCCATTTTCTGTAAAATGTGTAGTAGGACCATAAACACTAGCACTAGAAGCATATTGAAAATTAGTTCCATAATTTTCACAAACCTGCAACATACGCATACTATTTTCAAAGTTTTGTTCAATTATTTGATCTACATCTGTATATGTAGTGCTTGTAATAGCACCAAGATGAATGACCCAATCATATGAACTAGGATCTGGCACAGTATTATCTATATACTCCCAACCCTCCACATCATGTCCTTGGGTAAGCAAATAGTTAGATAAATTTTTTCCGATAAATCCTTTATATCCAGTTACTAGTATTCTCATTTACACGGCACTCCGTTGTTATCATAAGGTAATTGCATGTCCTTTTCCCAATGATTCCGATATCTTATATCTTCGTCATCCATTAGTGCATGCCATTTAGGATCATCTCTCCAAGGTATAAAATTAAAATTAATTACTACTCTTCTAAGTTTGTCTGTACAACTAGCACCACTATGTCTAATTTTTGCAGGAAAAATAACCAATGTATTCTCAACACTTTCGACTTTGTCTCCATCTTCGAAAATAGTGTATCCATTATTAGTATTTAAATAGTATACCGCAGTTAATGCACCTGGAATAACTGTGTCATTATGCATGCCATGTACTTCATTTGTATCTGTTTTTGTAAGTAAGTTTGCCTTTACCCTTATTAGTAATTGAGGACCCAACACATCCATGACAGGATATATTACCTGATAGTCATTTGGTCGATCCATATAATAACCTTCATGTATTGTATGGACAAATTGAAAGTTACCAACATCGCCTTTATCTGCTACACCTTCTCCATAATGCCAATTGTATTGTAAACTTAACATATGTTCTTGGATTTTTTTAAACACTTCTTTTGGCACAGCATTATCAATTACTACCTTTTTTGTCATTTAATATCCTCTATTATTTTTGTTGTAGAATAACCTTCTAACGTAGGAATAATTTTCACTTCTGCTAAGTCATTACCTACAACTGTATCTGTAGTATAATCGCCTCCTTTTACAATTATACTTGGCATTATATGTTTTATAAGTTCATAAGGAGTATCATAATCAAAAACATGTACCTCGTCAACCCAAGGTAACATTGCTAATTGTTCAGTGCGTTTTTTTACATCATTAATAGGGCGATCATTACCCTTTAATCTTTTTACACTATCATCTGAATTAATTGCTACAACAAGACGACTTCCTAGTTTACTAGCTTCTTGAAGTAAATGCAAATGTCCTTTGTGCAATATATCAAAAACACCGTTAGTAAACACAGTGGTTTCTTCAATATCATCTAATGAAAGCGTGTACGTTCCTAAGTGCTTAACACTTTCGGTTGCTCCTTTAGATGCAAGTTCTAAGCTATCTTTTATGTTTTTACCTTTTGTAAGACCATATACAAATGCCGCTAAGAAACAATCTCCTGCTCCAGTAACATCACTAACCTCAACCTGTTCAGGTATAATAAAATGTTGCTCGCCATCAAACTCTGCTCTAATAGCACCAGATGCATTTGTAACAATAATATTTCCTTCGTGCTTATCAAACTGAAATTCTTTATATTCTTTTGCATTTGGTTTTACAAGCCATGCATTTTTGTAATGTGTATAATTACGTTTTGGATCTACAATAACTTTACAGCCATAACTATTAATATGGTCTATAATTTCATTACAGTGATCTAATACACCTTTGTTATAATCACTTAGTATAGCATAATCAAATGAAGAAAAATCACTTTTGAGAATATTTTTTAATACAGCTTTTCCGTCTGCTTTTTGATCTTCATCTAGTCTTGTAATGTAGTGTCCATCAGCTATAATTCTAGTTTTTACACTTTTTGGTTGTTCATTAGATACTAATGTTACATCTACACCTAAATTTTTTAAATTGCTACTTACAAGACCAGCGCCACCTAATGAAGTTTTAACATCTGTAAGATTCACTATTGGCACAGGAGCCTCAGGACTAATACGTGTAGAAGTACCGTAGATGTATTTGTCAGTAATTATATCTCCAAGAACTAGAACTTTCATATAACTATTATACTATTATTTGCCTTATTTGTCAAGTAAATTAATGGTTTGAAAAACAGTTTCAAGTTTTGTAAGATTAATTTTACTTTGTAGTGTGTTACGTAGTCCATGATGTAAGGGTTTTGGCCATTTAGTAAAACTACACCAAGCAAAACCGTCATGTTCTTTGTTAAGTTGCGGAATAAATTCTTCTTCTACAATACAAAGATAAGTGTGGAATAAGAATTTTTTATCATTACTTAAAAAACTTTCAAGTGGCAACGTTTTCTTTAGAGGAGGAAGTTCACCAATTTCTTCAATTATTTCTCTTTTGAGACCTTCCCATGGAGTTTCTTTTGCTTCATTTGTGCCACCTACTAACCCCCAAACATCAGATTTTTTACCATTACTACGATGTAAAAATAAAAAGCGATTCGTGTTTAGAGTATAGAATAAAGCTCCACTACATATAATACTTGCACTCATACAAGTAATTATCCGCTGAGTTCGATCCTCCAGGTCCCTACTGGATAGTCTCCGTCTATGCTTAATAACCATTCTTGGTTTTTAAATCTGTATTGGGTTTGTGTATGTAGGTTAGTTATATATGTGGTTGTTGTAGTTGCCGATGCATCAAATATAATATTCCATTTGGAGCCGTCCCATTCAATAATATCATTTATCTTTGCAACAAATCCGGTACCATCTGCATTAGCCCAAGCATTTGGAACATTAGTTGCATCTGCATCACCTACATTATCTAATAGTAACAATCTAAGTCCTGAAACTTTAATAGGAGTAGGATCATAATTTGTAGGATCAATAACATAATCTACTGATGTTCTAGAGCCCGAACTACTTGTAATAATAGTATCTGCAGGGAAACTATCGGTATCAAAATCAATAGCAATCATTCCCTCATCAAGAGGATTAATAGCAAAAGTACCTGTAGCAGTCATAGAATTATCATCATTTGTTAAGAATATTCTGCTTACTCCTGCGGCATAAACACCAGGTAGTGCAGTGAATATTTCTCTCCAGTTTTTAACACCGACCATACCGTTAGCAACTAGCTGTGCATTTCCTTGACTTACATATACTGTCCATTGGGCAAAGTTAACATTAGCTGAATGTCCACCAGCTGTTGAACCAACCCTTGAACCTCTAGAGTCAGTTGATTTACCTGGCAATGATGTATCGTCATATGCATTTAATTGAGGTTGAGATATGCCATCTTCGATTGTTCCGTTTGTCTCATCGAACATACTTGTAATAATATTTGTAATGACGCCCATCTTACGTACTTTAGTAGGCGGACTTATATACACAGGAATACTAAAACTAAGTGTAGCAATATCTATCTCTGTGTCTACGCCAACTGGCACACTTCTACTACTCCATTGAACATTTTCTAAATGTACAACTGTAATACTTGTCCAGTCAATAAAATTATCTGTTGTTTGCATTTCTAAACTAGGATTAAACAATACTAAAATTTGTTCAAGTAATTGTAATTTTTGATCAGTGTTACTTGCCCATATGTCTGCATTACACCTCATTAAGTAAGGAGTAGGAATAAGTCTTTCCACTGTATATGCTTTGCCTTCTGTGTTGACATATTCTTTTGCAGTTTCATCATATGCTCGTTCACGTATATTAGTTTTTCTAGTGTAAGTTGAATCTGTTAACCTATCTTTATCTAGTTCTAATCCTGTTATATAAACACTTATTCGCGGAGCACTAGGTAGTTTATTTTCACTATTTTCTCTTATAATATTTGCAACTTGCCTAGTAAGGTCACCATACATTACAGGTACTTCTTTAGTTTGCCCGTCTCCGTCTATAACAGGAAAATTACTTAGAATACGCATCATTTGTGTTGTATAGCGTCTAATCTGTCCGTCATAAAAATGTTGCATTAGTTATCCTTTTTTGGACGAAGTGCTTTAGATAAGCTTTGTCTTTCTGGTACAACTTCACCATTAATTGTACTTGACGCTGTATTATTAATAAAGCTTGCCTTCTGTGTTTGTTTTTCTAATGTGTTACTTAGTGTCATTCTAATATCATCATTTTGTTTAACCCACCTGTTGCCATCAAACTTAAACATTCTGTTAGGCAAAAAGTCAGTGCGTAGAAAGTAGTCTCCATTCCTATTATCTTTTGGAAATGCTATTCCAAATCCAAAAGGAGCACCGTTTGGAGCGGCATCACCTGTACCTACTAAGTAACCTGTATATCCTTCTCTGTCTGGTCTATCAGCTATTTCGTCTGCTGTAGTATTGATCATAGAAGCATCTAAATCTGTTTCGTCAGCAGTTTGTAGTGCCACTGAACCGTCGTCATTTGTTGCAATAGAGTAAAAATGACTTATGTCGAACCCACTCTTAGGTGCGTCTTGTTCAGCTTGTGCTACTACTGCTCTATTAATTTGCATTTCTTTCTCATACGTAGAAAGTACATCTCTTAATGTATTGCTTGAGTTTTCGCTTGCAGGTAAATCTAATATTTCTTTGTATTCTTGAGTATCGTATATCTGCTTTAATTTAAGCCTGTATAAATGAGGATACCATGTTTGACTAAAGCCTTCTGCGGCTCTGTTTACATCTTCTACAACATAAAATCTCTTTAGGGCTACATCATAATCATTTAAAGCGTATTCGTCTGTTAAGTGTGGTAATTCTATTACATCACCACTCATAATTTTTCTGCCTAATGTTTTCACAGAACTATTAATATGTATGGTCATAAACAATGTATCATTACTTAAAAATAAACCAAATTGGCTTAGATCAAAATCTATATCCTGTACATTGTATACTGCTCGCATTGTATATACGTCTGGATCATATTTTCTATCTCTATTTTCTAAAAATAATAGATCTTGTATATTAGTTTCTTTTACAGCATCATATCTTGGTTGATCAGACGTTGATTCTGCAGATGATGGGTTCCTAGCACCTAAATACTTGTGAACATTGATATCAGTACCGCCAACAGTGAACATTTCCTGAATTTGCTTGTCAAGAAAATGAAAATCGTTACCGCGTTCTGGTTTATATAAAGACAGTCTTGGCATATGTATATTTATCGTAACGATAAATACTATATGGAGAGTAGAGAATGTCTGAGCTAGCAACAATGAAACAAGAGGTATATGACTACGTAAATGCGTCCTTAGGTGGTGGCATGATTGATGTAGAATTAGACCCTGTTCATTACGAAACCGCACTTAGCAAAGCTTTAAGTAAATTTAGACAAAGATCAGATAATAGTGTTGAAGAATCATACTTGTTTTTGACTACAGTAGTAGATCAAAACGAATATATACTACCTGATGAAGTAATTGAAATAAGAAAGCTATTTAGAAGGTCAATAGGTTCTAGGACTGGAGGTACAGACGGAGGCTCGTTGTTTGAACCATTTAACATGGCCTATACAAATACATATTTGCTATCAGGCTCTAAGTTAGGCGGATTAGCAACATATGATTTATTTGCACAACATCAAGAGCTAGTAGGACGTATGTTTGGTAGTTTTATTGAATTTAAATGGAATACAACTACTAAGAAACTTACGTTGCTACAACGTCCACGTGCAGAAGAAGATCTATTGCTTTATGCATATAACTACAGACCAGACACACAATTACTATCAGACTATCTTGCAAAGCAATGGATTAAAGACTACACTTTAGCATCATGTAAGTACATGTTAGGAGAAGCAAGGAGTAAATTTGCTACTATAGCTGGTCCTGGGGGCGGAAGTACTTTGAACGGTGATGCACTTAAATCAGAAGCACAAGCTGAAATGGAAAAGTTAGAGCAAGAAGTAAGCACCGCAGTAGCAGGCGGACAAGGCTATGGCTTTTTAATCGGCTAAAAACCACTTGACAACAAGCTAAAATTATCATATAATAACTACTATAAACTTAGGAGACATTTTATGATTATTGGTATCTGTGGACTTATTGGTTCCGGTAAAGGTACAGTAAGTGACTATCTTGTAGACGAGTACGGTTTTGAAAAAATATCATTTGCAGATAAACTAAAAGATGCAGTAGCTGAACTATTCAGTTGGGATAGGGATATGCTAGAAGGTGATAGTCATATATCTAGGCAATGGAGAGAACAAGTTGACCAGTTTTGGACACAGGAAACAGGCCGTGAAATTACACCTAGGTTAGTTTTACAAGAGTTTGGCACTGATTGTATGCGTAATGGCTTTTACGATGGTATATGGGTAAGCATGGTAAAACAAAAAATAATTAACAATCCTACTAAAGAATTTGTTATTCCTGATGTGAGATTTCGAAATGAACAAAATGTTATTAGAGATCTTGGCGGAGAAATTTGGCAAGTAAAACGTGGTACAGATCCTGAATGGTTTGGTCAAGCAATATTAGATAACCAAACAGGAAGTGATTTAATGTCTGCATATGATATACATGCTAGTGAATATAAATGGATTGATACTAATAACCATTTTGATGCAATTTTGTATAATGATGGGACTATACAAGATCTTAAAAGTCAGGTCGAAGGTCACCTTGTTTCCAGCGAACCCCTTGCTTCTGTACAATACGCTGGCAGTTAGCACAAATTGTTTTTAAATTTGTAGGTCTACAATTATTTAAATCCCCGTCTATGTGGAAAACATTAAATACTTCTGAGTGTTTGCTTTTATAGTTACATTTTTCACAAACTTCTTTTTTTTCATAACCATATTGTTGCCACTTAGGCACTCCATGATTAAGACCATTGCGTAAACATTTTTCGCACAGCTTTCTATAGTAGGGTTTACCATCTTTATAATAGTTTATGGCCGCAGGCCGTTGCTTACATTTGCATAAAGGACGCATACTGTATTTAGCTCACCTTTTTGGTCCCTTTTTTATGCTAATATATAGGGTGAAATTAATCTATAGACATAAATACAGTTAGTAAAACGATATCCAACAGGAGAACTAAAATGGCATTAACTTCACCAGGCGTAGAAGTCAAAGTAATTGACGAATCATTCTACACCCCAGCGGCGGCTGGTACGGTACCAATGATTTTTGTCGCTACTGCTTCTAACAAGACAAGCAGTTCAGGCGCAGGAACGGCAGCGGGAACACTAAAAGCAAACGCTGGTAAGCCTTATTTGATCACCAGCCAAAGAGAGCTTGGTGAAACATTCGGCGATCCAAAATTTTATTCAGACTCAAACGGCAATATGATACATGGCGGAGAGTTAAACGAGTATGGACTACAAACAGCATACTCTTTACTAGGCGTAACAAACAGAGCATATGTTGTTAGAGCAGACCTAGATTTAGGCAAACTACAAGCAAGTGCAACAGCACCAGGCGGTGAGCCAGCAGATGGCGCACATTGGTTTGATACACTTAATAGCTTGTTTGGTATTTTAGAATGGAATGCGGCGGCAATCACTACAACAGGCGGCCAAAGCTTTTCTTCACAAACACCAAAAGTAATTACTAAGTTAACAGACTTAGTTGGCAACATAGCATCTGGCATACCAAAAGCTTCTGTAGGAGCAATTGGTGATTATGCAGTTGTTGCAACAACTACAACTAACAAATTTTATTTTAAGTCAAAAGGAAATTCTGGAGCAGGTGTAGCGGCAGGAGCATGGGTTGAAGTTGGATCGACCAACTGGTCAGCTAGCCATCCAGTAGTGACAGGCACAGCTTCTAATCCTACATTAAGTAACGGAAATACAGTGGTAATTAATGCTACTACTGTTACATTAGCTGGTACTACAGTTACAGCTTTGGCTTCAGATATTAATACTGCATCTATTGCAGGAATTACAGCGGCGGCAGTAGACGGAGCACTAGAAATTTATTCAACTGGTGCAGATGTTGTTATTGCTAACGGTACAGGAACTATACTTACAGATACTGGTGTATCTGCGGCAACTTATGAAGCACCTAAGCTTACTATTGCACCGCATACAAGTGTACCTCAGTATAAGTCAGGTGATTCAGAACCTGCACCAACAGGAAGCCTTTGGATTAAAACAACTACTCCAAACGGTGGCGCAAATTACAAAGTAAAGAAGTATGCCACTTCTACGCAACTTTGGTCAACAATTACAGCACCAATTTATGATACAAACCATGCCGCACTATTTGCACTTGATAAATCAGGTGGCGGAGCAGGTATCGCATTAGGTGATTTGTATGTTAATACAAATGTTGAAGAAGTAAGCCCGATTATTGCTAATAGCAAAATTTTCCAAAGAGCGGCTACTGGAGCAACTAAAATTACTTCTAGTGCAGTAACCACACAATTAAGTAGTCAAGCATATGCATTTAATATGCAAGAGTCAAAAGCAAATCAACAAGCTTTAGACGCTATGAAAACTATTAGTGTTACTGCTACAGGCGCATGAAGTGATGCAGATGTAATTGCAGGAGCAATTAATGCCGCAGGTTTCCAAAACATTACAGCAATAGTTGACTCAAGTAACAAAATACAAATTTCCCACAAACTAGGTGGCGAAATTAGAATCAAAGACACAGATGGTGGATTAGCACTAATTGGCTTTGCTGTTTATAATTTTGCAAACGGTACTGGTACAGCTAATTTATATACTGCACCAACAGGCGATACTGCAAGTGATTGGGTAGCTTCAAACTGGAAAGAATTAACTTACACAGCTTCAAGCACTGCACCAACTAGCTTAACTGAAAATGGTACATTATGGTATAGTTCAGTTGTAGACGAAGTAGACCTTATGATTCATAACGGAACTACATGGGTTGGTTATCATAATTACAGTGGAGCATATGCAAACTGTGATCCAGCAGGTCCGATTGTAGCGGCAAAAGAGCCTACTACACAATCAGACTTAACAGCTTTAGTTGATGGAGATATTTGGATTAGCACAGCTAGTGTTGAAGATTATCCAGGAATTTACAGATGGAACGGTACTACTTCTAAATGGGTACTGTTAGATAAAGCAGATCAAACTACAGAAAATGGTGTACTTTTTGCAGATGCAAGATTTGGTGCAACAGGGGGAACAACTAGTAATGCTCCTTCAAGCACAATAGCTGAACTGCTTACTAGTGATTTCTTAGATCCAGATGCACCTGATCCAGCATTATATCCACAAGGTATGATTCTTTGGAATCTACGTAGAAGCGGATTTAACGTTAAGAAATTTGTAAGAAATGCAATTGATGTAACTGCACTTAACACTAGACAAGGTGATGCTTCAATGGCGGCTTACTATCCACATCGTTGGGTAACTGATTCAGGAAATGCTGAAGATGGTTCAGGAACATTTGGGCGTCATGCACAACGTAAATCTGTAGTACAGGCTTTACAAGCAATGGTCAATAGCAACACTGACATACGTGACGAAGAATCACGTCAGTTTAACTTGCTAGCTTGCCCAGGTTATCCAGAACTAATTGGTGAAATGATTACTTTAAATACTGACAGACGCTTAACAGCATTTGTTGTAGGCGACACACCATTTAGATTAACACCAGATGCAACATCGCTTAATGAGTGGGCAACTAATGTTAGAACTGCACTAGAAGATAATGACAACGGAGCAGTAAGCTTTGATGAGTATCTTGGAATGTACTATCCAGCAGGATTTACAAGCGATAATGCAGGCAACAACATTGTTGTTCCAGCAAGTCATATGGCACTACGTACAATAGTACTAAACGACCAAGTGGCGTTCCCCTGGTTTGCACCAGCTGGAACAAGACGTGGTGGAGTATCGAACGCAACTTCAAGTGGTTTTATTACTAGCGAAGGCGAATTTAAAGCAGTTGCATTAAACACAGGACAGCGTGATACATTGTACTCAAATAAGATTAATCCAATTACGTTTATGAGCGGAGCAGGATTAGTTGTATTTGGTCAAAAGACTCGTGCTAAAAATGCAAGTGCATTAGATAGAATCAATGTTGCTAGACTAGTTGTATACTTACGTGGACAGCTTGAGCTACTTGCTAAACCATATTTGTTTGAGCCAAATGATAAGATTACACGTGATCAAATCAAAGCGGCGGCAGATCAGCTTATGCTAGAACTTGTAAGTTTAAGAGCGTTGTATGACTTTGTTACAGTGTGTGATGAATCTAATAACACACCAGCAAGGATTGATAAAAACGAGCTTTACTTAGATGTAGCTATAGAACCAGTCAAAGCAATTGAATTTATTTACATACCGCTTAGACTTAAAAATACAGGGGAAATTGCGGCATTAGGATAATATACGTACTTAATGAGGGGTAAGAAATTGCCCCTCAGAAACGTATAAATAATAATGTATTAGGAGAATAGAAAAAATGCCAATCACAACTTTACAAAACATTTCGATACCCACAGAAGGCGCGAATTCTAACTCATCTTTATTGATGCCTAAGTTACAATATCGTTTCAGGGTATTTTTAGATAACTTTGGCACTACTGGGGGTCCAGACGGTGTTAGAGAAATTTCAAGACAAGTTCAAGACGTTACAAGACCAAATGTAACTTTTGAACAAATGACATTAGATTCATACAACTCAAGAGCATACCTTGCAGGTAAGCATACTTGGGAACCAGTAACACTTACACTACGTGAAGATGCTAATAACAATGTTCAAAAGATTATTGGACAACAGTTACAAAGACAGTTTGATTTCTTCGAACAGTCTAGTGCAGTTTCAAGTGGTAGCTACAAATTCCAAACTAGAATTGAGATACTAGATGGTGGTAACGGTGCTAACGGTGCAAATGTAATTGACAGATTCCATTTAGTAGGTTGCTATATTGAATCAGCAAACTACAACACACTAGCATATGCAACTAACGAAGCAGTTACTACAACACTAAGCATTCGTTATGATAATGCTATACAGTTTGGTGCTGACGAAGATATTAACGGTATTGGTGAAACAACAACCAGAGCGTTAGCGGCAGCGGCAGGCGGAACACAAGTTTAATAAAACTTAACTGATTGGCTTTAAAACGGAAGTAATTAATAGTTACTTCCGTTTTTTTATATACGCACTTATCTACATAGGATAAATATTAATATGAGTATCAAAGATCCATACCTCTATAATATTGACCTTGATGTACATTTAAGGGACGCAAGGCATGCTCACCAACTGTATACACAACATACATTTGCCCTAGCCCCTAAGACAAAATTTCTATATCATATAGTATTTGATTTATATCCAGAAGTAGGAAATTCAGCAAATAATAATACAGTGAGATTTAAAAAAGAAATTGGCGTATTAGCACAGACAGCCGATTTACCTCAATATCGTGTAGCTGTTGAAAACAAACAGCAATATAATCGTAAGAAAAATATACAGACTAGATTAGACTATCAAGACATTACAATTACATTTCATGACGATAATTTAGGTTTAACAAGAGGATTATTACAAGACTATTATCAATATTATTTTGTTGATGGCAATCATGAAGACGGCACAAGAAGTTCTCCTGCATATATGGCTAGAGATAAATTTAAAGAAGCAGTACCTAATTATGGTTTAAATAATAAAAAAGTAAATCCGTTTTTTAAACATGTTAGAATATATCAACTAGCAAGACGAGAATGGTTTGCGTATACACTTATAAATCCATTAATAAGTGCGTTTGATCATGGTGATGTTGATGCTACTACAGGAGCAGATATGAATAGGAATAGTATCACGCTAGCATACGAAAGTGTAATTTATTCTAATGGACAAGTGGGCGAAGACGGACAGCCTGTAGGATTTACTGATCCTGAAACTGGTTACGATAATGCCCCTAGCCCAATAGGATATTTTGATTCTGAAATGAGTTTTAGAAATACTATGTCAGCTGATCCTGCATTAATAGATCCGCGTAGACAGCGTAGGAATCCAATTTTACCTAGGTCTAATAATAGTAGATCAAGAAGAGATAGTTTGTTTGGCATACTATCAGGAAATGGAAGCAACATATTAGGAGCAGGTTTGAGAGACTTATTTGGCAATTCACAGACAGGTGGATTACGTGGCACTACAATTCCAAGGACAAGTCCAATTAGTGATGCAGTAACAACACTTGTTAGCAATGATATTAACATACTAGACGGCGATAATATATTAAATGCATTAAGTACTAACAGTTCAGTAAAATCTAGTTTTATATCTAGAGCATTAAATAGTAATGCTTTTGCAGGAGAAACTTTAGCTAGCTATAATACTGCAAGTGATACTAGGAAAGCCGCAATAGAAAATAATTTAATTGACAGAGCTTCAAATGGTGATAGGAAACTAGCTGAACAAGCTACCCAAGCTATACAAGCTAACAAAGGGAGTATATTAACGTAATGGCAAGTTCAGATCAAAATATAGGTAAAGGACCATTCGATAAAAACGATTCTGAGTCAACAAAAAGTTATTTCAATAATTATTTTGATACTCCTATTAATAGCACTCCGGGTGAAGTTGATGCAGTTGTAGGACACTTTCTTAAAAGGGGCTTTGATCAAGTTGCGGCTGTGAACACAGCAAGTGTTTTATTACAACAGGCAGATATTGACGAAGTACCAGTTTTCCAATTAATAGATACATTAAGCGGTACATCAGATGTACAACTTAGTAATATAGTAGCCCAAATACTTAACTTAAATAGAAGTAAATCAAGTATGTTAGGTTATAAATCAGCAGACAACGGCGATTTGTTTGATCAACGGAATATAATAAATTGAGATGGCTCATTTTGCACAAGGGAAATACAATCTTAAAAACCCTAGCAAATATGTAGGAACAAAAAGTCCAACATATAGATCAGGTTGGGAATTCACCTTTATGAAATTTTGTGACGAGCATAGAGCTATATCACAATGGGCAAGTGAAGCTGTAAAAATTCCTTATCGAAACCCTTTAACAGGCAAGCATACAATTTATGTACCAGATTTTTTTATAGTTTATAATGATCAAAGAGGCAAACAGCGTGTTGAACTAATAGAAGTAAAACCGAAAAATCAAACTGTAAAAGAAAAGTTAGGCAAAAGTAGACATAATCAAGCATCATGGATAGTGAACCAAGCAAAATGGGAATCAGCAAGAGCATGGTGTAAACAAAAAGGAATTTTATTCCGCATTGTAACGGAAGATGATATATTTCATACTGGCCGTAGAAAGTAAAAATGAAAAGTGATACATGCCTTTGTTTTAATTGTGCTAATAGGCGCAGGAGAAGATGCTAGACAACAACCTAATGCAATGTACTTTAGGAGTATAAATGTATGTCAATATTATGCAAAACGTATACCAAAACAGTACGGTAATTACGGATCAAAACATCTAGTACCACCAGAACACAGAATAACTGCATATTGTAAGCCAACATACGTAGATCCAAACAGCGTAAATATCTACGATTATTAACTAAATATAGTAGTATATTATCGGAGTTGTAATGACTAAAAAGCTAGAAGATTTACTTAATTTACCTGACTCTAAGGAAATTATAGAAACAGCTAAATCACAAGAGTCAGAACAAAAGTCTTATGAACTTGAAGAGCAGAAAAAAGCCTTTAGGGATATAGAGGAATTTGATAAGATTGCTAGTGCTTTACCTGCTGTAAAAGGTTTAGGCGATATGGCTGATAAAGAACTAAATGAAATAGCAGATAAAGCCCTTACAGCGTATGATGATCTTATGGATTTAGGCATGAATGTTGAAAGTAGATATAGCGGTAGGGTGTTTGAAGTAGCAGGAGGTATGCTTAAAACAAGTTTAGATGCTAAAGTTGCTAAACTAGATAAAAAAATTAAAATGATAGATTTGCAACTTAAAAAAGAAAAATTAGATAAAGATTCAACTACAGGTGATGATGGAATAATCAACGGACAAGGGTATGTTGTTACTGACAGAAATAGCCTTCTAGAGAAGCTTAAAGGCATTGATAAAGATAAATAGTTTATAGAGGATCAAAAGAAATGAAAACATTTGCAGAAATATTAAATGAATCAAAAGCAACGTATTCGTTCAATATTGGTATTGCTGGTGAATTACCTGAAGGGATTGAAGATAGATTAGAATCTGTCATGCAAAAGTTTACAGTACGTAATTTTACAAAAGGCAAAAAAACACCAATACAAAAACGTCCGTTAGACTTTCCACAATTAGAAAACACAGAAGTTACTTTTTTTGAGGCTGAAGTAGAATACCCTACTACCCCACAAGTATTACAAACTTACTTAGGTAATTGCTGTGATATACCACAAAGTCATATCAATGTACGCACACCGGAAGATCCTCGAGAAGCGTATCAAGAAGAAGGCGAAGAGAATAGCTCAGAATATGTAGCATTACTTGGCACGGAAGATATGGGTGGGGAGTCTGCTCAAAACGAAGTAGCAGACAACAGAACAATGGATTTATTAAAAGAACTTGAAACTGCAAGAAAAGAGCGTGATGTTTCAGATGGCGTTGCAGAAGCTCCACAAGGAGACTCAAAAGACATCAAAGGTCACATGCAAAATACAAAAGCAGTCGTAGGAGGCTAATATGAGTACAATGAAAAAATTAATTGAGTCAGTAGACGCAGGGATGGCAGAAGGACCAATGGGGATGGCACCAGACATGCCGCCACGTATGCCGATGCCACCAGAAGATAAAGGTAATCCTGTGAGTGTAAATGTAACAATGAATGCATCAGGCAAAGAGCATGTAGCTGATTTGCTAGATATGATGAAAAATGCAGGTTTAGGCGGAGCAGAAGAAGTTACAGCAAAATCATTAGGACCAAGAATGGATATGGAAAAATTCCGTAGCATTGTTGATAGTGAACCAGAAGCAGAAGATGAAGTAGATGAAATAACTGCTAAACAGAAAAAACTACCACCTGAACTACAGAAAGCTATCAAAGACAAAGAAGATGAAGAAGGCGATGTAGATGAATGGGCAAATAGTGCTCCAGGAGAAGAGCCAGAAGATAGAGGCACTTTGGGCGACTATGAAGATAACATTCATGACGGTAATGATTTACATAGAAAGAAAGATAGATCAGCAATACGTACTGTCAATCCTGCACTAGAAAGCATTAAAGAAGACCTATATAAAATGCTTGCTGAAAAGAAAGCAAAACCAGATTATATTGATATCGATGGTGATGGTGACAAAAAAGAGCCGATGAAAAAAGCTGTTAAAGATAAAAAATCTAAAAAAGTAGGCGAGGCAGAAGAAGAGAAAATGCCATCAAAAGCCCACATTATGAAAATGTGCAAAGATGGAAAAACCAAAGCTGAAATTTGTAAAATGCATCCTAACTGTGATCAAGAAAAGCTTAAAGCAATGATTGATGATTGCCAAAAAGAAATGAAAGAATCCGTTGAAGAAGGTGCATTTAAAAAAGCTGGTTCTAAAGGAGACGGATCTAAAGGTTTTGACGAGGCAGGTTGCACAAAAGAAATGAAAAAACTTGATGCAAGCGGATGTGCTAAACACGAAATGTTTGACAAAGTAGCAGAAAAATACGGATGTAGCAAAGCTAATTTTGAAAAGCTTTACGCTAGCAACTGCGGATAATATTATGTTAAAAGTAAATGTATTAGAAAAAGGTGAACTTAAAGAAAAGGTTGTGCCAGATGCTTTTAATAGTCACGACGATCTAATGACGTTTATTGACTGGGGAACAGCAACTCAGCTACCAACTTTTTCACACAAAATTGTTGAAGAGTTTGTACCACGATACAATGCTGGAACAGTTACAATGACAGATGTTATCAAAGCATTACAAGCAAACAATCCTACAGATGAGTTCCAGATAGCAGATATACAAGAAGCCGTTAAATTACAAGGCCATACACTAGCTAGATAATCCCCCGGATAAAATCCAATAGCGTCTTCGGACGCTATTTTTTTGATTAAATAACATTATGTACGTATTTAAACAAACATTAGTTGATTTAGATAATAGAAAGTCTAAAGATATACAAGAATTTTATTATAAAGATACAGAATATGAAGCTCCAGGACCCGGACAAGGAACAGGAGTACGTGATTTAGCTAGAGATTACTTCCGTAATGGCAAATTAAAAGAACGCCATATTATTTTAAAAGATAATGGCAATACATTAGAGATCGCAACATATTTTGAAACTAAAAAAGATTACCTTGACTTTTGCGACGAACCTGTAGCTAGAGAATCTTTGCGTTTTTTTGAAAACAGAAATTTTAAACAAACAACCGAGCTGTACGAAATTAAAGATGAATTAAGTTTTAGAAAGTTAAGCTTTGAAACTATGCGTAACGAACTAAGATATTTTTCAACAAGTTGTACAAATCTAGAACAAGTAAAAGATAGGGTAAATGAAATCTTCACAGGAAAAAAATAAATTTTTTATCTTAGGACTACCTAGATCAGGTACAACTGCTATAGCAAACACACTTAATGCATGTGGTGATGTTTATCTTTATTCATCTAAAAAAGTTGAAGGAATAATAGATAACGAGAGTTATCTTTTTGAACCATTTGCGTTAGCGAACTCTAAAGTTACACTTGACTGGAAATATAAACTAAAAGAGGTGATAGAGCCTAACTTTACAAAAAAGTTTAATGGCTTTAAAGTTATACCAGGAGATCAAGTTAACATACGAAGCTTAGTAAATGATTATGGATATCGTCCGTTAATAGTAATAAGAAAAGATATTTGGAAAGTAATTTTTAGTAAAATTGCCGCTTCATATACTATACATGACGAAAATACACTTAAAGAAGAAAGCACAGGCGCACAGATAGGTGCCTATCTAGAATCAAGTAGAAAAGCAAAAGCAGACTTTAGTAAATTTTTACCGTTTGTACCACGTTTGGAATTTTTCCTTGGAAATTTTATAAAGTCAATATATGAATTAGAAAATGAAGCTAGGCATGAATTAAATCCTATAGATATAATTTATTTCGAAGACTTTATACAACCTAATAAAACATACACTAAAATAAATGAATATTTTGGCCAAGAAATAAAATTTAACTTAGAATATGACGATTCATTTAATATTATAAGAGAATATTTGGTTGATGCAAATTGGACAAGGAATAATTATAGATACCTAGCCAGTAGGATAGAAGCAAATATACAAAGATTTGGAATACATGATGATCCAAAAGTTCCTAGTTGGTTAAAAGAAAAAATTACAAATAATCCATTTTTATTAGGATAAGTAAGTATACAAACAAGGATATAGTAATGGCTAAAAGCTTAGATGGTGTTTTAACAAAAAAAGCCAATAAAAAAGAAACGTTTACTGAAGAACAGATACAAGACCTTGCTAAATGCATGGACGAAAAAACTGGCTATGACTACTTTGCACGTAACTTTGCGTACATTCAGCATCCTACGCAAGGCAAATTATTATTTAAACCATTTGAATATCAAGAACGTCTGCTACAAAGTTATCACGATCATAGATTTAATATTAATATGTTACCTAGACAAACAGGTAAAACTACGTGTGCCGCTATATATTTGTTATGGTATGCTATGTTTAATGCGGATCAAACTATACTTATTGCCGCTCATAAGCACACAGGCGCACAAGAAATTATGCAACGAATACGCTACGGATATGAATTGTGTGCAGATCATGTAAGAGCCGGTGTTATAAATTATAATAAAGGCAGTATTGAATTTGAAAATGGATCACGTATAGTTAGTGCTACTACCACAGGCAATACAGGACGTGGTATGAGTATTTCCTTATTGTATTGTGATGAGTTTGCATTTGTACAACCTAACATAGCAACCGACTTTTGGACTTCTATATCGCCAACACTAGCAACTGGTGGTAGGGCAATACTTACTAGTACCCCTAATTCAGATGAAGATACCTTTGCAACAATTTGGAAACAAGCAGAAGATAAATTTGATGAACACGGCAATGAACAGGAATTAGGCATAAACGGATTTCATAGTTTTCGTAGCTACTGGGAAGAACATCCAGATAGAGATGAAAAATGGAAACAAGATGAACTTGGGCGTATTGGCGAAGAAAGATTTAGAAGAGAGTATGATTGTGAATTTTTGGTTTTTGACGAAACACTCATTAATTCATTGATACTTGGAGAAATGGAAGGACATCAACCTTTAGTAAACATGGGGCAAACAAGATGGTATAAAAAACCTTCCTCTGAATTTACATATGCTGTAGCTCTTGACCCTAGCATGGGCACAGGAGGAGACAACGCGGCTATACAAGTTTTTGAATTACCTAGTTATGAACAGGTAGCAGAATGGCAACATAATACAACAGCAATTCCTGGACAAATAAGAGTATTAGCAGATATTTGCAGTTATATAGTAAAAGAAACTGATTCAGATACCGGACTATATTGGAGTGTTGAAAATAATGGCATAGGCGAAGCGGCACTAATTGTAATCAATGACTTTGGAGAAGAAAACATTCCTGGATTATTTGTAAGTGAACCTATACGTAAAGGGCATGTAAGAAAATTCCGTAAAGGATTCAACACAACACATAGTACAAAAATAACAGCATGTAGCAGATTAAAAACTATGGTGGAAAATGAAAAGATGATTATACACAGCAAACCTTTCATTTCCGAACTTAAAAATTATGTAGCCACAGGAAGCAGTTACCAAGCTAAACTAGGACAAACCGATGATTTAATAAGTGCGGCACTATTAGCTATAAGAATGATGGCAGTTTTAAAGGATTGGGATCCAAGAATATACAATACGTTTACACAAGCTGAAGAAATTACAGATTATGATCCTCCAATGCCAATCTTTATAAGTAGTAACTATTGATAAATACAATATGCAAGAATTTGATAAAATAGGCGAAGATCTTTTTAACAAAATACGAGGACGTTTTCCTAGTATTACTATTGGTAATGAAGCAGGAGAAGTTATAAACGAACCTTCACAGGCTCGCTTTTTTGATTTTGAATATAAAGAAGCAGGCAAAGTTTTAGGCAATGTAAGTGTAAATATAACTGAAGATGAAGGCATGACAGTGATTTACTCTAAGGATTTTATATCCAAAGAAGATTCCATGACAAAAGATAATTGGTATGGGTTTTTAAAAGAGTTAAGACTATTTGCAAAAAAACGTATGTTAGAATTTAGCATAAGGGATATAACAAAAACAAATTTGAACAAAAGAGATTATCAATTTTTGTCAAACAAAGTCGGAGATGAAACAATGGCAGAATCAAAACTCTACGGTACTTCCAGAATAAGTTACCAAGACGTAGATGGTGCAAGATTAGTACTAAAACACACAGAAAGTGTTAATGATGAAAAAGTATCAGGACGTATAAGACATATAGGATCAATTTACATTGAAAGTTCTGAAGGGGAACGCTTTAAATATCCATACAAGCACCTCAACGGAGCAAGAGCAATGGCTCGTCATGTTGCAGAAGGTGGAAATGCATATGACGACTTTGGAAAACATATCGTAAGCCTTTCAGAAGAAATGGCAAAACTTAGAAAATTTAAAAACTATATGAATAGATCAAGTGTAATGGCAGAAGGACTTTCCGACTATACTGATGCTGTTAATGATCGAATTGTTACAGTTAGAAAAACAATAAGTAATTTACAAAAAAAGGCGTACTACAAAGAAACATTTGATGCATTTACTCCTGCCGTAATGGAAGATGTTCCTGCTGACGTAGCTGAAAATTGGATTGATCAACTTACTATCAAACAGTTTAACGAAGAATTGAAAGACATTTTTCCTTATGTGTTTAAACTAGTAAGTGAAGTTACCAAAGCAAAAGAATTAGGACCTGATGATTTAGTAGCCGAAGATGGTTGCACACCTGCTCATAGAAAAGCAAACAAAAAGAAAAAGGCTAAAGAAGATATTGAGATAGAGCAAGGCTTTGAAAGAATGATGGGGCAGTTTAGCGAAGACGATATGGGAGATAAAATTAAAGCCTGGGCTGACAAGTATGATGGATACATTGGCAGTAACGGTGACTCACTACCAGATGGTTATGTTAAGTATGCAACGAGTAGTGGCATTCCTACAGATTTTATTGAAACAAATGAACGTGCTAAAATGGATGAAAAGTATGGTGAAGAGAAATTTGAGGATGATCCAGGGGCATACATCAGCGACCATATCGACGAAATGCCTATTACAAAGGCTTGTATGGAAGAGCTTGAAAAAATTACAGGTTCAGATGATATAGAAGTAAATGCTAAACTAATTATGAAACACAGCGACGATCACCAAGAAGATGATACTATGGCAGTAAAAATCGACAAAGACGGTACTATGTCTAAGGCTGACGAGAAGGATAAAACTCCACTAGGCGAATTCATTTTAAGCTATTATGATAGAGAGACAGGCGAGTTTCCAAAAGGCGAGACCGCAGTCCTTACAATGGTAGAAAAGGATTACGGAGAGCAGTTCATAGAACCTGCAAAGGCATTTATTGAACAAATCAACGCAACCTACGAAGAGTACCAAATGAAAGCTAATCCACAGAAGATGGAAGCTGAGCCAGAATTTGATAGAATGCGTGAGTTAGCTGGTTTAAGATAATCAGCTAACTTTTACAAGTCTCCAAAAATAAATCAAAAAAACGCTTGACAGGCTAAATATAAGAGTGTATTATACATAGTATGTATTGCACATTTAGGCAAATACAACATAGCATAGGCAATTTAAGGAGGCACAAACTATGGCAACATTAGCAGAGATCCGAGCAAAGCTCAAAGAACAAGAGTCACGCCAAGGTGGCAACTCTAACAGCGGCGGCGACAACGCAATTTACCCATTTTGGAATATCAAAGAAGGTGAAAGTTGTACTTTCAGATTCCTTCCTGATGGGAATGAAGATAACACTTTCTTCTGGGCAGAACGTTTAATGATTAAACTTCCGTTCGCAGGTGTTAAAGGTGAAACTGATTCACGTCCAGTACAAGTACAAGTACCATGCATGGAGATGTATGGAGAAACTTGCGATATCTTGAACGAAGTACGTGGTTGGTTTAAAGATCCAAGTCTTGAAGATATGGGTCGTAAATATTGGAAGAAGCGTTCTTATATCTTCCAAGGCTTTGTTACTGAGAATCCACTCAGTGATGATAAGACTCCAGAAAATCCAATTAGACGTTTTATTATTGGTCCACAAATTTTCCAAATTATTAAAGCGGCTTTAATGGATCCAGACATGGAGGAATTACCAACAGATTATACTGCTGGTGTAGACTTCCGTCTTAATAAAACTAGTAAAGGCGGGTATGCAGACTATTCAACATCTAACTGGGCTCGTAGAGAGCGTCCGTTAACTGATGCTGAAATGAATGCAGTTAACACACATGGTCTGTTTAACTTTACAGACTTCCTTCCTAAGAAGCCAGACGAAACAGCCGTAAAGGTTATGAAAGAGATGTTTGAAGCATCTGTCGATGGCGAAGCATATGATCCAGATCGTTGGAGCAACTATTTCCGTCCAAGCGGAATGGCGGCTAGAACTGGTGATCCAACAGTAGCGGCATCACCTAATGCAACTGCAACAAGTCAAAGTGCGCCAGCACAAGAGGCAGCACCTGTAGCTGAAACTGCTACACCTGTAGCTGAAACTGCTACATCTACTCCTGCAGGCGACACTGGTGATAACAAAGCTTCTGACATTCTTGCAATGATTAGACAGCGTCAAGCACAATAAAATAGAGTGGGGGAGAAATCCCCCACATTATTCTTAACTAGGAGAAACTATGGCTAAATCATTTGATGTAAGTAAGTTCCGTAAGGACTTAACTAAGTCTATTCAAGGTATGAGTGCAGGATTTAATGATCCAACAGATTGGATTAGTACAGGATCTTTTGCACTTAATTATCTTATCTCAGGAGACTTCCACAAAGGAGTTCCTATGGGAAAAGTTACAGTATTTGCAGGCGAGTCCGGTGCAGGAAAAAGTTATTTCTGTGCAGGCAATATTGTAAAACATGCCCAAGATCAAGGTATTTTTGTAGTATTAATTGACTCAGAAAATGCTCTTGACGAATCGTGGTTACAGGCGTTAGATGTTGACACAAGCGAAGATAAATTGCTTAAATTAAATATGTCAATGATTGACGATGTAGCAAAAACAATCAGCACATTTATGTCTGATTATAAAGCAATGGACGAAGATGATCGTCCAAAAGTACTTTTTGTTATTGACTCATTAGGTATGTTACTAACACCTACTGATGTTGATCAATTTAACAAGGGTGATATGAAAGGTGATATGGGTAGGAAACCTAAAGCACTTACTGCACTTGTTAGAAATACTGTTAATATGATAGGTTCACATAATGTAGGACTAGTATGTACTAATCATACATATGCATCGCAGGACATGTTTGATCCTGATGATAAAATTAGCGGTGGACAAGGATTTATTTACGCATCTTCAATTGTTGTAGCAATGAAAAAACTTAAACTAAAAGAAGATGAATCTGGAAACAAAATCTCAGATGTAAGAGGTATACGTGCAGGCTGTAAAGTTATGAAAACACGTTATGCCAAACCTTTTGAAGGTGTACAAGTAAAGATTCCATACGAAACTGGCATGAATCCTTATAGTGGCCTTGTTGAACTTTTTGAAAAGAAAGGTTTAATTGAAAAGCAAGGTAATCGACTAAAATATACTACTAGTGAAGGTGAAGAACTATTAGAATATCGTAAGAATTGGACTGGTCCGATCCTCGATACCGTAATGTCGGATTTCGCCAAAAAAGAAGCCAACGAGGTAAATACCGCTGAGGTTACTGAAGAAACCGATAACGATATCGAGGAGAATACCATTAATGACTGAGGAACAGATAGTTGACACTTGGAGTCTATTTAAAGAATACATTGATAAAAAACAAACAGAGGTAGTTGCCGAAAAGTTTGTAGACATGCTTGCGGATTATGGTGTTTCAGATGAAACACTTATGGCGGCACTAGGATCAAGTAGCTCTTTAGATTATGCAATTAACTATTATCTAGATTCAGACGATGATTACGATGAGGACGACTACGACGAGGATTATTAATGGGCTGGTATAGCGAAGTATCTCGAGACATAAGTAAAATTACCGATGCTGTCGCATATTTTGAGCAAGAGCTTATCAATGCTAGGCAAGAAGTAAAACTTAAAGGTAATGTAGAAAAGTCTGCGGCAGAAATGCCTGGCATCGTAGAACAGCGTTTTAATCAGCTACAAGAAATTGAAGCTATCCTCAACTATTTAAATATTGAACTTCGTAGACTGCGTAGTTCTTATTTTAAGAAATATCTTGAAAATTATCAACGAGCTCTGTCAAGTCGCGATGTAGAAAAGTACGTCGACGGCGAGACAGACGTTGTTGACTACGAAAAAATTATAAATGAATTTGCTCTTATACGCAACAAGTGGCTAGGATTACTTAAAGGTCTTGATCAAAAGCAATGGCAGATAACAAACGTTGTAAAACTAAGAGTAGCAGGCATGGAAGATGCCAGCCTATAAGAATTATCATGGATGGATTACATTAGATTACGACATAAGTGTAAAGTCAGCTAAACGCCAATCTGATCATATAGATAATTATCAATCCAAAGAATTAAATGACGCCTTAGCATATTGTACGCAATTTAGGACTGCAATAGACATTGGCGCCCATATAGGTATAATTTCTTTTCAACTAAGTAAAAAATTTAAATCTGTGCATAGTTTTGAAATAGATACAGACGTATTTGAATGTTTGAAACAAAACATGCAAAGCAAAACTTCAAATGTAAATTTACATAATTTTGGGATAGGTGATACTGAAAGAAGTGTAGATTTAAAAAAGACAGCTAAAACATTTAGCACACATGTTATACACAATTCTATAGGTAGTTACAAAATAAAATCGCTTGACCAATTAAATATTACTGATATTGATTTTATTAAGATTGATGCTGAGGGGTTTGAGCCGTTAATAGCAAAAGGCTCTCTAAAAACTATCGAAAAATATAAACCTATTATTCTATATGAACGCAAAAACCATCCGCAACGTTATGGATTTGAAAGAGATTCATTGTTAGAAATATTGACTCCTCTAGGATACAAAATGTTAAAAAAGCTAGGCAGAGGCGAAAAAAATGCCGTGATTGGTGTCGTGTAAGAGTTATAATTAATAATTACATATAGCAGGAGGACAAATGTATACTATTGTTACAAGTCTTAACCAGAAGTACTGGGACGAAACATCCAAAATTAATATTCAAAGCTGGCATCAATTTTTACCTCCTGAAGTAAAGATTGTAATATATTCAGAAGATAAAATAGATTTAGGATATATGCAAGATAGGATAGTGTTAAAAGATTTGTATTCAACTTGTCCTAAACTTGTAGAGTTTAAAAATAGACACAAACACAATCCCCATTATAACGGTGATGCGCCTGTAAAAGAAACAAAGAAATTTAAATGGAACGCAATTAAGTTTGCTCATAAAACTTTTCCTATATTTGAAGAATCAAAAGTATGTAAAACAAACTATCTTATTTGGCTAGACGCAGATGTCTTAATGCATACTAATATAACTATGCAATGGCTTGCAGAATTATTTCCTACAAAATCTTGTATATCATATTTAGGTCGTCCTAGTAATACTAAAACATCTTATGATGAATGTGGACTAATGGGATATAATTTACGTACACCATTGGCTAAAAACTTTTTACTTGCATTTGAAGAATATTACGAAGGAAATAATTTAGATCAACTTAGAGAAACACATGACAGTTGGATATTTTTCCAACTAAGATTACAGTTCGAAGCAGGCGGATTTGGCGGCTTTAAAAATTTAAATCCTAATCCTATTAACAATAAAAGTCCTTTTAACAATAGTGGTATAAATCAATTTATGGTGCATACAAAAGGAAAAGGTAAAGAAAAATTACATAACAAATTCCTTAAAAGATTTTCTATATCGAGTTCATAATATGCATATCTTATTAGCATGTGACCAAAACTATTATAGTAAATGGGGATTTAATCTTTTAAAAAGTATCCAAAAATATAATTCTCATTCATGGCTAAATTTACATTGTCATATTGTTAATTCAGATGAATACCACCCGGATTGGCGATTAGAAGATGTTGACTATACAACTGAAGAATATGTAGATGTATCAATAGCATATCTGCAAGCTGTAAGATTTTTAGTGGCATCTAAAAAATTTGATAACAATGAACATGTAATGATATTAGATGCAGATAGTATTTGCACAAGAGAATTTACTAAAGAAGAGTTTATCAATGTAACATCTAAAGTTACTGTCCTAAAACATCATAAAAAAAATGCAATACACCCTTGGCTATGCGGATTTGTTACATTAGGCACAGGACTATTTAGACAAGATTATGCTAATAACTTATTACAGACTGCAACTAGATCTTGGAAATACGGACATGATCAAGATATACTTTTACAGTTGCATGATGTACACCAATATACTCCGGCACCTGTAGAATGGATATGCATGGGAAAAGCAAATCCTAAAAGTGTGTTTCTTACACTTAAAGGTGACAAACATAAAAACAATCCGAAGTATACGGATCAACTGAAAAGGTATTTGTAATGACATTAGAACCCCATCTTGGAGGACACCAAGGAAAAACACACATAGACGAAGGCGCTTTACAATGGTTAGTCAACCTTGGCATTAAAAGTTTTATTGACATAGGATGCGGGCCAGGTGGAATGGTAGAGTTGGCTAAAAATAAGGGATTACGTACTATAGGCGTTGACGGAGATTATACCTTAACACGTTTTGATCCTAATTATTTTGTTATACATGATTATACTAAAGGAAGTCCTGTAATACATGAGGATTATGATGTAGCATGGAGTGTAGAATTTTTAGAGCATGTAGAAGAACAATATATGGCAAACTACATGGATACTTTCAAATGTGCAAAAACAGCAGTGGTAACATATGCACCTCCAGGATGGAATGGTCATCATCATGTTAATTTACAAGAAGAAGATTATTGGATTGCACGTTTTGAAGAAAATGGATTTAAGCTAGACGAAAATAAAACAAAATTTTTACGTAATAATTCTACGCTTAACTTAGGAAAGAAAGGTAAAAAAGCATTTGTAAAAAACAGAGGATTATATTTTAATAATGTTGGATAAATTTGTTGTAGGAATAAAAGGGTCTTATAGAACGCACCCTCTTCCTGACTTGCCAAATTTTAAAGTAGTTGATTGGGAAAATCAAGGTGTTATTGAAAAGGCAGATGTATTTGTACAAGCAAACATACTAGAAAATAAATTCTTTCGAAAATTTAGAGCCCAATACGAACATATAAGAGATAGTGGTAAACCATATATCGTAGTAGAGAGTAGTGTGTTTAGACGTAATATGCCTTTTCCGCCACATCCAAAAGCTTATCATAGATGGAGCTGGACTAGTTACTTTAGGGACGAAGGAAATTATTGTAATGATAACTGTCCTGATGATAGATGGAAACAAATTCAAAAAGACCAAAATATAGATATCAAAGATTGGAAAAGCGGAGGCGAGTATATACTACTTGCAATGCAACGACCTGGTGATAGTAGCTTAAAAAATTTAATGGCTAAGCATAGAACATTTGATAATTTCATTGCGAACACTATCGCTGAAATACGTAAATATACTGATAGGCCTATTGTAGCTAGAATGCATCCTGCTAGAATGGATAGACAAAGACAAGCACTTGAGAAGATAGATACTAGCGGAATTACTGTAAGTAAAAACATGCACGGCTCTGGAAACTTAGAAGGCGGCGCAGGCTTATACGAAGATTTTAAAAATGCATATGCTGTAGTAGGATTTAATAGTAATGCTCTAACAGAAAGTATATGCGAAGGGATACCTACTTTTAGTTTGTGTCCTAGTTCAATGGCGTGGGAATGTTCAAATAAAAACTTAAATACACTTGAAAACTTAGAGTATTTTGATCGACAACAATGGCTTAACAACTTAGGTTATTGCCAATGGAGGGAAGATGAAATTGCTAGAGGTGATCCGTGGTATCATTTATTAAAAGGAATAATATAATATGGCAAAAGCTAGATTAGCAAATGCTACTGCTAATTCAAAAGGTAGCGGAAAAATGTCAGCTGGTAATATAGACTTGGTAAAAAGTAAATGGCATACAAATGATTTGATTACTTATTTTCCAAAAGACAAATCTCAATTTGATGATCTAGAAAAACTTGCAGAAGAATTTGTTTTTACAGGGCATGGTCCTAATAATCCTACTATACCTGCAGACGGAACAGTAGTTACAATGGGCAGTTGTTTTGCAGAAAGATTACGCAATTGGTTAAAAGCAAACGGTAAGAATGCAGATTATATAAATGTACCAGAAGGCCTAAATAATTCATTTGCTGTACGTCAATACTTAGAATGGGCGTTAACTGGAGATCGTAGTTCAGATGCTTACTGGTACGATAATGATCCACAAGCAGGTGCGTATAAATGGGAGCCAGAAGATGAACAAAAGGCTCTCTTGGAGCATTTTAAAAAGACAAAAGGGGTAGTAGTTACATTCGGATTAGCAGAAGTTTGGCGAGATAGAGCCACTAAACAAGTATTTTGGCGTGGAGTTCCTGCAAAATATTTTGATCCAGACAAGCATGAATGTGTAACTAGCACAGTACAAGAAAATGTAGAAAACATGCAACGTATTGTAAATCTTATTCATACGTATGCAGGACAAGACACACAAGTTATTTTTACACTTAGTCCAGTACCATTAAATGCAACATTTATGGGCAGACCAACAATTATAAGTGACTGTGTAAGCAAAAGTATATTACGTGTAAGTTTAGATGAATTTTTAAATAATCATGTCCATGAAAATGTATACTATTGGCCTAGCTACGAAATGGTACGTTGGGTAGGTGCTCATACAGATTTCCCTACACTGTTTGAGGATAATACACCAAGACATGTAAACAACAAAGTCGTGTCTATAATTATTAATAACTTTGTTAGAAAGTTTTTTCAAAAATGATGATAGAGTTCGGCTGTGGTGAAACGCCGACCCACCAAGATTATAAAACATGTGATATTAGGAATTTGCCAGGTATAGATTTTGTATGCCCTGCATATGAAATTGACAAGCATGTAGAACCTAATTCAATTACACATATTTTTTCAAGACATTTTATAGAACATCTTACGTTTGAACAAGGCGAACGTTGGCTAAAGGCATGCTTTAAAATTTTACGTTCTGGTGGACAAATGGATATACGTTGTCCTAATATGGACTTTCATGTTCATCAATGGCAAGTAGGCAAAAATATTGCACATGCAAGGGCGGGCTTCTGGGGTTGGCAAAGAGAAGCCGAAACTGGAGAAACTTGGGACTTACATAAAAGTGGCTATAACTTTACACAATTATCACAAATTCTTGAAACACACGGATACACAAGCATACGTTCTTTATACAAACCCACACATAAACATTTAGGATTAATTTCCTACAAACCATAATAATTTAAAATCATTATCTACATATATAAGTATTAGCATGAACGAAAAATTTGTATTAGTCACAGGAGGATTTGATCCTTTACATAGTGGACATATTGCTTATTTTAAAGCCGCAAAAAAACTTGGTAATAAGCTTGTTGTAGGTTTAAATTCCGATGAATGGTTAGCTAGAAAAAAAGGCAAAGCTTTTATGCCTTTTACTGAAAGACTTAGTATTATAAAGGAACTAGAAATTGTAGATAAAGTAATAAGTTTCAATGATGATGATAATACAGCATGCGGTGCTATATTTTATATGCTATCTACAACAGGAAATACTGATCAAATTATTTTTGCAAATGGTGGTGATAGAGAGCAATCAAATATTCCAGAATATGAAATGTATAAAGATCAAAGAAATGTAAGTTTTGAGTTTGGAGTAGGAGGCACAGACAAAAAGAATTCTAGTAGCTGGATATTGGAAGATTGGAAAGCACCAAAGACACAAAGAACCTGGGGTCATTATAGAAACTTATATAAAGGTGATGGCTTTCAAGTTAAAGAACTTGTTATTAATCCTAAATCAAAGTTAAGTATGCAAAGACATAAACATAGAAGTGAAACATGGAATATAGTCAGTGGAAAAGCTTATATAAAGACAAACATAGGAATTAGCACAGACCCATTTGAAGGCTGTACTGTAAGAGATTTACATCCTAATAATCCTGTTGATGTACCAGCAGGCACATGGCATCAAGGGTGTAATGATACAAGCGAACCTGCTCATATTGTAGAGATATGGAAGGGCGACTCAAATAAATTAACAGAAGAAGATATAGAAAGATATGATTTATGAAAGTATTTGTAGGATATGATACTAGAGAAGATATTGCATATCAAGTGTGTAAGCATAGTCTCGAAGTTCGTAATAAAAGTGTGCAAGTAAAAGCATTAAAACAAAATGAATTAAGAGATCAAGGCTGGTATGACAGACCAATAGATAAACTAGCTAGTACTGAGTTTACATTTACAAGGTTTCTTGTACCAGAATTATGCAACTTTGATGGTTGGGCATTATTCTGTGATAGCGACATAATTTTCATAGATGATATAAAAAATTTATTTGATCAGGCTGATGAGAAGTATGCAGTAATGTGTGCTCAGCATGATTACACTCCTAAAGAAGGAATAAAGATGGATGGACAAACCCAGACCGTTTATCCCCGCAAGAACTGGTCTAGTGTTGTTTTGTTTAATTGCGGGCACCCAAGTAATGTAAAGTTAAATAGAAGTTTAGTTAACAATCCTGATATTTCAGGTGCATATCTGCATAGATTTAGTTGGCTTGAAGATTCCGAAATCGGTGAACTTAGTCATGAATGGAATTGGCTGACTGACTGGTACGAAGAAGGCAAAGACGGCTCTCCTAAAGCATTGCATTATACTGAAGGCGGACCGTGGTTTGAAAACTACAGAAATTGTGCTTATCATTCTACTTGGAAGAAAGAACTACAGGAAATGATGAATGGATGAGATAAAAACAGGGCCAAATATGCTTGCAATAGATACTAGAGATGCTATTGTAAGTTGCTTTGCACAGGGTACACAAGCTGAAGAAATACCAGGATGGAAAGCTTTACAGCATTGGGATACTGAAATCCCAGTTGTGTTCAGGAGCATGGCACAAAGAAAAACAGTTAATATGTGTGAGTATCAGAAACGCCCATATTACTATATAGATACAGGGTATATCGGAAATCTAAATAAAAAGAAGCACTGGCATCGTGTTGTACCAAGCGGTATGCAACATAGTCAACCAAGATTTGATCTTCCAGCTGACAGATTTGATAATTGCATTGACAGCCAAGATATTAGATTTAAAGGTTGGAAAAAAGATGGTGGACCTATTCTATTAGTTACACCTTCCGATAAACCCTGTTCCTTTTATGGTATTAAGCGTGATGAATGGATAACAAATACTATTGCAGACATTAAAAAATATACCGATAGAGAAGTAATAGTACGCAACAAAGGATTAAGAAGAGAACGTGTAAGGGATAATAGTATATACGCTCAGTTCGAAGAAGATAATATTTTTGCTGTTGTAACGTATAACAGCATTGCCGCAACCGAAGCAATAGGCTACGGCATTCCTTGTTTTACATTAGCACCAAATGCGGCAGACTTTGCATGTGGTACAGATCTAAAAGATATTGAAAGCCCGCTATATGTAGAAGAAGAAAAAGTTATAGGTTGGCAAAACTGGCTAGGTTATTGTCAATTCAATCCACAAGAAATGGTTGCAGGAAATGTGTTGCCAATATTGAGGGAGTATGATATTAAATGAGTTTTACAGTAGCAAGTTACCTAATGGGAATACCGCCAGGTAACACTAATCCTGAGAAACCTGCTATTATTGTAAACGCAATCGAAGGTGTTTGGAAAAGCGGAGACCAAGGAACAATAGTAACAGACTACAATGTTGTAGATGCAGATGTTGCTGTTATGCAAGGATTTGTTCATCCTGGAAGTAAAAGTTCTAAACATTTAGATTTACGCAAACGGGTTATTGAACATCAAAAAAGAAGAGGCAAACGGACATTAATTGTTGATGCAAACTTGTTTTTGTATGCAGACCCTGGTAATTCAAATAAATTTTTAAGATACAGTTATGACGGAATTTTTCCTACTACAGGAGAATACTGTAACGGTGCTCCTGATCCTTCTAGATGGGAACTTATTAAAAATCGATTAAATTTAGAATTAAAGCCTTGGAAAAATAGTGGTAATTATATTTTGATATGTTGCCAAAGAGATGGTGGATGGAGTATGGATAATCAACCACTGTTACCTTGGGTAGTTAGAACTGTTCAAAACATTAGGAAGTATTCTGATAGAGTTATTGTAGTAAGGTTTCATCCTGGAGATAAAAATACACTAGAGCACAAACGTAGTATTGCAAGATATCGTTTGCCTAATGTAAGAGTATCAAATGCAGATAGTATTATGCATGATTTAGCACAAGCTCATTGCCTAGTAAATCATAATTCTAGTCCTGGAGTTGTTGCGGCAATTGAAGGTGTACCTGTATTCCTAACTGACTCAACAAGAAGCCAAGCCAAAGACGTTGCACATACAAATTTTGCTGATTTAGAAAATATAACACATTTTGATAGACAACCTTGGATTGAAAAAATGGCACAAATGCATTGGACACTAGATGAATTAAAAGATGGCACTGCATGGAAACATCTTAGACAATGGGCGGATAAACCACTATGAAAGAAATAACAGTATTAACAACATTTCATCGATCAGGTCTTGATCAATATGGTCAAAGATTTTTAGATAGCTTTGCAAAAAATATAGATAAAAAAGTTAAGCTACTTGTATATGCAGAAAATTGCCAACCAAACAATCCAGATCCAGAACAAATTACAATTTTAGACGCAGTAGAAACATTACCAAAACTTGTTGCATTTAAACAGCGTTGGAAAGATGACCCAAAAGCAAATGGCACTCCGCCGCCTGATATAAAAGCCCGAAGACCAAGAGATTGGCATAAAGAGTTTAAATGGGACGCTATAAGGTTTGCTAATAAAACATATGCTGTGTATGACGCTGTACAACGCTCTAAGGACTGGTGTGTTTGGATGGATGCAGATACATTTGTTCATAGTCCGTGGTCATATGAAGACTTTATAGAGCAACTGCCAGATGATTGTTGGATTACTTACGTAGGGCGTGGTAAAGGTTCGCAGACATGGCCTGAGTGTGGATTCTATGGAATAAATGTACAAAATGAAATTGCAAAAGAATTTATTGCAGAATTTGAACGTGTATATGAAGACGCAGAAAACGGTATCTTTACGTTAGAAGAATGGCGTGATAGCTATGTTTTTGGAACCATACTTAATAACATGAAAGTAAATTATCCATCTGTTTTAGACTATAGTGCTAACATATACAACAACCCTGCAAAGACAGGAGGAGGTGGTCACCCGTTAATTAATAGTGTATTAGGTAAATGGTTAGATCACTTAAAAGGTGCTAGAAAAAAAGAAGGCCGTAGCCGCGGAAAAGATTTGATGGAAAGGCGGCAGGAAGCATATTGGAATGAAGTTTAGTTTATGGAGGCAATATGGCGCACTCAATAGCGGACCGGTATTTGATGCCTTTAGCAACAGTCTTGTGGGTGCTGGTCATGATGTTTGCAATAATGATAGTGGCAGTGATGTTGATGTTATTTGGAGCGTTCTTTGGCATGGCAGAATGGCTCAGAACAAAGATATATGGGACAATAACCAACATAACAAAAAGCCAACAATAGTATTAGAAGTCGGCGGAATTAAAAGAGGAACTACTTGGAAGGTTGCACTAAATGGCATTAATAGAGATGCTTACTTTGGTCCTAGCAATAATAATAGCAGTAGGGCGGAACAACTTGGATTAAAACTACAACCTTGGAGGACTGAAGGGAAGTATATTCTTATCTGTGGGCAACACGAAAAAAGTTTGCAGTGGAGAGGAATGCCTAACATGACAGCATGGTTAGGAAACACAATTAATACAATACGTGAACATACTGATATGCCTATCTACTGGAGGCCGCATCCTAGATATCCTGTTCAATATGTAGAAAAAGATTTTAAAAATGTAATACGACAAACGCCTGTAAAAATAGAAAGTACATATGACGATTATGATTTCGATGTTAGGAATGCATGGGCAACTGTTTGTTGGAGTAGCAATCCGGGACCACATAGCGTTATAGCAGGTATACCAGCTTTTGTAGGCAATAGTAGTCTAGCATATGATGTAGCTAATAGTAACTTACATGATATAATGAATCCTAACATGCCAGAAAGACAACAATGGTTAAATGATTATGCTCACACTGAATATACATTAGATGAAATATCAGCTGGAAAACCATTAAAACACTTGACATCTAAGCTTAATTAAGCTATAATACTACTATGCTTGAAGATGTTACCAATATTGAAGACTGCCTTGAATTACTTGCTGGATTTAGGAAAGGCTCTGACCAGTTTCAGTTGTTTAAGGAAGATTATACTATAATGTATAGTATAGCTAGGCAATGTCTTAAAGGCACACCTCTTACTGATAGGCAATACGCATTGATGCAAAAGAAGATAATTAATTATCAATCACAGTTCGATAATTTTGATATTGACTTACAAACTTGTATTAAAAAACTGCGTAAGCCTTTGCGTACTATTAACAGGGAAAAATATATTAGATTAGAAGAAGGAAAAATTAAAATTAGATTTCCTTTTAAGAAATCTGATATTGTTCTTATTAATGAAATATCAAATGCCGCCGATGGCTATGAGCATAAGAAAGGTTCACACGAACACTTTTTTAATTATACAGAATTAAATGTTTTACTTTTACTTAATAGATTTGTAGATAAAAATTTTAAGGTAGATAAAGAAATAGCATTAGTATATCACGAAATAAAACACATGGAAGCACAAAAAGACAAATATGTGCCTGGTATATATGGTGGTGAATTGCGTAATGTACACAAAAAAGCAAAAGCATTAATAAAAGAAGATATTGGAGAATTAACCGAAACTAGCTTATTAAGGTTTATAGATCGTAGATTTAAATATGGATTAGAACATATAGACGATTATACTCCAAAAACAACTTTGGAAAAAATTGCGTATAGAGAAAATCCTACTATGCAAATTAAGCCTAGTGAAGTTACGCTAGAAGAAACACTCTCTAATTTATTAATTTTAAATAGGTTTCCGTTGCTAATTTGTTTAGATAAAGATAATGCAGAAAAGCAAATTCATCCTATTGTAAATTTTTATAAAGCTATTCTTAATAGTTCTGAACAGAGTGTTTTATTTAGAAAAGAACATAAAGATGACGGATTTAACGAGTTAGTTAAACATAGGAATTTAAATAATTGGGTTGACAAAAATACAAAAATAGTGTATATTAGTAAAGATAAACTACCAAAGGTTCTTATTAAAGCTGATTGGAAACCATCAGCGGCAATCTGCTTTGAAAGTAATCTTGACAAAAATGTTAACACATACATTATGAATGAATGTGACTTAATTCTTTTTAGAGAAGAATATGGTAGTCCATTTAGGAGATATAGTAACATATATGGCTAGTTGTAGATTAGTGATACAGGATGAAGTCAACATTAAGTTAGAAGGACTTGAAGTTGACATACGTAGAAAGATTGCAAATGCACTCAAGTTCGAGGTTCCTTATGCACGATATATGCCACAGTATAAGTTAGGAAGGTGGGATGGTAAAGTTAATTTTTTCGGCATTGGTGGTACTGGATATGTTAATCATCTTGATACTATCGTGGACATTTTACAACGAAATAATGTTGAGATTATCGATATACAAGACAACAGGCATCCTGTTACCTTAGACTTTACAGATATTACAGAAGACTTTTGGCAAGATAAAACATGGCCAAAAGGACATCCTGCAGAAGGAGAAAAAATTAAATTAAGAGACTATCAAGTTGAAACTATAAACAATTTCCTACAAAATCCTCAAAGCTTACAAGAGGTTGCAACAGGCGCAGGTAAGACAATAATTACTGCAACATTAAGTAAATTAGTTGAGCCATATGGGCGTAGCATAGTAGTTGTACCAAACAAAAGTCTTGTTACACAGACGGAGGAGGACTACATAAATTGTGGTCTAGATGTAGGGGTGTACTTCGGCGATAGGAAGGAATTAGGTAAGACTCACACTATATGTACTTGGCAAAGTCTTAATATACTTGACAAGAAACATAAAGACGGAGATGCAGTGTTATCACTTGCAGAGTTCTTAGAAGGTGTAAGCACTATAATTATCGACGAAGTACACCAAGCTAAAGCAGAAGTACTTAAAAAGTTATTGACACAAAATTTACGTAATGCTCCAATACGCTGGGGACTAACAGGCACTATACCTAAAGAAAAGTTTGAGTTTGAAAGTATACATGCAAGTTTAGGTCCAGTTATAGGAAACATTAGTGCTAAAGAATTACAAGACAAAGGTGTGTTATCAGACTGCCATGTGAATGTAGTTCAGTTAATTGACACAGTAGCACATAGTAACTATCAAGAAGAATTAAAATATCTTGTTACAAATACTAACAGGATTGAATATATAGGCAAACTTTTAAACTCAGTATCACAGTCAGGCAACACACTTATTTTAGTTGATAGAATTAGTGCAGGAGAAATGCTCCAAGAAATTATACCAGATAGTGTTTTTATAAAAGGCGATGTAAAGTTAAAAGATAGAAAAGATACATATGACGAAATACAAGACGCAACAAACAAAGTAATAATTGCTACTTACGGAGTTGCGGCTGTTGGTATTAATATTCCTAGGATATTTAATTTAGTACTAATTGAACCAGGCAAGTCATTTGTAAGAGTAATTCAATCAATAGGCAGAGGCGTAAGAAAGGCAAAAGATAAAGACTTCGTGCAAATATGGGATATAACTTCTACGTGTAAGTTTGCGAAGCGACATTTGACACAACGTAAGAAGTTTTATAAGGAGGCTCAATACCCCTTCACCATAGAAAAGGTTGATTGGAATTAGTACATGAGAATATTAACATTAGAAAATAAATGCTTTAGTTTAGAGGACTTACCAGAACAAATAGATGACGATGTACGTTTTAGCGTACTTGATAATTCAGATCCACAGAATCCAGATTTCTTTTTTGTTCCATTGATTTTTTTAGAATCATTTAGTTCTCCAGCTATGGTATTAAACATTGCTGGGCAAGAAATAACAATGCCTGTCGATTGGAGTATCGCTGTAGGTTGTTCGGAAAGTGGAAATGATTTAGAAATACTTCCTTTAACTAGTTTAAATGATAGAGGCTTTGAAGCTTTTTTATTTAATCCATTATCGAGCTACAAGATAGACTTTGCACCAATAAATATCGTTAACTTCTACACAGACGTAAAATGGTATTTTCCAAAAATGAAAAATGGACAATTATTAACAATACCAATCACACAAGGCGAAAGACCTAAATGTGCATTTTTTGTAAAGGATATATCACGACAGTGTGAAGTTATAGAGTATTCAAAATTAGTTTAGAAAGGGAGATAATTGGAACAAGAAAACATATATCATAGATATTTAAATTTACCGTTTGAAATATCTAAACATCCATTATGTGAAACTGTACCAGACAGTATGCAACACATTGATATTTGGCCTTATAAAGACGAGGCTATGGATAAATGGCTTGCAAGTATAGGGCTACATTGCAACCATACAGAAGTATTTTATACTCCACCTAACGGAGGAGAATTGCCTATTCATGCTGATGATCTTACTATAGATAATCGTGCTAAAATTAATGTAACTTGGGGACCTAAGGAAGGCACAGTAAGATGGTGGGAATCAGCAAATGCAAAACAAATTACAGACTTAGAGTCTGCAAAAGAAATGCTAGGTGAAGAATTACAACCGGATGATGATTTTAGTGAAAGACAACACACAAACTTACTTGCAAAAAAAGAAGATTGCACATTAGTATACGAGTGTGGCACTAACACACCTAGTTTATTAAACGTAGGACAATTACATTCAACATATAATCCTACTAACGAACCACGCTGGACATTGTGTTTTGTACCCGGAGATCATAATGTACGAGGCGGCAGATATCTCACATTCAAAGAAGCATGTGAGTACATGAAAGAATATATCATATAGGAGATGATGATGGGAATTAAGGCTGGTAAAATTTGGGGTAACACAGAGTTAGTCCATGCAAACGGTGTTCTTGAGTTTCACCGTATAGAATTTAAAGCAGGTTACAAATGTTCAGAACATGAGCATCAATTTAAATGGAATGGCTTTTTTGTTGAGTCAGGAGAAATGTTAATACGTGTTTGGCAAGATGGCGCACAAGAAGGCTTAGTTGACGAAACTATACTAAAAGCAGGCGACTTCACCCAAGTAAAACCAGGCAAGATACATCAGTTTGAAGGTTTGAAAGACGGTGTAGCATTTGAACTATATTGGGCAGAATTTGCTCATGATGATATAGTGCGTAGAACTATTGGTACGCAGGTCAAATAATGGGAAGCTTGGTACCCGGACAAGCATTAATATACGAAAGAGTAGATGACGTAGTTTATGCACGTTATAGAGATGACCCATATAGAAATATTCCTAGATGGGTGGTAGGAGGATATCCTGAAGCATGTGAAAGAGCTGTAGCTAAAGAACAAGGGGACTTATTCACATATAAAGACTGGCAGGATATAAACGAAATGGCAAAAACAAACAAAGCATTGTCAAGATATTTGCACAAAATACTTGACATTTATCTGTTAGCAAAGGATACAAAAAAGGAGTAACTTATGACTGAAAGTCGTGCAGATAGAATTCACAAAAGTGAAAATGCAAGGCAAAGAAGAAAGACAGTTAAAGATATTGTTTTTACAAGGACAAGAAAATTATATGATAAACTAAGAAGAAAAAGAAGGAAAAAGAAAAAATGAATTTGTTCCAGGATGGAGATTTTATAAGCCATGCAGGATTACCGTTACAATGGAAATTAGAGTGTGATGCTATAAGTGATGCTGAATGGCGTTGTATTGCAAAAATGATTATGACGTACCAACATGAACCTTTTAGTAAAGTAATAGGAATACCAAGAGGCGGACTTCCATTACAAAAAGCAATGGAAGAATATGTTACTAAAGGTGATCATCCTTGGATGGTTGTAGATGATGTATATACAACAGGAACAAGTTTTAAAAATTTTTGCACTACTAAAGATACAATGTGGGCATATAAATGGTGTGTCTTTGCTCGCAAACCTATACCAATAGATGACAATGTAAATGCTTTATTTACAATGCCCCCGGAGAAAAAAGATGATTAGAATAATTGCAGGCCCTTGCCAACATGAGTCTCTAGAACATAGTTTATTAATTGCTCAAACATGTAAAGATGTTTGCGACAAATACGGAGCAGATTACTATTTTAAAGCCAGTTTTGATAAAGCTAACAGAAGTAGCATTGGTGGGAAACGTGGCCAGGGTTTTGCAATTACACTTACAGACTTTGAACATATCAAAGAACAAACAGGTGTAAAAATACTGACTGATGTTCATACAATTGAACATATTCATGACATACATCATTACTATGATAATGTAATTGATGTTATACAAATACCAGCTTTCTTGTGTAGACAAACTGACTTAGTACAGGCGGCTTGTAAGACAAATAAGATAGTTAATATTAAGAAAGGCCAGTTCCTTGCACCCTGGGACATGGAAGGTATTCTGTCAAAGACAGAAGGTGCCAAAGAAGTTTGGATAACAGAGAGAGGAACAAGTTTTGGATACAATACTCTTGTTGTTGACTTTACTGGTTTGGACTATATGCTTAATAATTATAGTACCCCTGTGGTACTTGATGCCACGCACGGAGTACAAAAACCAGGCGGTCTTGGAGGCAGTAGCGGCGGCAATCGCGATTACGTTCCTGGCTTATGTCGTGCAGGTAGTGCTTTGGGGATTACAAATTTCTTTTTAGAAGTTCATCCAGATCCTGATAATGCACCAAGTGATGGTCCTAATATGTTAAGACTAGAGGACTTTGATAAAGTAGTAGGAGAGATACATGAATACAGCTATTCTAATTCCAGCTAGAATCGGATCAACTCGCTTTCCTGATAAACCATTAAAACTATTAAATGGTGTACCGATGATACGTAGAGTGTACGATCGTTGCTTAGAGACGGGCTTAGACACCTTTGTGCTTACAGATAGTAGGCGTGTAGCTAGTTTATTTCCCGAAGGAAATGTATGGGTAGATGATACTCCATTCGAAAATGGTACAGAAAGATGTGCTGGATATATGGCAGAAATGCAAAGGCAGAAATTACATGCTACTGGTTATGGTTGGGATTATGACTACGATCAATTTGTAAATGTGCAAGGTGATATGCCTGATATTACTGTAAGTATAATTGAAAAATGTATTTGGCAATTAAAAAACTATCCTATTACTACAGTGTTTACAAACATGCCAAAAGAAAAACAGAATGACCCAAGCACAGTAAAAATGGTACGTGCAGGTGATCAAGCATTATGGTTTGGTAGGGGACTTACAGGTTATGGAGAATGGCACCTAGGTGTATATGGATATACACGTAATGCATTAAGTGTTTATCCAAATTTAGTAGTTTCTCAAGAAGAAGATGTTGAAAAATTAGAACAGTTACGCTGGTTAAAAAGTGGTTGGCAAATAGGCTGTTTGAGTGTACAATATAATGGTATGGAGATTAATACTCCTGAGGACTTGAAAGAATGGCACAGCAAAAACTCCCAGTAAAAGATATACTTGCGGCAATTGATATGAACGCAAAAAGTGTCTGGGACGAACTATCTGAAGATGAGCGTAAACAGGTTAGCTTTTGGTTACTTAATAGATATGCTAGTAGTGTAACTGGTAATAGAGAAAAACAAGAACTAGCTGTATTTAAAACAAACGAATACTACAACAAAAACTTTAATGTACTAGGTACAAGGCATCCTAAATTACAATGGCAACTATTATGCACAAGCGGTGCAACAGGCAAAATTGAATTTCACAAATGGATCGGATTCAAAAAGAAAACAAGCGATAACAGCAAAGGCGAAAAATTAATTCAAGACATTTATCCAAACATGAAAATAGACGAGGTAGAATTACTTGCTAGAATATCTACAAAAAAAGAACTCTTACAACTTGCAGAAGAACACGGAATCGAGAATGTCAAACTCTGAAAAGCCATACATATGTGAATATTGTGGCGTAGGGTTCACTCGTGAAAAAACATTAGCTGTACATATGTGTCAACCTAAAAGGAGATTTTTACAACGTGGAGAAAAGCGTGTACAACTTGGATTGATTGCATTTAACAAATTCTATAAATTAAGTGCAGGAAGTAAGAAAGACAAAACGTATGATGAATTTGATAAAAGTCCTTACTACAATGCATTTGTTAAGTTTGGTAGTTTTGTAAGTAATGTTAGGCCTTTGTATCCAGAAAAATATATCGATCATGTAGTAACTAGTGGAGTAAAACTAGATCACTGGTGCAGAGAAGAGATGTATGAAAAATATGCTATCAATCTTATTAAGAAAGAAGGAGTTGAAACTGCACTAGAACGTAGCGTAATGACTATGATGGAATGGGCAGACGAACAAGAACAAGCCCCGTGGAATCATTATTTTAAGTATGTAAGTTTAAATAGAGCAGTATGGCATATAAGAGATGGTAAGATTAGTCCGTGGTTAATACTAAATTGTACTAGCGGTAAAGACATGCTAGGCAAGTTTAATGATGAACAACTAGAAATTATATATCCTATGATTGATCCTGAGCATTGGGCTATAAGATTTAAAAGGCAGCCTAACGATGTTCAACTAGTTAAAGATGTTGCAAAGGAGTCTAATCTATGAGGATCTTAATTTTCGGATTGCCTGGAAGTGGCAAAACAACTTTAGCAGAACCTTTTGCTAAAGAAATAGGAGGAGTATGGATTAATGCTGATGAAGTACGTGAAAGATATCATGATTGGGACTTTAGTCCTGAAGGTAGGATAAGGCAAGCAGAACGTATGCGATATCTAGCAGACGGTGTAGTAAGTGCGGGTAAAATAGCAGTAGCAGATTTTGTTGCTCCAACATTTCTAACTAGGATAAAGTATAAAGCTGATTTTGAAGTATGGATGGATACTATTGAAAAAAGCAGATACGAAGATACTAATGTTATGTTTGAAAAGCCATTGGAATGGGACTACCATGTAGCACAATGGTTTAATGATACACATGTTCAACTTGCAGATGTATTAAAAAGATTTAGGGCGAAAAAAAATGTTTGATTGGAAAAAACCTACAGTGCAGATGTTAGGACGCTGGCAACCGTGGCATAAAGGACACACTGAACTTTTTAAAAAAGCATTAGCCAAAGAAGGACAGGTATGTATTATGATAAGAGATGTCCAAGGCTGGCAAGATAATCCATTTAATACTATAGAAGTTGCTGATAATATAATTAAAGAATTAAAAAAAGAAAGCTTTACATATGACAAAGAGTATGTTATAATGAAAGTACCTAATATTGTAGATATAAGTTATGGCAGAGATGTAGGATATACTTTTACAGAACATAAGTTAGGTAAAAAAATGCATGAGATAAGTGCTAGTAAAATTAGAGATGATATGCGTAAGAAAGGAATAATGTGAAAACAATAATATGTGATATAGATGGAACTCTATTTAAATATTCACCAAATGGACATTATGACTTAGTAAATGTAAATCCAGAAATGCTTCCGGGTGTACTTGATAAATTTACAGAATGGGAAATGAAAGGTTGCAGAATTATTCTTATTACAGGAAGAAGAGAAAGTGTAAGAGATATAACAGAAGCAACATTGCAAAAATTTGGTATTCCTTATGATGTTCTATTAATGGGTTATGCTGACACAGGCAGAGTGCTAATTAATGATATAAACTGGAAGGGCAGAGTTAAAGCTCATGCTGTAAATTTAAAGCGTGATGAAGGGCTTAATAATATAGATTGGCAAGAATACGAATTATGAAATTATTATACTATCCAAATGACTGGCTTGAAAAAACAGTCAAAGAAGTTGATTTAGAAAATCCTGGATTTGATCCAAAAGAGCTACACAAACAAATGGTAGATCTTATGTTGTCTAGCAAAGGTATAGGATTAAGTGCAAATCAGATAGGATTAGATGCAAAAGTTTTTGTAATGGGAGATAAACCAGACAATACAAATATATGCATAAATCCAACAGTTGTACAGTATACTGAGGACACTGTAATAGATTTAGAAGGATGTCTAAGTTTTCCTCATGTCTATGTAAAATTACGTAGACCAAAAGAAATACTTGCAGAATTTTATGATGAAAATTTAGAAAAGCAAACTGTTAAAATTGATGGATATAGTGCAAAGTGTTACTTGCACGAACTAGATCATTTGCTTGGTATTACTATGAAAGATCGTTGTAGTAAATTAAAATGGAATATGGCTATTAAAAAGTCAGCAAAGTATAAAAAGTTATATGAGTTAGAAAATGCAAGATCTTAGTCAACTAGTACGTGCATTAAAAAAAGGAGTTGTTACAATTACCTTTAAAAAAATTGATACTAATGAAATTAGGATTATGCCATGTACTCTTAATCAGGACCTTATGGATAATATAAAATTAGCTATAAAAAATATACGCCCAGAAAGTACAAGCATAGTAGTGTATGCTCTTGATAAAAAAGCTATAAGAGATGTAAGGGTAAACACAATACAAGATTGGTACATAGGAAATCCAGATGCCTGATATTGATATAGATTTTGCTGATAGATCAGTAATACTAGATCAACTTAAACATAGAGTTGCAAAGTTAGATACTGGCAAAAAACATAACACAGGAATTTATGCTAATGAAATTCCGCATAATCCTGTTGATAATTTAGCAACACTTGAACACAAGGAAGCTGAAAAACGAGGATATTTTAAACTGGACTTTTTAAATGTGAGCATATACAAAGATATAAAAAATGAAGAACACTTAACCCAATTAATAGAAAGGAAACCATTATGGGAACTATTGGAGCACGACAGCTTCGTCGATCAAGTCTTTCACGTCAACGGTCACGGAGATCTATTGAGACAATTGAAACCTACCTCGGTAGAACAATTAGCGGCAACACTAGCCATAATACGTCCAGCCAAGAGACATCTAGCAAACGAACAGTGGCCAACGATAATGAAAGAAGTATGGACAAAACCATCAAACGGTGATTACTATTTTAAGAAAGCACATGCAATTAGCTATGCTGTAGCTGTAGTAGTGCATATGAATTTAATCTGTGAAAACTTAGAAAAGAGCGAAGATGGATTGGGAAGCATATGATTATAGGCCAAAAAGGCCTAAAGAACCCCAACCGTGGTTAAAGTGGCAAGTTCCTAAAGAACAGTGTTTAGGATATATTACAAATATTTTTATGTTTATTATTTTTGTTCCTGGCCTATTAGGGTTTGCATTAACTCCTATAGGTATTGCACTACAAATACTTGTGATAGATTACTTTATGTGGATTAGATATAAAATGACTTTAAACGATTAGTCTCTTGGAGGTTTGCGTACTAGCTGTACACTTTTTCTTTTAATTCTTTTGACTGCTAAATTATTTAAATTAACACATGGTCCTATACTTACTTTAACATCTTTACTATTCATTGTCATTATACAATACTTATAGGGTTTCATTTCTATTGCTAAAAATATGTTTATAGGAATCATTCTATTTGATTCCCACCACCATACATCACCTAGCTCTAAAAATCTTTCTTGTTCTGCTTTAGTATGTAATTCTGTATACACATACATGCTAGTAACGCTAGCGTCTTGATTAATTACAATACCGATATATTCTTGTCCGCCGTAGTTTACAACGCTTAAAAAAGGGAAGTTGTTCTCTATATCTTTAGTTAACATTAGTGTTTGTCACATTTTTCCTATAAATACATTATGCAGTTATTACCAAGATATTTAGTCGATAACACAACCATACTTGTCGCAGATTTGGCAGGTTTCATTACGGAGTATAGACCAGTGTATAATAGAGACATAGAAATTTATAGAGGCATAGACAATGCTTTACAATTTAAATTATTAAACGCAGACCAGAAAGGTGTAAATGTAGCAACAGGTTACACTATAAAATTTATGGCATATGATGAGAGCGATAGGTTGGTAATAGAAAAAGACTGTACAATACAAGATGACGGTAGTACAATTTCACGAGGTAAATTTAAAGTTACAGTTACAGAAAATGATCTTAAAAATTTAAAACAACAATTCTTAAGCTATGTTGTATATCTTGTTGAAACAGACGGAGATAAAGTTTTAACTTACAATCAAAGTAATTTTAAAAATAATGGAACAATATTTGTTAACGGAAAAACATTTCCTGGTCCTTTAAAAACATCTTCTGTAACATCTCTAACTGAGACAGCAGTTAACTCAAGTATCTGGGTGTCAAGTGCTGTAAATGCGGAACCAGCAGTCAACGGTAACGAAGCATTACATACAGCCGCTATATATACAAATGCATTTATTGGAGACGTTACTGTAGAAGCAACTTTGGATAACCAGATTACAGGAACAACAAATTGGGGTACAGTTGCTACTTTATCATTTAACGGAACAGAAACTGCTCCTAGTCCTGTAAGTTTTAATGGCGTATTTTCTTACATAAGATTCAAAACAACAGTAAATCCAGCAGATAAAATTACCCAAATATTAGTAAGAAACTAGCCAAAATTACTCTTGACAAATTACTTTAAGTAATATATACTAGTGTTGTTCACAAAGGAGGACATATGAACAAACTACTTGGACTGCTTTTTGCGGTCTTTTTTTGTGTCTCGGTTTCTGCCGAAGAAGCAAAGTCATCTTTTACAGATGATATGATGTTCAGCATTACTGCTGAAAAAGGTACAGTAACTGGATTACAATACGGTTACTTTTACGCAACTAAACCGTGGACAGATAAGCTATCAAGCACTTATAGTGCTTCAGTTGCAATTGACAGTGCAACAAGCGAACATCTGTTAGATATGTATAGTCAAACACTAACTGTAAATTATTCTTTGACAGATAATTTAAGTGTGTATATGCTTAATGATATCAATCCACATTTTGAAAGAACAGAGACATGGGTCGGCACAACATTGAGTTGGTAGCATGGATAATCGGATTTGCCACAATACTTGGCATGTCTCGAATTATTCCGCACCCACCAAACTTTACACCTATACTAGCAGTGGCTATTTTTATTCCATTTTTAGTTAATAAATGGTATGCGGCACTTCCTATTACTTTAGGTGCAATGTTTATAGGCGACTTATATTGGGGATTACATCAATGGCTATTTTGGACATATGGTTCAGTAGCATTGTGTAGCTTTATCGCAAGTTACAGTAAAAACCTAATGACTAATAGTGTATTAGCCCCCGTTACATTCTTTATTGTTACAAACTTTGGAGTGTGGACAGGAGGTTGGTACGGTTATACCTTAGAAGGATTATTTGCTTGCTACGTAGCGGCTATACCTTTCTTTCATATGACACTGTTAGGTACAATCTTTTATACTGCAATATTTTATGGCTTATACTACATCACAAAAAAGTATGGAAAGTCCTTGCAAAAAACAGTGTAACTTAATTAAGGGTGTGTGTCGCGGATGCGGCCGCACCCTTGAGCAGATAGCTAATTGGACAAAATACTCCGATAAACAAAGAGAAATAATCATAAAAAGCCTTGACAAAAGCGAGTAACTACGCTATAATAGTATTATGAGTGTAGTCAACGATACAGTTCTGACATATCTGCCGCCTAAGCGTAAACAAACGCCTAGCGGGTGGACCGCATTCAATGCGCCTTGTTGTCAACATAATGGGACTACAGCTGACACAAGACAGCGTGGTGGTTTAATATCAAACGCTGATGGGGTAAGTTACCATTGTTTCAACTGTGGTTATAAAGCTAGCTGGCAACAAGGTCGCAATCTAAGTGTTAAAATGAGAAAGTTACTACAATGGTTAAATGCACCAGATGATGTAATTAACAAACTTGCACTTACTGTAATGCAGGAGAACGAAGGCATACAAGTAAAACAGCAACTTGTAGAAGTACCTAAGTTTAATACTGTGCCGTTGCCATTAGATGCAGTAAGCATTGCAGAGTGTTCAAACACTAGTGAGCATTTTGCACAAGTAGTTAACTATATGAAACAAAGAAAATTGTTCTTAGAAGATTACAACTACTATTGGTCTCCATCATTAGGATATAGAGATAGACTAATTATACCTTTTTACTATGAAGACCGTATTGTGGGCTGGACTGCAAGATCTGTGAATGATAATAAAAAGGTAAAATATCTTTCAGAGCAACAGCCAGGATATGTGTTTAACTTAGATGATCAACGCCCTGCAAAAATATTTGTAATTGTATGCGAAGGTCCTATAGATGCTATCCATATCGAAGGCGTTGCACTATTAGGAAGCGAAGCCAAAGATCAACAAGCACTATTAATTAATAGATTAAATAAAGATGTAATAGTAGTGCCTGACAGAGATAAAGCGGGTTCGAAACTTGTAGAACAAGCCATAGACTTTGGCTGGGGAGTTTCTTTACCACCTTGGGGCGATAACATTAATGACATTGGAGATGCAGTAGAGCATTATGGCAGGATTTTTACTCTACACAGTATTGTAAGTCATGCTGAAACTTCTCCTTTAAAAATAAGATTAGGAGCAAAAAAATGGTTTATTTAAAAAAGATTTGGAATGCAATTATAAGTGTTCTAAAAAGTATATGGCAAATAATAATTTGGCCTTATACTAAAATTAAGGAAGAATTAGCTTTTAGAAAAAAAATGAAAGAATTAAAAAAACGTGACCCGTTTATTTACAAATAGGAGGAAATATGTTAGTAGAAGTAGCATTTAAAAAAGGCGACACTATAAGCTTAAAATTAGCTAGTGGTGAAGAAATTGTTGGTAAATTTAATGAAAGAGTAACAGGTGGTTATGAACTAATTAAACCAATGGTTCTAATTGCAAATGAGAAAGGATTAGGACTAGCACCCTTTATGTTTAGTGTAGCCCCAGAAGGTAAGTTTACCTTTAACGGAGACTCAGTAACTTGTGTAGGTGCTACACAAGGAGAAATAGCAAAACAGTATGTTGCTACTACTACAGGAATTGTTCAACCAGACAAAGGGATAATTGTATAATGCCACTTATACCTAAATTCGAAAAAGCATTTGCTACAGAAAAGCTACACTGGACTACAGTGATAACTGAAAAGTTTATGCTAGCTGTAATAGGCATTTTAACTTTACTTGCGGCAGGAATTGAAGTAGCAAGTATGATTGTCGGACGGCATATTGCACTAGGAGATATATTCCTGCTATTCATATACACAGAAATTATTGGTATGATAGGTGCATTTTATGCAAGTTCTAGAATACCTGTAACACTGCCAATTATTATTGCTATCACTGCATTGTGTAGGCTAATTGTATTGCACAGCAAAGAAGCTGATCCTTTAAACCTAATTGCAGAGGCTGGTGCTATTGTAATACTTGCAGGTGCGGCTTACTTAATGAGTTTGAAGGACAAACTTAGTTTAGAGAAAGAAAAACTACGAGATGAGTAACGAATGGGAAAGACTTAATCAGAGAATGGTTAAGATTGTAGAAAAAGAAGCAAGTGTGTTAAAGGATAAGCACAATTGGATACGGAAACTAGTTAGTGTAGGAGGATTTCCAGCAAAGTACATTTACTCTTATTATAGTGATACTGGATATATAAGTCCTCTTAGTACAGGAGAATGGAAATATAGTTCTAAAGATAATACCACATCTGAACGTTCTATTGATTTAGATTATTTGAAAGACAAGTACAAAAATGCAAATTGAAGAATATAGAGAAAAACTTTTAGAAATATCAAAGCGTCATTGGAAAAAAGCCCCGGGTGCAAAGTATATACACAAGTGGGATATGTATATGCTTGAAAAACAATTTTGTGTAGATAACATGAATTTTGATGGCGTTAACTCTGTTCTTGAAATAGGATGTGGCATGGGCATGCTTGCATACCTTATTAAAGAACAAAAAGGTATAAGTGATATAGAACTTACAGATGTAGATGAATTTTTTGATCATACAGACAAAGGCGGACTATACAAAGACTGTTGTGACGTATTAGGACTAAAGAGGTTTGTAATGTATGTAAACATGAACGAGCCTATGAAACTAGATAGACAGTATGATATGATTGTAGCTACACGTACTGTCTTTGATAGAGAATGTTTAGAACCAGGTACAATATTTAATTATGAATACTGGCTAGATGATTGTTTTAAGTATTGTAAAAGAGTATTTGTAAAAACCAATTTTGCAGGTGGGGGTAAAAGTTTTCCTGATTACTTACGACCTTACCTGTGGTGGCCTACTGGCCCTAATGGCGAATCACTTGGTAAGCCAAGAAGGGGTTGGTATATACGTGTTGATAAAGAGCAATGGGAGAATAGATGATTACATGGGGAATGGTTGGTAACAGCCATGATGCTAGTATAGCTGTCTTTGATGGTAACGAACTATCATGGGCTAGTTTGAGCAAAGACTTTTCGGGTATACCAAACGATCCTGACCCTAACTGGGATCAAATAGAGGTAGCTAGAAAATTTACATACAGAGATATACCCGATCAAGTAATTTGGTATGAACGTCCAGGACTAAAAACTCTACGCCAATGGAGAGCTGGTCAGGGTTGGTTATGGGCAGAAAATAATATACGTAGATATCTTAAACGTTGGGATATAATTTCGCCAATAAAATATACCCAACACCATTTAAGTCATGCGGCATATGCTTATTATACACAGCCCCATGATGACTGTGCAGTAATTGTAATGGATAGTATAGGCGAATTTGAAACCCTTACTATGTGGCATGGTAAAAATAATAAACTTACAAAAATACACAGTCAGGGGTATCCACACAGTTTAGGTTTGTTTTACAGTGCAATGACACAACGTTGTGGCCTGGTGCCTAACAGAGATGAGTATATGTTAGCCTCTATGGGTGATGCAGGTAACCCTAAAAGACATTTTATAAAGATATTAAATGAATTAGTAAACGTTGAAGGAGTTGGTTGGAACCCTAATATTAGAATGTTAGAAAACATGCATAGAGGCTGTAGATGGTGGAGACCTGAATTAACTAGCGAAGAAGACCTTAATGACATTGCGGCTGCCACACAAGCAGTATTTGAATATTGTGTAAACAATCTAAGTGCATGTGCAAAGAAAATGACAGGGTCGAAGTACGTAGCACTTGCAGGGGGCTCTGCATTAAATAAAAGAGCAGTAGACAACATAAGAACCGATTGGGTTGATGTACATGTCCCTCAAAATCCAGGTGACCCTGGTAGCTGTATAGGAGCAGTATTAGCTCAAACAAAAACCAAAATAGAACTTGACAATAAGTGGCATAAGTAGTAAAATAATAATATGGCAACAAGACAAAACACAGACTATGGATATGATATACAAAAAGTATATCTTGAAATGATGCTAACAGATGCAGAAACATTTGTTAGATGTCAAACAGTATTTGATCATACAATGTTTGATAGGCGTTTACAAGATGCCGCAAAGTTTCTAAATGAATATGTAACAGAACACAATGCATTGCCTACATTTGAAATAATTAATGCGGCAACAAAAGCAGACTTAGCTGATCCAGGACAGATGCAAGAAAATCACTACGATTGGCTACTAGCAGAGTTTGAAACATTTAGCAGACACAAGGCACTAGAAAGTGCAATATTAAAAGGTGCTGATTTACTTGAAAAGGGCGAATATGGTCCGGTAGAAGATCTAGTTAAGAAAGCAGTACAGATAGGATTGCAAAAAGACTTAGGTACAGACTACTGGCGTGATCCAAGAGCAAGATTAGAAGCAATCAAAGATAATAACGGACAAGTAACTACAGGTTGGGAAAGCCTAGATAAGAAACTATTTGGTGGATTTAATAGAGGTGAGCTGAATATATTTGCAGGTGGATCAGGTGCAGGTAAAAGTTTATTCTTAGCTAACCTAGGAGTTAATTGGGCACTAGCAGGAATGAACGTATTGTATCTTACACTAGAGCTAAGTGAAAACTTAGTTAGTATGAGAGTTGACAGTATGGTAACTGATATTTCAACACGTGATATTTTTAAGAATATAGATGATGTTGAAATGAAAGTTAAAATGATAGGCAAAAAGAGTGGAGCATTTCAAGTAAAATATATGCCTAGTGGTAAGACTCCAAATGATGTGCGTAGCTATATTAAAGAATATGAAATTAAAACAGGACGTAAGATTGATGTACTATTGATTGATTACTTAGACTTGCTTATGCCAAATGGTGCTAAGGTAAGTGCTGAAAACTTGTTTATTAAAGACAAGTATGTAAGTGAAGAACTACGTAATCTAGCAATGGAGTTGAATACTGTATTTGTAACAGCGGCACAGCTAAACAGAGGTGCAGTAGAAGAAATTGAATTTGATCATTCGCATATTAGTGGTGGACTTAGTAAAATTCAAACTGCTGATAATGTTATAGGTATCTTTACTAGTAGAGCAATGCGTGAACGTGGTAGATATCAAATACAGCTAATGAAAACTAGAAGCAGTAGTGGTGTTGGTGCTAAAGTAGATCTTGAATTTGATGTAGATAGTTTGCGTATTAGAGATCTAGCAGATGACGAAGAATATCAAGAATTTGATAAACGCAAAAGCACAATTTATGATAGCTTGAAACGACAGTCAGTTCCTAACACAGATAATCCAGAAGATGCAGATCCTACACAAGGTGATACAGTAGGTAAGATCAAAGCAGAAGCAGATTCAACTAAACTAAGAAACTTCATCAATAATTTAGGTTCGGAGTAATCCTCTT
>PBPT01000081.1 GCA_002724735.1 Fidelibacterota bacterium | reverse complement strand
TGATAAATTAAAACTAGCTCCAGTAGGTAACTTTGTAGCTTTCCCAGCAGAAATATTTAGAAATACTGGGAATGCGGTTGCTAGAGCAATTAGAGAAGTTGCTAGTGATAATCCTGAGATACAAAAGATAGGTATGCGCAGATTAGCTGGAGCAACATTTACTTTAGGTGGTACTGGTTACGCTTTGGAAAGAATAGGCACAACTTTAACTGGAGTTGATCAAGAAAAAGTAGAAGCGTATAAAAGATCTTATGGAATGCCTTGGGATAAGACAGCAACTTTAGTGCCAGTGGCCTCTGATAAAGATGGCAACCCTACTCAATTTTTTAATTTTAGTTACATGAACCCTTATGATTATTTAAACAGACCTGTGAATAGGGTGTTTATGGAAGTCGCAGAAGGCAATAGAAATGAAGAAAGTTTATTAAAAACATTTAATGATAGTGCGCTTGGTGCAGTTTCAGAATTAAGTAATAGTTTTGTTGAGCCAGCTTTCTCCATACAAGCTGTAACTGATTCTGCTTATGGAAGAACTGCAACTGGTAGAAGAATTTGGGGAGAGTCAGATACCATAGGTGATAGATTGGCTAAAAGTTTTTTATACGTAACTGAACAAACTTTACCTTCCATAACCCCTTTTACTCTAGCTTCTGATTTAGGAACTGATGGAGGAATCGGTGTTGACGTTAGACCAAAAAACTTTCCTAAAGCTGTCTTTGGTTTGACTGGAGGCAAAGGCGAGGATTTAAAAACTAAAGCAGGTCAGGATCTGGATGTAGCTGATACCATGGTACAAGCCTTTACTGGTTTCAAAGTAGTCAAACCACAAATAGATAGAACTTTATTGTTTAGAGGTTTTGAAGCTTCTAGAGAAATAAGAGACGCAACCAACCAATTCAATTCTTACTTGAGACAATTTGAACCAAGAGAGGCAGAACAATATCTAAACGCTTATATAAATTCAAATGAAAAAAGATTTAGAACCTTTAGAGATTTATACACAGCAATTGATGATGCAAAAACTCTTGGTTTATCAGAAAGAGAAATAGAGACACAACTTAAAAAAGCTAAAGTGGCTAATTACAAAGACGTTATGCGTAATAGATTTAGACCAATTGAATTAAATGTAGATGTTTTAAGAGCTTCGCCAGCGCCACAAGATATAAGAACTCCTATTAATATTATTGAAAGAGATATAAGACAACAAAATCTTGAAGGGCAATTTAGAGATCCAAGAGACGACCAATCCCCAAGAACTCAAATATCCCCAGGAGCTCAAATATTAAGACAGCAAGAACTAGAAAAATTAGTAGGGGGATCTTAAAGTCCAAATTTAATTTGCTCGGCGTTGCCGTTTTTTTCAGCTAACTTAATCTGGCTTATGGCCCTATCAACCAACCACTCGACAGTATTAGCCCTGGTACGATGAGTTAATGAAGCGAGTTCGCTAAGTTTTTTATGCGTTTCTTTGTTCACACCTATGGTAACATGAGTCATGTAAGATTCTCCTAATATGTTGATTCTTTCTTATTTTTGATAAATTATTGTATATTAAAAAATGGCTTATAACAAATACGGTGCGATCAAAGTAAAGCTAGATGGTTACGTCTTTGACAGTAAGCTAGAGGCAGCCAGATATAAATTCTTAAAAGAATTAGAAAGAGCTGGTGCCGTATCAGATATAGAGGTGCACCCACCTTATCCATGTTTTATCGAAGGTAAAAAGATCTGTTTATACAAGGCGGATTTTAAATACAAAAACGCTAATGGCGAGGAGGTGGTGGAAGATACTAAAGGTGTGCAAACTGATGTCTTCAAACTCAAAAAGAAATTGGTGGAAGCGTTGTACCCAGGCTTGATAATACAGATCGTATCTTCTCCTAGAGAATAAAATGACCGAAGACAAAAAGACTTGTTCCGTCTGTCGGAAGAGTAAACCTATGGAGCAGTTTGAACCCAAGGTAAGACCGACAGGTACTATCTCTTATCGGAAGACCTGTCGAAGTTGTTACCAAAAAAAACGTTACCAGAATGTAACTCAAGATCCTTACAAATTTTTAGCCCTAATATTCACGCAATTAAAAAGTTCCAGAAAAAAGAAAAGACCCGATCTGAAGTGGGATATTACTCTGGATGATGTAATTGATGTCTGGGACGAACAAGAGGGCAGGTGCGCCTTGTCTGGCGTTCTAATGACGCATGCTAAAGATGGTCAAGGCAAGAAAGAACTCAATGCTTCTTTAGATAGGATCCTGCCGCATGAAGGTTATGTGGTTGGGAACATACAATTGGTAACACACAGAGTCAACATTATGAAACACAATCTATCGGAAGACATGTTCTTCTGGTGGTGTAAAAATATAATAGATTTTAAAAGTAAAAATTAATTAAACGCTTTCTAAATCGAAACTAATTTTTTCTTCAATTTTTCTTTCGTGGTTGTTCAAAGCTAATACCACCAAGTACTCTATTATGTCTTTAACGTCTTTTTCATTGTCTGAAGCAAATTTATTTAAAGATTCAAACGTAGCTCTGTTAATCCAAACAGGTTTACAGCCTGATCTTTTTATAAAAGGGTCTTCAAAATCACATAAAGTTTTCACGTTGACCTCCTTTAATTACAAGGAATATGTCAAATTATACTATGATTTTACAAAAACTTACAATAATTTAGAAAGGTAATGGAGTTAAACCTGTAATCCACTCGTGATCTTGACAAGCTCGCTTCTGCATTTTTGGATTAGAAATCTCTTGGCCTTTATTACAAAGCCAAGTGGCACCGCTACTATCTATCAAAGGTTTGCTGTATTTGCAGTTGCGACAATTTTTTTCTTGTGGATAAGCTCTTTGCATATAAACATCCCTAGATTCTTTGGCTAAACTTTTAATGCGCCAATCTGTTTCAGGTATCAGACTCTCTGGCGGATTCTCTGAAGTGATAATTCGTCTAGCTTTGGCCAACATGTTTTGAAAGATCTCTTCGTCTTTGTTAATAACTTCGGTATAAATATCTGAATTGTTTTTGTTGTAAACCAAAGCCAAACATTTATCTAGTTTAAAAGCCCCCATATAACAATGCACCTGAGCTTCGTATTCCATGGACCAACGTTCGTAACTGCCTTCGCTAGTTAGATTATTAAAACGTTTGTCATTAGCAGTTTTGATTTCTAAGATGGCAGGAGATTTTACAGTTGGCAAACCTTTTATTACGCCATCAATATGGCCAGAGAAATGATCGCCTAATAAAGAAGCTGTATATTGTTTACCGTTTTTATCTTTCTCAAACACTTCAAAGCCTTGCGCTTTTTTTAAATAATCAACAATGATATCTTCTAAGTGCTGACCCAGATCCATAATTCTTGAAATCCTTGGCTCAAAGCTATTGGGTGGCAAACACCAACGAAAGTTTAACCAAAGCATACGCTCGTCTGGATTACCAATCTGACTCATTCCTAAGTAAGGACGATAACTAGCTGGCTCTTCCAGCATAACATGATCAATTATTTCATTTATCTTCTTCATATATAAACCTCTTTATTGGTAACGACTACTCTTTTGACATTAAAATATTTACCTTCTTTCTTAACAGTTATTTTGTTTACGTCTCGCATGGCACCTTGATTAATTTTACGGACGGCATCTTCAGATCGACGCGGCACTCCCCACTTCTTTGCATCCACAATTCTACACCATTGATTAATAGCTAGACCACTCATTCTAGGATGCTCAAACATAAGCGGTAAGGATCTGGGTAGAAAACTATCTTCTATCTGAAAGAAAACTCGGCAGTAATCATTACCGTTTTTAGAAGTGGCCAAAGTTGCAGAGGTGCTAGTGACTATTTCTTCTTTAGTTCTAACACCTGGTTTCTCATCAGAGATCACGGCTCCGGTAGCTGCCTTGGTTTGTTTAGCAACCTTACGTTCTTCCATTGGTACTAAGTAAGTAGAAAATTCTGAAATTGGAAACTCAGCACCACACTCAACACACTTTTTAGCATGCGACGAATTAATAGCTAAACATTCGCCACAAATCTTTGGTCTTTTAACTTTAAATTCTTGATTGGGTTGAGCTGTGTCAATGCACCCATGTCGAGCAATGTTCTCGCCGTAGTCTAATAACAAACAGTTTTCTTTACCTGGGTAAACACGCATGCCACGACCACACATTTGCACATACAAGCCTAAACTTTGCGTAGGTCTAAGCATGGCAATACAATCCGTTTTGGGCGCATCCCAGCCCTCTGTAAGGACGCCAACGTTACAGATGACGTTTAGCTCGCCTGACTCAAAATCTGCCAGAATCTGCCTTCTCTCGTCGCCTGGAGTTTCCCCAGTAAGTAGTTTTGATTTGATACCTTGTTTGGCTAAAAACATATTCATCTTCATGGCATGCAATACTGAGACACAGAAAAAGACAGTAGCAGTTCGACCTTTGCTGTAAGCTTTTTCTGTCCAATCAGCAATGATGGCTAGAATAGTTTGTTCATCTAAAGCTAACTTCTCTAAATCTGATTCTTTATAATCTCCACCTTTAAATTTTAATTTGGCTTTACTAGCATCAATGATGGTTTCGTCAGCTACCTGATAAGATACTATTCTTGCTAGATAACCTTGCTCAATAAGATCTGGGATTTTCGCTTGATAAGCAAGGTCAGAAAAGAAATGATCTTTACGTTTGCCATAAATATAACCTTGTCCCATGCGATAAGGTGTAGCAGTAACGCCCATAACTCTAGTAGCATGTTCAGTAGACAGTTTGGTAATAATTTTCTGATATCTAGTTTGTTCGTCTGGCGAAAGATTGTGAGCTTCATCAATAATAATGTAATCAAACTTACCAACTTTTTCTAATCTAGCTCCAGCAGCTAAAGTATCTCTAGAAGCAACCAGAATCTGAGCATCTAACTCATGTCTCTTTAAACTACTAGATAAAACACCAACTGGCGCTTGAGGCCAAACGTTTTTTATTTTGTTTTCAGCTTGCTCGATTAGTTCTTGCCGATGAGCTAGAACTAAAAACCTAGTATCTGGGTAAGACATAATCTGTCGTTTAATAAAAGTAGAAAAGATTACTGTCTTGCCAGAAGCAGTAGGTAAACTTAGTAAAGGATGGTCAGTAATTGATTGGCTACCAAACCAATCAAAGAGCGATGTGACAGCATCTTCTTGATAGGGCCTGAGATCCATTAATGTTTTGTCTTTTTAGTGTTTAGCTCATCATCTAGTTTTGCATCTGCCTCAAAAACTATTTCTTTTTCTTGGGCATCCATTAAATCAGAAAGCACTGAGTTTAAACACACAGCAATCAAGCCAGTGGCAGCGATGGTGTTATGAGTCATTTCATAAGTCAAACGCATAGAAAAATGATTGAGTGCCGCAGTAAATTTGCCAGCGTCAAAATCTTTTCTTTTGGAGTATCTTCTTAATAGATCTGACAGCTCTAGTTCTAAATCATTTTTTAAATTTTCTTTCATTCTCATATCCTATGTTTAAAATGCTGAGCTCAGTATCTTTTACAGCCTGAACCAGGGTTGGATTAAATAAGCTATCTTCATTGCGCCAAAGCTTATGTACTTCTTCGATAACCTTTTCGGTATTCGATATTAAATCTTTTTCATTAAGATTAAGTGTTTTTCTTTTCATGTACTCCTCTAATTTCTAATAAATTCTACTCTTTCTTTCTCAGTGTCTACACTAATCTTGCTTATATCAGCTATGTACCAAACTCTTACCGTACCATCAGATTGACTTCGTCTAGTAGCTCTTTTTAATTGTCGTCTCATAACCCCAATGAATCTTTCTGCATCTCTAGGAGTTTCAAATAAAATGCTATCGCCTATCTCCATTTTGCTAGCTAGTTTGTGTGATTCATTATACCTATGAACAGTTTGGTTAATTGGAATATCCTTTTCTATTTTTCCAAATGCTTTTTTGTTTTCTGTTTTTGTGTCTTGTTCTGTTATCATGTCGTCTCTCTTTATATTATTATTTAATTAAGCAGTTTAAAGACGTGCTTAGGTCTCGCTTGATTTCCACCCTTGGTGGTAGGTGGATGGTATGGATGAAAGCCCTATTTCATCCAATCATAATCTTGCTCGCCAGTGGATTTCTCCGCAGCTTCAACTTCAGCTGGATCTTGCACGGACTCAGACTTCTCCTCTGATTTTGGTGTGCTTGTACCTTTGCTTATAAAGTCGTTTATTTTATTGCTGTCGGCATAGCCATCTGTCCCAGGTTCAATCTTTACCTTAGCCATAAATGGTTTATTCATCATTTCTTCTAAGGCTTCTTTATTGAAGCTGACATCTGGATCCAATCCCATCGATTTACGCCAAGCTTTGACGCGTCTTGCAGTGACTTGGACGGCGTTGCCTTGTACAGTAAAATATTCCCATATTTTTCTATTAGCATGACTCGGACCTACCACATCAAACTCGACTTTGATGGATAGATTACCGGCTTTTGAAGTGTGTTGATTCCATTGATTCGCCACCATTTCATAGTTCCCGTTAGGGATAGGTGAGAAATCATTTTCCTCTTCCACGCTAGTTAAGTCTATATCAAACTCATCTGTCATTTTTTTGTCTCCAGAACACAAGCAGTGCACATGTAAATCTTTTTGTTAAATGGTCCGAACCAACCGTTGGATTTTACAACCACTTCAGCTGGCCTCCCACATTTTTTACACAAATTAATCTCCTTGCACACTGCTAGTGCTCATTAGTTTTTTAGTTGCTGTTTTATATGCGTTAATAAACGCATCCCATTTGAGCTCTATCTTATCGGGAAGAGGAACTCGACTCTTCGCATCGAAAGCCGCGGAGAACTTTGTGAAAAGCATACGCTCACCCATGGCAAGTGCACGTGACTTTTCATTAAAGCCCTGCCCCGACTTAGTAACACGAATCTGATGATTTGCAAATAGATTAAAGTCAACCCACTCTCTGATTTTAGAACTAACCTTTTTGTGTAAGTTAAGTTCCCAACGATCGTAAGGCTCACGCTCAGGATCTGCAAATGTTCTGATGGCAACGTGAGATAATAAAATCACGTTCATATTCTTTTTGTCATTAAGGATGTCCAAGGCTCTAAAGATCTTCTGAAAGCCTTCAGCTACCATGGTGTATCCTTTACCAAAACCGATGTCTTCTATGGAAGCTACATTCTTTTGACGACACACTTCTTCTTGAATTAATTTTTCTGCCCAGTCGGTGGTGTCAATAATCACAGTTTTAAAATCATGTTCTTCTTGTACCAATTGTTTCAATCGTTTCATCAAGTCCTCATACGATTCGCACAATGGAAAAGAAGAAGTGTTGACATATCTAGTACCTTCTTCAGTCTTGATAAATATTGGGCTTGGAGCACCCGCAGCAAAGGTAGTCTTACCTATCCCATCGGTGCCAGCTATGTTCATTTTTATAGGCCCAGGGTTCATGCCTGTTTGAATCTCATCTAATATACTCATTTTTTCCTCTTGTCTAAAAACGAAACATAAGGCCGATCTGAAATTTTAGTCGTCAATGCTTCGCTTAATTTTTGATAAATTGTGGGGTGTTGTTCAGCCAGAGCTGTCGTTTCTTTTTTGTTTTCTTTGAACTCTAAGTTGAATGGAAAGAGTTTTTCTGGGATCTGCCCAGCTTCATAGATATCATGGATTCTGCTTTGATCCCATTCACGTTTGACTCGAAAATCAACTTTGATATCAAAATCATATTCAGCAAAATCTATTCTAGTTGCACCGCCGGTGTTGTTAGACAGCTTCACTTGTTCAGCAACTCTGGGGTGACGAGCGATAGCAATATCTAAATCTTTGCTTTCTTCACGCAACCTTGCTTGCATAGCTAAGTTGTTTTTTTTCCTGGCTAATAAGTCGGCGAGGTCGTCGAACTCTTCTACAATATTCTCTTTCATAACTTTACTCCTGAGCGTAGTATTGAGGAAAGAAAAATAAATGTCAAGAAATATTTTTACTTTAAGCAAAAAATAATTTACAATCCACGGCATGACATTAAAAGAATATATTATCAAAAGAGGCGAGTACCCTTTAGCTAAAGAACTAGGAGTCTCACCTGACACAGTAAAATCTTGGCGTTATGGCAACCGCGAACCAAGACCAAGGCAAGCAAAAAAATTAATACTTATGACAGGTTACGCTATGACCTGGGAAGATATTTACGGACCCATAGAAGAGAATGCCCTTAGTACTGAATCCTGATTCTAAGTTAGAAAATTTTTCTGACGAAGCCAAAGCCGAAATGCTTTGGTCGTTTTGGGAAGAAGGTTTTCATTTGATTCCGTGTGGTTCACGTACAGAAATCATTCCAGAATATTTTCGCAAACGTCATCCGTTTGAAAGCGATGAAGTCTTAGCAGCGAAATGGGCCAAGACCCCTAGAGTAAAGTGGGAGACTTATCAAAGAAGACAACCTACCCAAGAAGAATTGAGAGAGTGGTTAGTCCGATATCCAGGGGCTAACTGGGCTGCTATCACCGGCATAACTTTTGTGGTGTTGGATTGTGATAGTACCGAGGCGGTTGAGTTCGTCGAGTCTGGTCAAGTAACTCGATCGCCTCTGAAACAAAGAACCCCACGTGGTGGTTATCATTATTTTTATCAAATCAACGAGGGCTTAAATGTTCGTAACATGACTGGCAACTTGGATGTCAGGGGCGAAGGTGGTTATGTCATGGTTTCGCCTTCACTCAAATACAGTTTTGAATTGGCACAAGGCGCTTCGGTCAATGACATGATGGATTTGCCGATGTTAAACATGAATGATTTGAATGCAATACACGAATACAATCAATCAGGAAAGGTACAGCCGTTATCATTAGGAACAAAAATAGGTACAGATCCTGTTGCTGTCGGTCAACGTAATGATACTTTAGCAAGACTCTTAGGCAAATGGATTCGTGAAGGCTGGGGTTATCGTGAAGTTTTAATCAAAGCTTTTGATTGGAACCAAACATTGCCGTCCCCACTGCCTTTGCCAGAGGTTTTACAAACAACCATGTCGATTACTCAGGGTCATATCAAACGCAATCCAGAAGATGTAGATGCTGGAATCATGGCTTGGAAGACGAGCGAATGGCAGATAGATCTAGGCGAAGAACTCAAAGAAATACTGGATCAAGAAGATCCCATCGAAGTAAAAAAGGTACAAGACAATAAGACCGACCCACTTAATTTAAAAAGTTACAACGATGAATTTTGGACAGGCATCGAATCAGGTACAATCGAACAGTATTGGGGTGATTGTTTTATCTTTGAACAGTCTAGGTGTCTATTGATTGGGAAGCCAAAGATAGGTAAGTCGCATTGGTTGGGAGCGTTTGCAGCAGCAGCCACGACTGGTCAACAGTTTATGGGCATGCCTTTTACCAAGCCGTGTAAAGTCATGTGGCTACAAGCTGAAATCATTCAAGAGTTTTTAAAAAATAGAATCGATTTGTACTACGAACCGTACCGACACGATCCAGATCTGTTAGCCTTGGGACATGCAAACTTAATTCCAACTGGCCGACTCAGAAAGAACATCATGCGTGACAAAGACATCAACGCAATCGCTGAGAGTATTGATTATCATCAACCTGACATTGTCATGATTGATCCGATTATTAATTTCTTTGATGGCGAAGAGAACAGCAACCAAGAGATCCACAGCTTGCTATCTAGAATCGATCGCTTGATTGAACTTTTTGGTGTGGCAGTAATCATTGCCCATCACACGGGTAAGGAACGAGCGGATGATGCTTCGTTCATGTCAGCCCGTGGAGGCTCAGCTTTTGCTGGGTGGATGGACTCTGGTATCAAACTGATGGGGCAACGTCCGAATGTAACAATGTTTTATGAAGCACGTAATGCCAAAGAACCTGAAACGCATTTGTCTAGATTTGATTTTGAGAAAGGTTATTGGGATATGGTGGACTTTGATGAAGGTCCGGACGAAGTAGAAATTGCACAAAAAGTAGCAAATGCTATGGACAGAGTTAAGTTTTACACTAGACAAGAATTAGAACTGTTAGCACGTGAGGCACTGAAAGCAAACAACTTACCGAGTGGCGAGCGAGCAGCACGTTATGCCGTGAGTCACGTACAAAAATACTTAGGCGATGTAGTCAAGACGAAAGCAATTCCTGGTAAACAAACTTGGCACTATCGTTTTGACAATCAAAGCCGTAAACCTTGGGAAGCAGAATGAAAAATAAATCGCCATCACATTACAAAAAAACAGAACCTCTACTTAAAAATCAATATACCAATAAAGTTGATCCTAAAGATAAGTTTTTAGTTGATCGAAAAAATTATGAAGTTTTTCGTGATTTATATTTTTGTGAGGACGGAGAGGGTTTTGAAGAGTTAACAGCAAAAGAAAGAAATAGATTCAGAAGAATAGCTAAAGAGTATGGTTTTAAAATTAAAACTAAATCTGTAATGATGCCTTGGGGTGATTACAGATATTATGTTTGGAAAACAGAAACTCTTTTAGAAAAAGATTTTTTTTATTTCGATCATCAAAAACCTTATTGGCAACAATGTAGAGAAAGAATTAGAAGATTATGGAACATACCTGTGCGACAAGAATATATTAAATACAATAAAGGAGAAAAAGATGAAAACTGAAAGCAACAACATTTACTTTATTATCAACTCAGAAGAACTCAAACGTGAAGTAGCTTGGGAGTGGCGGGATCAGAAGAAACAATTTTTTCAGACTTGGGTACCGACTGAAGCTGATATTGTTTTAATCGACGAGCTCACGCCAGACGAACGAGCGCTTGTCAAAGCTGAAATTATGCACGAATTAGAACCTGAGTTACGTGAGGAGCGCTTACGTCGTAATAAAAAAGCAATGGAAAAGAGAGCTAGAGAAAGACGAGGCCCTAATATTGAAAGGTGGGGAGCTTGTGTAGCTCCTCCTATAGAAGAAAGGAGAAATAAATGAAACTAAACATACCAGAAAAATACAAAGTAAAACTAATAAAAACTGAAAGCATATCCTTTAGAGTTACTTTTGCTGAACTAAAACTTTGGAAAGAAATTTGTGCAGATAACAAGATAAGCGCAACGCACCTTTTTAGATTAATGTTGCGAGATACAATAAATAAATATGGCGGTAATGATTACGATTCTAGTTATTTAGATGAATTAATAAACCGTGAAAATATAAATAAAGAAGATTTATTGAAGAAATAAATGAAACTAGATTGGCCGTCATTCAAAGAAGCTTGCATCGATACCTTTCTCGGTCTGCCGATTAATTGGGTGTTATCTTATGTGGTCTTAGCAACGATGTTGTATTTAGCTTTTGACAGTGCCTTTATTATTTCAGCGACCCAAGTAGCAGTGCTAACGGTATTTGCTATCATAAGAAAGTATTTTATTAGAACTCATTACAAACGCATCAATGAATCCGTACAAGATTGAAGG
>PBPT01000080.1 GCA_002724735.1 Fidelibacterota bacterium | reverse complement strand
TGACAAGCCCTGCGCATTACTTCAATGCAACAACTCACGGATTTGCCAGACCCCACTGGCCCCCTTATGCCTCTAACAAAAGCATCGTCTTTTAGAAATTTTTTGAGAACATCACCACCCGGCTTGTATTCAAATTTATAGCCGTTAGTTAAGTTTTCCTGCATCAATTAGTGCTTTCAATTGTTGCTCTGCTACCCTTGGGCCAATAGCTTCAATTATACGATCCATTTCCCTGTTAGTGATTTGACGCTTCGGGTAATTTTTCATATGCACCAATCGTACAACTTTGCGTAATCTTTGCAAGTCATCAAATGATAAGCTACCTAACCAATCTGAATAGTGATACGGCTCTATTTTGCTGTAGTCTATGCTCTTTTCTACCATTTATTGATTCGCTATCTGTTGTTCTTCGTTAAGAGGGTCTGTCCATCCATCAACAAGTGTAAATTCCCCATCCTCATAAGTATATTTATTACCCATATAGTCTTCGGGTGCATTTTCTATGTTGCGAAAAACGGTGCAGTCATCCTCATTATGGCAAGCAATTTTTGCAATATCTTTACCATTTTTGTTGAGCATAATATGATCTGGTGTTGGATGTATTTCTACAAGATCATCTAGTAAAAACTTTACCAACTTAGTTTCTTTTTCAACAATTATTTTCATAATTCCTCACGCTATTTTTAAATGAGTTGCAGACAATGCGCGACCCGCAACAACACTTACAGAACCCGCCGAATTTGCAAGAGTGCCGTTGTCTTGCACATACATTGTGTCATTAACCGTCATTCCTGTTTGAGCATCGTCTACGTTGCCCGTGAGTTGTATTGTTGCTGTTTGTCCGTTGGTGACAGATCCACTAGCAATACCTAAAAAGTTGCTTGCTGTGAGATTTGTTATGCTTATTTCAGTTAAAAGATTTGTGCGAACATAATAGCGGGTGCTAGGTGTTCGATAAGCCCAAAACGTGATAACAACCGTGTCAGCGTTGTCATCATATACACAAGAAATATCCGCACCTTGAGTATAGTTTGAATTAGTCAAAACTTCTGGTGAGGTGAATGTTATTGTTGTTCCTGATACGGTTGCTGTGACAAAAGACGCTTTTGCCGCGTTTTGCACATGACTAAAAACAACGACTGTTTTATCTTGTGCGGGCCAATAGACGGCATTGTTTGTGGTGTTGCCAAAATTTGGTTCTTGACCAGCCGCTAACATATTCTGGACTGGCCCTACACTAACTGAGTCACTAGGAGCCGCATTTGTTCCCCCTGCTGTTAGCGTAAGAACATTAGCCTGACCCCGCGATGCAGTTCCGTCATTGTAAAACGTAACAAATTTATCGGCTGTCGTATCATAGGCTATTGTGCCAGTGCCACAGTTACCTGTGTTAATAGTACCATTAGCTCCTGTGTATAACGTGCCACCACTATAGCTAACAGTCGAATATTTCCAATCACTGCCAATATTGTTAGAAAACACCATCATAACTCGTTGATGATCAGGCGAGTAAGCAACTCTATTAGCATACGTTTGCTGACCATTTATTTGGTGTGCGCTCGTTAAAAAATTAATTGAAGTGTTGGCAAGCACATTACAATAACGCATCATTGGCGTGTACGTTGCCCCACCATTACTAGGAAATTGTCTCCAACCTATAACAATCGCGTCATTAACCGAGTCATAACAACAAGTATTATACTGTACTGCGGTAGAGTCATATGTTTGTACCGAAGAACCTAACGTAACACTTAATGTTCCTGATCTAATAAATCCTATGCACTTTCCCACAAGCTGATTGTCTTGCCAAAAAGCAGCCATTCTGCCATTTGACTCTTGACACCCGCCAGCAACCCAATATGAATTAACCGTATCAAGAATTACAGGAGTTCCCCACGTTATACCATTTGCAGTAGTGTTTGAGACTTCGCCTACTACAACTGTAGGATAAGCAGTTTGCTCGTCTCTATACACAACAAAAACCATATTTTCTACTGGATTGTAAAACGACTGACCATAGGAAAATGGATTGCTTGTGCGATCAGGCCTAAACGCACCATTATTTTGCTCCACAGACGCAAGTGATGTTCCTGTAAGCGCCACTTGTGCCACAGTTCCAGTGTTTTCTAAAATCACTGGTTTTCCATCCGCAATAGAGCCATTTGCCGTTGCTTGAAACGTATTTCCTCCTGCAGCCGCATCTCCCCATGACATCGCTCCTGCACCGTCTGTTTGCAAAAGCTGTCCTGATGATCCTGTATTTGGAGGCAAAGTAAATGTTGGGTTTCCACTGTAATTTGCGTGAGCCGGGGCTTTTAACGCAACATAATGAGCATTATTTACCTCACAATACATTCGTAGCTCTGATTGCGTGCCAGTATTTTTGATGCCTAAAACACCATCAGCTATAGAGTGCGATCCCATACTTAGATCACCGCCTAAAGCGGGCGTCGTATCTTCCGATAATTCCGTTATGCCAGCATCTTGTGCTGACCAGTTGTTACCATCAGAGGTTAATATTTGACCGCTATTACCCGCAGATATAACTGCTAAGTTCTTGTCAGCTACATCTCTTGCCCTTGTCATTATTCACTTTCCTCACTATCAGAAACGTGTGGGGGCCATTCATTCCACAGCCCTTCATCGCATTTAACGGCAAATTTATGACGTTGAGCGTCATTCACCCAAGGCTCTACGGAAAGAGGATTGTAATTGGGAAGATTAATAAAAAATTTAGTTTCTGGCGTAAAACCTTCATAGTCCACTGTTACGTCAATACCGCCATCTTCATTTTCTGTTTCTGTTATTGGCGGGCGAGGTTTTGCTATCGTTGATGATGACAAATCCTTGTCAATAGTCGTTTCAATGTCATACATAACACCATCTATCAGTCTTGTATCAAGCATCGCTTTCAACTCCTAAGATATACCAACTTAAATTAGAACTATTGTTAAGGTTGTGAATAGTGTCACCAGCCTGCAGCGTTAAGGTTCCCTCACTTGCTGGGTGTCTGTTTTGATAGTTGGCACCGTGAAAATAATAACTTGTCATGTAAACAGGATCATTTGCGCTGTTATATACACCGCCAGCTTTTGTTATAATAAAACCATAAGAACCGCCACTAACTGTATCTGTGCCACAGCGACCATTAAATTTTCTTCCTGCTGGAACTGTATAAAGCAAAACATTATTAGCACTTCCATATTGTCTAATTGAAATTGTTTTATCGGGTGTAGCTGCGGCTGTTGTCCCGCTAGATATTGGCGTTGAAGTAAGGCCCATAATTACTCTCCTATCGCGTTTCTTTTATGCCATACACTGACATATGGGCGGAAAAGCCTTGTGTGTATGATCGAGAATTGATGACTGATGTTGTTGGGTATGTTTTAATTGCATGGAACGTTTCTCTCTGATCTTGTCCATCCATGCCTACAACATCGTTTGTGCCAGCCGCACTTTTAGTTTTTGACGCTATAACTTCTACTGCTCCGTCTGCATCCGTTAAGTCAAATCTAAGGATACGTCCATAGTTCGCTGTACAATAAAGATACAAATGATTTTCTACTAAATAAAACGTTTGTCTAGCATGAATTGTTGGCACAAGACCTTCTGGTAACGATGGCGTACAATTATTAACAAGCGAACTGCTACCACCGCTACCTAACGTTATTCTAGCAACACCATTAGTTGTTTCAAGAATTGGAGATTTCCACCCAAACCATTCTTCTAGCTGTGCTTTGGTCGCATATCTTGCGTTGTTTGGCGCTCTTTGACCGTGATCTACTACTAAGAAATTCATCTGGTTGCCATTTTCGTCAGCAATAACAATTACAAGTTTTGACGCTTGTGAGTGCCAATCTGCAGTCATCCACTTTTGATATGATTGACCATTTGAATAAGTGTTACCTACTGTTTTTGGGTTTCCGCTATTGGCATTTGTTGAGCCATCAGTAATTGTCCAGAAATCCCCTGCAGCCATTGTGTATGTTTGTGTGTTCGCACCAAGCGCAATAATTGCTGATTTATCTATTTTAGATGCCGTAATTTTTATATTAGTGTTTGAATGGCCTGAGACAGTAACATAGTAGCCATGAGTCGGGGATGAATTACAAAAATGCGTCCTAGCGTATGACGTTAAATAACGAGTTCCTTGCCCTGAGTCAGCGCCATTTGTTTGAACAATTCCATAGGTTTGACTTCCTGTTGCGTTTTGATAACCTAAATGTTTGCCTTCTGCGAGATTGAACCAATAAAGATTATTGTAGTTGCCTGTAAAAACTAACTGCTCACCATCCCAACTAGGAATATTGTAATATTGGTTAATCCAACCTTGCTGACCTAGTTTGTTAGTACTGTTGTCTGAAGCTACGCCAAAGGAACTCGTATTGTAATAACTAGAATTACCCATCCCAACAATCATGTTATTACCACCATTGGGGCCAGCCGTTCCGTTTGTGTTTACTGTTGGCGTTGTGAATAACATCCATTGGAAACCATAATCTTCTTGCCATTGGTAGTTGCCACTATAATAAGTAGAAGTATACGACCCCATACCGAAATTATCAGTCCAAGGACTGCCAAGAGCAGTAGACCAAGCAAAATTATCATAATGAGTCGTTTTTATTGTTTTTTCTAACGTACCGCCAAAAGTAGGAACGGTTGTTCTGTTATAACTGCTTTGGTTAAAGTTTCTGGCATTATTGTTAAAATAGCCATATTGGTAATGATTCCACGTTGCAAATTGTATATCCCAATAAGCGGCTGTTTTTACAGTAGGTGTTACCCTCAATGTGTGGCTTGGCGGAATAATTAAACTGCCACTCATGCCCGACACTGCAGAACTAGCCACAGTTCCTATACTTGTAGGATAAGTGCCTATATCAGAAGTTGCCGCTAGAGTTGCTTTTAACTCTACTGGATTTGCAGTGTTAAATTGCTCACAAAGTATATCCTTTACAACAAAGGCTGTATTTGCGTTAGTAGTAATGTCAAATGCCGTCCCAGCCGCAACCTCACTTGTTGACCAGTTTTTAAAAGCTATTTTTTCTAGTGTATCTGCCATGTGTACCTCTCTATATTGACAGCTTCATTACCGACGCAACACCTGTGGGCGTGGCAACAGATGATTTCGGAACCCATGTAGGTGCAGATCCCGTTCCGTTAGTTTGTAATATGTAACCAGATACGCCAGCCGCCAAATGAGCCGTTGTATCTGTCGCACTCTGGTACAAAATACCATTTGCCGTACCGCCAGCAACATTGCTAGCAGTGGTAGATATTGTAGGCTTGTTTGTAAGGTCGTTGTAATCACCGCTAGATGCAACTGCGTGTAAACCTAAATTGGTTCTTGCGGTAGCCGCATTTGCAAGATCACTCAAATTTAGTGCGGCATCGAGGAAATTGCTGTCAGCAGTAGCTTTTAGATAATAACGTCCATCTGACTCAGTTTTAGTGTAAAAGTTAGACAAGCTAAAAGCGCCATAGCCAACAATATCCACTGTATCACCAGCAGCCGCACCTGATGCTAGCACAATATTAGCACCATCTGTTGCTGTAAAGTCAGCAGGCATTAGCTTCAAACCATTAAGATATACGTCTACATATCCAACATCATATACTGACGCAAAACTTGTCTGGTTTGCTGTAGCTGTGTAGCTGTTTCTGTTTGTTGTTCCGTTAACCGCGCTTCCCGCAGCCGTCCAACCACCACTAGATGTACGAACAAACATCTTGTCAGACGAGCTATTAAAGTATAACGCACCTGTTACAAGCGCATCACCATCATTATCTACCGTAGGTGCGCTACTTTTTGCACCTAGATAACGATCATCAAAACTGTCATATGATGTTGCGGCTGCATTAGCGGCTGTTTGCGCATCTGATACTGCTGTTCCTATGCTATTAGCGGCATTTGTTGCCGTTGTTGCATGACCTGATGCTGTATTTGCGTGACTTAATGCCGTTGCTACGTGACCAGCCGCTGTACTCGCACTAGCTGACGCATTGCTCTCACTTGTTGCCGCATTAGACTCGCTCGTTGACGCATTGCTTGCACTTGTACTTGCATTTGATGCTTGCGTTGTAGCAATTCCAGCTTGTGTAGTCGCTGTAGTAGCTGCAGTTTGTGCATCAGAAAGACTTGTTCCAATCGTCGCAACGTCAGCCGCAGCTTTTGCCGAATAATGCAAGGCAGAAAACCCAGTAGTTGTACCGTCCGATAATGTAAATTGTGAATCTTCTGCATTAATAGCGAGTTTTTGTGCATCTGCAGCCGAATTTGTTGCGCTTGATGCTTGTTGTGTAGCTGTGCTAGCAGCACTTTGCGTATTTGTTAATAAACTAGGATCTTGTATTCTTGTTATTCGACCTTTTACATCTACGGTTATGCCTGAGTTTGGATAAAACACTGGGTCGGAGTTAACAGGCAAAACGCCACTGTCTTGTATGTCAATCGTTGGATCACCGCCTGCACCGTTACCATTTGTAATAGTAATACCGCTACCCATATTTGCGCGGAGCGTACGGCTTGTATAAGAGTTAGCGCCTTCACTTACAATAAAGCCAGCGTTGAGATTTTTAAGACCGACGTAACCGCCATCTAAGGTAGAACCATCACCAAAATGCGTAAATATCTCGTTGAAGTTTGCGTTGATCTTTTCAGCCGCAATGTAAAGGCTGTCACCGTCGAGCGTACCCGGTTGTAAATTGTCAATAATTTGTTTTGTCAAATCGGCCTCCGATAATTAGAGACAATTGAACAGGCAATCCTTAATTAATACGCACAAAACTAATCTAATAACTCATTAGCTGTTTCGCCTTGGCAACACTCTTCTATGTTCTTGCCACAAGCACACTGCAAATGCCCATTCACATAATGATTTCCGCGAGGATCAAGTTCGCACCCGCATTTTTCACACACTTCAACATTGTCCTGTATGCCCATTATTATCCCCCTCTCTAATAACACGGCTTATATCAAGATTAACTAGGTTCGTGTTTGCAATGTATCTCCACAGAACACGACCATTTGGACACTCTACTTGAAATACGGTTTCGTAGAAACCCACTTTTATTATTCTTGCTCTTTTTCCTTCAAGGATTACTTCTTGTCCCGCAGCCCAATGCTCGGCACAGATAAACTTTATGCCATATATCGTATTGTTTATAAAATCCTTAAGAGCAAAACCAAACAACATAGCAATGCTTATACCAATCAAAGGCGTAGCTAATGTCGCTATATCAAAAGAAATCTGGTTCAACGCAGACAGTTCCATAAAGAAGCCCTAAAGGTTTTAAAAAAAATTTTTTTTTGGCCCTTTAGAAAAACTTAAATTGTGTGTGTATTAGTGAAGTCAGGATTGATTCGGCCTGTTTTTTAAACCCCCCCTTTAAATATACCGTCCGTCAATCCGACTGACTAAAAGTTACCCTAGGTCTATATGGACACTGACTTGGCCTGAGTGGTGAACTTGTTTCCTCTCTGGCGCTCTCATGCCCATACGATCTAGGGTGTCTTTGGCTGCTGCAAACCTTACCTTGTCTTCGTCCGCTTCGTGGATGAGTTGAGACATGGTATGTACTGCTGAAGCAACCATGTCAGTTCCTAAACGACTGGTTACTGCGTGCCTGATGTACTCTAAAATGACAGGGTTTTGCATAAGCTTGTGAGCTACGCTCGAAGGTCTTTTAGCCTTACTTCCTGCTTGTCTCACAGCTTCTGCTCGACTGCGTACGTTACCGATAGCCATGACATCTGCGAATCTTCTTTGAAAAGGCGTTAGTTTACTAGCTAGCTTGTCTAGTTCCTTTTCGGCTTGGACTGTAGGTGCTTGGAAGGTTTCGTTGTTCATGATAGCTCTTACACTGTCTGATTGTGTTTAACTAATAGATACATAGGCTGAAAAGCTTGTCAAATCACTTTTTATTACAGCGTAATATCAAGCACTTATGCGGTGGAATGGTTAAGGCCTCAAGTCGGGAGTGTCTTTAGTTACACGGACGCCTCTCGGCCTTGTTTCTCCCTTTGGCAATCACTAACGCTTCTCCACTGTCTAACTGTTGCTACACTACGCGCTGGCGCTCTCCGTTCCGGCTACAGTCAGCCATTGGGCGTTAGCAATCGCGTCGTACGAAAGCCTCACGCTGTACCGCTTGGGGAAACACACACACACACTTCTTGCTCCACGCAATAATCACTGACGGTAAGTTCGTCGGGCTGCAGTCATAATTTCCCGCAGGAAATCATAACTTCAGGCTCCTTACTAACCTTACAGACGGGCCAGCCCTAGATTATTGGCGATCAGTTCTACCCACACACACTTAAAGGGGTCGGCGATTTTTAATCACTAAGAGTCCCTAAGAGACTTGCGCTACTAAGGTACTCTAAGCGCTGAATAATGCCTAAACGCAGTTTACCCCTTGAAGTGAGGCGTGTGCAGACCCGATTGAATGGGCAAAAATAGAAGTGAGTATGTGTTGTACTCATAGTAAACGTAGGAGTTAATAAAATGGAAATATTCGCAAAAGTTCTGATAGGTAGTTGTGTTGTACTGAGTACGGCACTTGTGCTTATGAGTGTAAAACATCATGTCGATATGGGAACCTTTACTTATATCGCTCAAACTATCACCAACTTACTTTAGGAGAAACACTAATGCTGACTGCATTTGTAATCGCAATCTTAACTGTACTTGCTGTACCAACGTTAATCGCTTTAGCTATGGTTGCGATCATAGCTTACAAACTTAGGAAGTATGACATAGGAGGTAACATATGAGTGATGCTTTGATATATGGGCTAGCACATGGTTTAGCTGTGCTGGCCTTTGCGTTAGTATGGGGTTGTACAATCTCCACTGTACGAAAAGTAAACTGGAAAATGATTGTAAAATACATAAAGGAGAAACTGTAATGCCATTTACTGTAAAAGAAATACTGCAACTTCATAGGGAAGAGACAAGACCTCCCTATGATTTACTGAGTAGCACAGAATCTATACTGCATCAGATTGGTTACAACTTGAGTAAGACTGAAGATGCAATAGAAACTGAGTATGTAGAAAAACATCTCAATGGTTTAACATAACTTTAACTTTAACTAAGGATTATTTGACATGAATATTACAGATTACAAAGCTAACTTTGCTCAAACTGACAACAATGCCAAAACTGCTAACCGTGACGCAGTCAAACAGATTGCAGATGGCCTCGTTGCACTCGCTAAGACTAACTGCGACCACGCTTACATGGTCGAGACACAGGACGGCCCGCCTCGTCGCCCTCTCGACTACGTCGTTTCGGTCTTGATCTCAGGCTTGCTTGAGAAAGCCCACTGGCTTCTCGACACTAACTTGCCCAAAGACGAGACCATCGTTAGCAACAGATGGGAGGCTGTAAAGGCCGAGGGCCAGCCTGCTACGGAGATACAGTTTAATAAGTTCAATGCTGCCCTTGCGGGCAAGCAGGCTTACAGCCTCAAGGCTGACCTTATTGACACTGTATGGAAGTCAATGCAGGAGGCACACGAAGAGTTGACAGGTAACACATACACACCTTGGAAGAAACGCAAGGTGATGATGGAACGTCAGCGTGACTCAGCCGAGTCGTTCTTCGCACAGTTCGAATAACATCCCTATCGGAGAGACACAGGCTTTCAGCTTGGTCTCTCCTTTTTTACCAGCAACAGGATTGGAACAATCAAATGGTTGATCGTTTTCTTAACTTTGCAGCCGTCGAAACAACGACTGTGCATCGGCTGTACAACACTGACACAACAACGCATTTGTACACTACAGACGTTAACGAAGCTGGTGTACTGCGTAACACAGGAGCATGGCAGTACGAAGAACCAAAGTTTATGACTGTAACAGGCGATACAGAAGTGCATCGCTTTTTCCACACAGAGAAAGGACATCATATACTTACAGCTGACGCCAACGAGTTCGCCTATATTAACAATCAACTGCCCCATTACAGATACGAGGGTGTTGCGTTTACAACATCAGATGATCACGGATTACCCGACGTACATCGCTTTAGACACGACACAGAAGGATCGTACTTCTACACAAACGATGTAGACGAATTTGCGTTTATAAACAACAACTTACCACATCTTATATACGAGGGCATTGCATTTAAAGCGGCTGCACCACACGAAAACTTTCAAGGTGACAAAGCGAACGACATTGTAACAATCAACTCACAAGACATTTTTACGTGGGAAGGCAATGACACAATCAATGTAACAACAGACCATATCGAAGTGTATGCGGGAGATGGCAATGACATTATTAATACCACAAAGACAAATAGCGAGAGTGGAGAGACACTCTTATCGGGAGGCAATGGTAAAGATATTTTTAATTTTTATGCAAACGGCTCATCTAGTTTTGCGATGGACTTTCGCCCTCATTACGGTAACAGCACGATTATTGATTTCGACCCTGAGAATGACCTTCTTAATGTGCGTATACCGAATCATGACGTTACGCTCGACCTAGAAAGTTCTTTTGTATCAATAACTTCGGAAGGAGAAGACACTAGAATAGTAATTGACTATGACAATGTTCACGGAGAGATAACACTGTTAGGCGTTGACGCAAACGTGTTTAGCTCATCAATCGACAAACCAAGTGAATTTGATTTATTCCCAATATAGGAGCCACTATGAATTATTTACACGCAGACTTACCAACCAAACACGATAACTATGCTATTGCAAGTGACGCATCAGGCAACTGTGCTGACTTCCCAATCGATGTACTACCGCTATATAGTCGTGCTATTGACACTGGCATAGAAAACGAACTCGATGCTCGTCATGCAAGAGTAGTTGTACGCACTGACACTAACGAACACTTAGGCATTGTCGGCCCTCGTACTATGCCGATACCATATGCTCGTACAATGGAAGCTACTGACTATGTGTTAGACGATGCTGGCTTGCGTTACACATCTAATACAAAGGTGTTTGACAATGGCTCTACAATGCGTAGACAAATCACTTTTCCCAACATAACAATCGAGCCTGTTGTTGGCGACGTTGTTTGCTTTCAGATCGACCACTTTGACAGTTACAACGGCAAGTGGGCTTTGCAACTAAATGCCAGCGGTCAACGCCTTGTATGTCTCAACGGCATGACACAACCTGACTACTATGTTCGTGCATACACACGACACACAACGAACGCTGTACTCAATGTGCGTGAGTATGCTGAACAACTACGCGAAGGTATTGAAAAGTTCAAAGAATCAAATGACAAATACCAGCGTTACTACAAACAACCATGCAGTTACAACAAGTTTGCTGATCTTATGCTCAAAACCATTGCATACAACAAAGAGCATGAGTACGACGATAAACGCCCTGCAATCAGCAAAATGCGTATGGAACAACTCAACGAGTGTTGGGATTCTAACTCTAACACATTAGGTCAAAATTGTTGGGCTGCTTACAACGCTATGACTGAATGGGCTACACACGCCAAAACACGCGGTCAAGCACACATGATGGAACGTAAACGCAACGCAGAAGTTGCTAAAGTGTTACGTCATCCAATGTGGAAAGACATGGTAAACGAAACAACTAACTTAAGGGTAGTATAATGATAATTAGTTATAACGCTTGGCAAGAACTCTCTGATCGTTTCAGTAGAATAAAAGCAGAAGATCAACACCACAAAACGCTTATGGATAACCAATTCATGGCAATACATGATGCTGCAGATGAATTAGTTGCGATGGGTAATTATTGTCCAGAAGAAATCGCATACAACTGCGCATACACTGATCTGGAACAGTACATAAAAGAATAAGGGTGCGGTGCAGAAGGAGTGGCACACTAGTCTCCAAAACTAGGATTAGTTTGCGCTAATCAGGGGGTTCGAATCCCCCCACCCTTGCCAACAAAGGAGCAAATCATGCAACCACCATCATTCACAGTTACAGTTGACTTAACAACAACGTTTACGTTTCAAATGTTTGCTAAAGATTATCTACACGCACAATACGAGGTAGATGATTTACAGCTCTCTGACATCAAAGACATCATCAAAGACAAACTACTATATGGTGATGACATCGATCAAGAGTTTCAAGTAATAAGACTAGAAGAGGATTTCTAATGATTGACATTTACACTAATCACCAATACGACCGTGTATCTACATTCGTGGAATACCAAACAAAAGGTAATTCAGACGAGTTTTCCCCTGCTTGTGTATTACTCAAGTTTGTAGGTGCTAACACTCACGTTTACATGACAATGGACGAAGTGCGTAACCTCGCTGGTCAGCTTGTAACCGCTTTAGAAAAACACAACGAGGAAGAGGAAGCAGCATAATGGCAGTCACAGTTTTCTCAGGCGTTATAGCCGCTATCGGCATCATTTTTTTGCTTGCCAAACTCAACATCAAACGCGTTTTGTGTTTTGACGTTGTTGTAGACATTGTTGTAACGCTTGGGCTAACTGTTCTGCTTGCAGGCACTTTTGCAGGCATGATGGCTGCATTGCTTGGCGGTGCAATTATTTCAATATTTTTGTACATGACGAAACGTTTGTTCGGTTACGAAAAACCAGTGTGGAATCGTTACTGGTTTACGTGGGTAAATGTACCACCCAAAGGGAGCGCATAAATGTCATACATTGCTAAATTGTTTACTGCGCGTGTAGGTGTGTTTTGTGTGTTGCATATGCTTACTACTTTCGTAATTTTCTGGCTTATGCTTGGCCTTAATATCAACCCTACGCTTGTTGCAGGCGTTGTTATTAGTTTTGTAATTACACCGTTCTGGTTATTGCTTATTACAATGAACCTAGAACTATCAAAACACATTGCTAAAATTGTGTATGGAAGGAATACAAATGACTGACATCAAAACCGAAGAGTTTTTTCTTGCATCAATATTTCAAAACTTTAAGAACTTAATTGCTAAATGGGAAGGTGATGTCAGCAACCATCCCGAAGATCCCGGTGGTTTTACCAGACGTGGCGTATCGTTGAGGTATAATCCAGAGTACACAAAAGAAGATTTGATGAACTTCTCAAACGATGAAATTGATCTGATACTCTACAATAAATACGGCAAACCTTTTAGGATTTGGAATTGGTCGCCCGGACTTGCGTTAGCTTTTTACGACTGTTCAATAAATCAAGGGCCGGGAGCAGCCGTTTCCGTTTTGCAAAGAACAATCAACACTGTTGCTGGTGAGGAATTAAAAGTAGACGGTATCTTTGGATCAAAAACAGAAGGTGCATTGCTTAAATACACAAACAATAACATACACACATATCATTTTCGCAAGTTACTAACGCAGTATTTAGCAAATAGAATGACAAGATATTGTTTTGGTAGCGATACATTCGCACAAGGCTGGTCTAACCGATTAATGGACATAGCTTTCTTTGCGTATCAGTTAGAATTAGAGTGGATGGCTTTATATCGTGAAGAAATTACTAAAAGAAACGAACAAATAAAGGAAGAAGAACCTACTACGCACTAAAAAACTTGATTTGTGCGTATTTTAACGTATTAGTAGTGTATGGGGGCGCGGTTAGATGCAGATACTAAGGCTCATCTGACATTAATAAGGCCATTTTTGGCATTTAAAAGAATGGCTTTAGGGTTAACGCAGGATGACCTTAACCATATGCTCGGTTTCGCAGACCGTTTAGTAAGTAAATGGGAGTGCGGAGACCGTGACCCTTCGTGTTTCAGTTTTGAAGTCTGGTTTCAAACGCTGGGACTACCTTCCAAAGAGCAAGTAATCAAAGAAAGTTACGAATATGCAAAGTGTCACAGGCATAGACTTGGGGCTAAAAGGAGCAATTGCGACTGTTAGTCTTTATCCACTTACGCTGGTAAACGTAACAGATATGCCAGTAGTAGATAACTCTATATGTGCGTATCAACTCAAATCGATAATTAAACAACACAAAAGCGATCACATTATTATAGAAAATGTACACGCAATGCCAAATCAAGGCGTTGTATCTATGTTTAAATTTGGACGTAGCAAAGGGTTGGTTGAAGGTGTATTAGCAGCACAAAACAAACAAATAGAATGGGTGACTGCAAAAAAATGGAAATCTTATTACCAACTATCAAAACAAAAAGACCAAAGCAGAAATCTAGCTACTGCGTTGTTCAAAACAAGCACACAATGGCCTCTTAAAAAACACGATGGGAGGGCAGAAGCTACATTGATTGCTTTGTATGGACTCATAAGGAGAAAATATGACCAATTCCCACAAGATACCGCATGGATGGAGGCCAAATGACAAACAATACGCAGAAATTGTCCAAACTTACGACCGACTTGATATCGAAGTCGAACTTACCGAGTTCAGAGATTTCTGGACAACCTACGGTGCTTCCAAAAAAGACTGGCACAGGACATTCCTTAACCATTGCAAAAGACGGACGAAGTATATCGAGGCAAAAACCAAATTATCTCGACGATCAGAGTTTTCAGACACCACTGAAAGAAGTAGATCAAGCATCATTGACGGTGCTTATGGATCAAGACGTTTCAGTTAAGAGCATAGAGCAATGGCCTCAAGAAAAACGCGACAAAGTACTTTCTATAGCTGAAACAATGAAAGAAAAAATAAAACAATGGGAACAAAGAAACGAACCATACCGATGCAAAGACACACAATTACAACATCGTGCTAAAATAGGAAGATGTTTTGATCAATTGCGACAAAGTTTGATGATTAAAGAAATGCCAACCAAAGATGGCATGACAGCTTATTACGAAGCATTAGAAGGTTTCCCAATTGCGTTTATTATTGAAGCAACAAAACGATTAGAGAAACAACATAAGTACGCATCTTTTCCTCGCATTGCAGAATGGATTGACTGCTTAAATGCTATCGATCTCACTCACAGTCGAGGGCCATTACGTGCAGTGCAAACATTAATTAAAAGAATTACACACGTAAACGCACTCAAAACAATGTCTAATGCAGAAATCATGAAGACACTGCTTTTATAATATTTTCCCCCTAATCCCGGAACGCTTTAAAGGGGCGCGGTGACCGTAAAACAGAAATCGACTCTGCGATTGGTAGTTTTCGTTAACAAGTGGGGGAGAGGGGCTGAGTTATCCCCGCATTAAAATGCTTGAAGAGTCGAACCCTTTATTTTATAATCAACAATAGAGAGAGCTAAAATGAATATACCTAATTTTTTCAAGAACACTTACGTTCCAAGTCCTGAACTTGTCAAAACACACATTGATCAAGCAGAACTTGTTGCGTCAGCATTAGAATATACTTCCAAAGCATATGTGGCTGCAGGCGCGGACATCAAAGATGATCTTGCGCAATGTATTACTTTGCTCAGTCACGCTGCAAAAACCAAATTTGACAATGTAATCAATTCCAAAGAGGTTTTTATAGATGACTCTGTCCAATAAACACAATCTTCATGCGTGTTGGGAAAATCTTGCGCTTTATTCACAAAAAGACCGTGAACGTGAACTCAAAGATTTTGCAGAAGTAGATGTTTTTTCTGCTACAGATTTGTTGCGTCCACCGCGAGAGTTGCAATTAGCACAACAACACCATGACAAAATAAATACAGATGTGTCCAATCAAATAGATTTGTTAATAGGCACAGCTATACACGCACATCTTGCGAAATGCGCCCCACAAGGAGCGTTAACAGAAAAACGGTACTCTATGTCGTTTGGAACATCAGAGGGCCGTTCTGTAAAGCTTACAGGCAAAATAGATGTGTTTTATCAAGGCATACTTACTGACTTCAAATCAGGTAAGGTGGCACGTTACAGTAAAGGTGTTCCGTTTGAAAACGAGGCACAACTAAATATCTATCGTTATCTCATGCACCATCACGGTATAGAGGTTGACGAGTTAGAAGTGTCTGTTTGGTATAAGGATTGGAGCGTAGCAATACACGAAGCTAAAACAGCCAAACGTCAAAATTACCCCGAAGCACCCATAGAGCGTTTACGTGTACCAGCTTGGTCAATACCTGACACGCATGATTACATCGAGCAACGGTTTGCGAAACACATAGCGGCTAAAACACAGCTTCCGTTATGTAGCGATGAGGAACGTTGGTTGCGTGATCAAAAGTGGAAAGTAAAGAAAGAAGGTAGAGTTAACGCAGTTAGAGTTTTTGAAACAAAAGATGATGCAGAAAAGTTTTTAGAAGCGCCAATCAACCCTGCTGGTCGGCCCTATGCAAAATCTGAAAAAAATAAATTTTACATTGAGTATGAACAAGGTGCTTACGTCAAATGTATGCACTTCTGTTCTGCTGCTTCTGTTTGCGAACAAAACAATAACAATCCAATCAAAGCATTTTTGGAGTAACAAATGGCACGACAAGATTTATTAGAGCTTTTAAATTCAATAAACGTTTCTCCCGGCAAAACAATAACATCAGCAATGGCTGCAGAAACGGTTGTCAAAAACAACCCAACAACTGATAGAATGTTGGTTTTAAACATACTGAAAGAACACAGTATAGGATTAACAAGCACAGAAATTTGCATACTAGCAGAAAGGGAGAAGGGGTCATTAAGACCACGCATAACAGAACTTAAAGACGCTGGACTTGTTTACAACACAAACAAACGACGAAGGCCTTTTAGTAGAACAGATAAATGCACTGAAACAATATGGAGAGCCACATGAATAAAAATATGGAATTATGGAATAAGGTTTGTATATCAAGCCCTGACGTTGTCAAAAAAGCTGGTCGCTTTAGCGCAATCGACGCAATGTCGCAAGTGAAAGCTGCAACAGAACAGTTCGGCCCAGCAGGCACAGGCTGGGGCTGGGACATAGGAGAACCGTTATTTTTTCCTGACGGCAAAACAATCATGGTTAAAATCACACTATGGCATGGCAACAAAACACAGACAGTATGTCAGTACGGTGGTGCATCGCTAGTTGATTTCAACAACAAACCAGATGATGATTGTCTCAAAAAAGCAACCACAGATGGCTTAACAAAATGTTTGAGTTATCTAGGCTTTAATGCAGACGTGTTTCTTAATCAGTTTGACGCTAATAAATATGTAGCTGTTCAAAACAAAAAAGAATATCCAGTCCTCGAAGACTTCGAAGCTGGCATTAACAAAGCAAAAACAATTGAAGAACTAGATGCGTTACGTGATCTACACAAAGATAAACTTATGAAAATAGGCATCAACAAAGGTGAGCCAGCGCACAATGTATTACTTATGTTCAACAATAAAAAAGACAAACTAGAAAGAGGTAACTAATATGTATCAGAAACTTACTATTATAGGTCGTTTAACACGCGATGCAGATGTTAAAGACATCAACGGTAGCACAGTAGCAAACTTTTCTATTGCAGCTAGTGAATCATGGAAGAACAAACAAACAGGCGAAAGAGAGCAACGAACAGAATATTTTGATTGCCAATGCTGGATTCCCGGTGTTACAAAGTATTTAAGTACACCAGCCGGACGAAAGGGCAACACGTTAGTAGTCACTGGCACGTTTAGATCAAGAGAAAGAACTGACGTTACCCTATCAAACGGCAAACCATATAAAGTATGGGAGTTGCACGTTGACGCAGTCCAAGTCGTACACTCAAAAGATAGAGACAGCGAACCAAGTTCCGATTCAACCGCAGGATTTGCATGAGACGGTAATTAGCTTCCCCTCCGAAGGGGTTGCACCGCCAGAGATTCGGATTCATTGTGGTGGAAAGCTCTCTAAATCTCCCATAAACACCATGACGAAAGCCGTTTCTTTGGCGGTGAACATTTTAAAACATCAATCGGAGTACCAAGCGTGGCTAAAGAATTATTTGGAAAAGGAGCAAATGTTAACAGAAGACCGTCAGAGACTATTAACATTGGGCCGTTTTCCATCACTTTTTCATGGCATCCAGAAACTGGCAAACCGTATGAAACGTTTATAGTTAATCGCGGCAAGCCGGGAGAGCTTAATGATGCGTTGTCACTGCTTGGTGTAGCTGTAAGTAAGTTTATGCAAGGCGAAGATGTTGGACAGCTAACCGTAGATGGAGAAGAATTTTTATATGAGTAGGAAAAACCATGTGGTCGGCAAAAGTTACTGTTATTATTGCAAGTATATGGATGTATGATTTTCACACACCTCACATTTTTCAAACATCTGTTGATTGCATTAACCGAGTGCAATATCACTTAGCACAATTACCCGAAGAAATACTTGTGAAAGGCGTTGGTGTTCACGCTATGGAATGTACGTGGATGCCATTCCCCGGAAAGCCGAGACCTAAATGGAACAAGAATCTAAACCATTAAAAACAAGCGAAGCAGAAATATACATGAGTCCACATAATTTACGTGGAATACCGTATGATGTTAATTCTGCGGGAGAGCGACTATACGATGTAGAAACGTTAGATTACTTCTTAAACTTTTTGCTTCAAGAATGTTAAGTAGTCAGCTGCATATTCAACATCCCAAAACACTTGCACAAGTCCTGTTTCTGTTTTCGCGTCAGGATCAATAACGCAAACGCAACTGCTTGCAAAGTTATGATCTTCGAACCCTCCTACTTTTGCGTAACTATCATATTTTTTGTATCCCCCAACACGAATACAATGAGATAACATTCCGTCCTGTTGCATAACAATATTGTAACCGCTTACGTGTTTGTGTCCTGCCAGCAATATGTGATCAGAATAATGCATCTGCGCTGCTTTACTTACGCCATGCACTAAGTTCCATTGCGAATGACCGGGGAAATCGTGTCTACAATTAACACGTATTTCTCTGCCGTTTGGCAACTGCAACGCAATGCGAACAGACCACGCTTCTAATACTCCTTGCCCCGGTATTTTCATGTAATCAAGTGGATCTCCTGTTCCTGTCCACATATCATGATTACCTTTGATTAAGAACAACCAAGGCACTTCTGTTGCTAACCACTCAGTAAGTTGCCACGCCTGTCTTTTACTTGTTCCCTGCTCACCATACAATCTGCTTAATCTGCCAACCCAGTTATTTTGCAAATCACCTACGTTCCCCGCCATCATGCCCGGGGTGTTTTTAGCTATCTCAACATCACGTAATAGACTAGGCCAATCACAACCATCGTCGTCCACATGGGGGTCTCCAAAGACAATTAATCCAACAGGGCCAGATTCTTTGACTTTAATCGATATTAATTTCCTGCTTTCGTATGCTTCTGATTTACGTTTAAAATCGTGCAGTCTACGTTCTATTAACTCCGCAATCGGTATATCTTCTTCAACCAAAGATGGCGGTTCGAATATTGGTTCTTGTTCTTTTTCGTAAGACATCTGCGCAATCTCTCCCCATTGTAACTTTTCATCGGGAGACAACAAGCCAAGCTCTATTGCTCTGGCAACTCGACGCATTATTGTATGTCTTGATACTTTTAGTTTTTCCGCAGTCGCTCTCGCGCTGCATCCTGTTTCTCTATATACCTTGATAATGTCAGGCAGTTGTTCGTCAATGCTAGTTTGACGCACAGGCTTTTTCCATTGCTTCATTTAGCAATATAACACTACGCATTGTTTTATCAGTGTCTAATGCAGAAATCCTGGGGATATTCTCTCGCCAGATAGAACACCCTGCATCAATCCTTTCGACTCCACTTAGAGAGCAGCTTGTGATCAATACGCTTGCGCATAGCATCACGGACAGCTTCAGTATGCTTACGTGCATCTTGCATAACCTTTTTTGTTTTAGCTATTTCTTTTATCTGCTGTTTAGCTGCACCAGCATCCATAAGATTTTTTTCACGCAACATTCCTGCAACGCTATTAAATAGCTTGAGGATGCCAGAAGCTAAACCTAGTATATTCATTGTTTAGGATTTTGGTTTTTCAGTTGGTATATCGTCAGCGTTTTTGTTTTTACCAAAGTTACCGCTTAACATATTCAAAACACGTAGTATCGTGTTAAACACCATGTCATCTGACTTAGTCGGTGTTAGCATTGTAATAGCTGTACAGGCTGTAACAATCTGACACAAACCATCAATATACGCACCAAAATTAGGGTGGTTGTATATGCTCATTAATGCTTCCATTATTTTTTGCCTTTCTTAAAAAACCGCGTAACCGTTTTTACTCTGCGCATTTCTCAATGCCTCTTTTGCTTCATAGCAATCTAAATGTAAAAAGCTACCGTCTGCCATTGCAACAAAATATCTACCTTGTTTTGCATCATTTTTAGGATCTATTGTACCCCAACAATACGCACAGATTACAGACCCTCTACTACCTCGATCCAAAATTGCGCTCCTGCCTCAAGTGTAACCTCGTTGCCTGATGTGTTACCAAATCGTACTTCGAAGTAATCGCCATCATACACTCTTACTAAATCGCTTATTGCGTTCATTCCCCCTGCGTGATGTGGCCCAATGTTTATAGTTCCTGTTGCCATCGCACAACCACCAAACGATGCCCCACTAGACGAGTAACCAAGTGATGATCCCCAACTAGATGCGTAATCTGTGTTTGCTTGATACGCCACACCACTACTATTAAAATGAATAATACGACAGTTTGCTGGCCCAATAACCGGATTGCTGGTTACGCTACTTAACACACAACTTAAACCAACTCTCACCCATTTGATTGTTCCATTTGCTGGGATATACAGCCTGCCCCATGTTGTTGTTGGTTGCGCTGCGAACCCATCTGTATCATAAGCAGTAGTAAATCTAGCACCTATATGTATTGTGGGGTTTGGTATAGTAGAAGGATTGTTTCCTGCATTATGGTCGTATAATTGCGCACCAGCAGGATAATACATCATTGCTCTGCGTGTAACTGCTTGTTTAGGATTTCTACTGCTGTCGTTTTTATATAATCCGGGAGCGCCTTGAGAAGTGTTATGCGAATATGTGTTCCCCGTGATTGCATGATCTAAACAACTTTGACGTATCCAAAGAGCAGGTCCTGTGCCTTTCCATTGCCAATGGTTGTTCGCTACTATAACACCTTCTATTGTTGGCGAACTTTGCCCTTCTCCGATCATAACGCCTACAGGGTTTGATGATCCCAAATCAGGAGCTGCAGTGTTAGAATTATTTACAAAAATATTATTCGATACAATAAATGATCTATGTAAGCCCGGCCCTGCACCTACGTGCGCTGGTGTATCAGTTATATTGCCTGTGTTTTCTGCCTGCCCTAATGCAACAGCTTGGGAATCAAAATGTATACAAGAAGCCCCAGTATATGATTCCTCACGAATATACATTAAGTTATTGTTAACAAATGCTTGGTCGAACCATCCGTGAACACCACCTTTAGAACAAGCAAAATGACAGTTCATTACTTGAACGCCTGTAATACTGTATTCTGCGTGACTGTTTATTCCAAATTCGCAAGCAGTTAAACCGCAGTTCACAACATACAAACCTTCTGGATCAGCCGAACTATCTGCCGTTTCACCCGCGTTTGATCTACCAGATAATTCTATACCGTTTTTACAAAAGAAAAAGTTACAGTTCGTAACATGATATTCGGTTGGTCGTGTTCCGGGAGGATTGTTTACCCCAACACTTGCTCCAATATATATTCCTGATTGAGTACCAACTCTTTGTCTGTTTGTTGGTGTGGCACTAGGCCAGTTATCGCCACTTATTAAACAGTTTTCAACTTTGGCTGCAGGGCAATCTATTAGTTTGATACAGCGATGCCAATATGCTTGCGGTGTTTGTCCTTGGAAATGAACTCTATCAACGTGGATAGAAGGATCTACTATTCCTGCTGTAAACTCTCCACGAAAATCTAACGCATTATTTTCTGATGGGTACACATTATTTGTAATTGGTCCAGCTTCGCCACCTCCTGCTCTGGTGGTTTGTATTGTCATATCACTAACAGTAGATTCAAAGCCGTCAGCTATGCCAGCAATGTGTGTACTGACACCACCTGACAAATCGATAATGAAACCACCATACTGACCAGTAAATCTAACTCTGGTTATATCCATACCAGCGCCTTTTATCCACACTGGCTTACCAGAAATTGTATGCTGTCCACTTGTAACAAAATCACCGTCAGGGAAATACAACACTCCACCCGCATTTGGAAGTGCCGCAATAGCAGCCGCTATCTCTGTAACATTGTCGCGTGAACCATTTCCTACCGCGCCATGATCTACGACGTTAACCCAACCTAAACCACTAGCGGAACCAGACGCAATGGCTTCGATAATACCGTGTTTGTTAACTGTAACAGAAGCATTAGTATACTGTGTTGGCGTTCCTCCTGTTACGGCTGCTGGCAGACCAGTTTGTTCTTTTATATTTATAACGGGATTCGAACCAAGTTGCGGATTAGTTACCTCTAATCCACCATTTGGAGCAGCAGTTACCGTGTTTGTTGTTAAAGCTGGAGTGCCTGTTGTAGATGTTATATCTATAACTTGACCAAATTTGTTTAATTTAACTGCTTGCGGATACGCATACGCATTACCATTGTTAGCAATTGTTTCGCTTATTTGACTTAACTCTATTGTTAACGCACCATTCGCTCCTTGGCTTCCTGACAAACCTTGTCCTACATTAACAGTGCCACTACTACCACCACTGCCAGCCGTTCCCGATGAAATTTTTGTAACAATACCTTTACGGTTAACTGTAACATTTGCGTTAGTATATTCGAGGTCTGGCGTTATGCCTGCCTGATCTTTTATAGATAAATTTAGTGACCCACCCTGCATATCTTGGCCACCGTCTAAACCGCCTGACGTTTCTATTCTAAAATCTTTTGATACTTTTGTGTTGTCTACAGTGGTTGCAACACCTGTTGTTGTTCCTTCTTTTGTTGTAATTATTTTTCCTGTACTGTCGAACGCTAAATATTTATTAGCTCTTTGCGTTGCTGTATCAGTAATGTTTCTTACATTTGCATCAAATTCTGTAGGCCCAAAACCAATTTTATTGTCAACCTTGCGATCCAAATCTTGTGTGATAGCTGTGAGTTGATCTAATTGTCTGTTTAGTTCACGTATATTAAACCCGCCAGAAGGTGGGAAATCTGTTAGGCGCGATTGCTCAATGTTTCTAGCAATAGTTATTTTGCAGTTGCTAACACCAGTGTTAAAAACAACAGTACCCGATATAAAACCACCGTCATCGGCTGGGACTGTTATTATTGTGTAATCGGTAGTAAGTCCTTTTAAAGTTGTGTCTACATAAACATCAAGGTCTTGTTCTTTAAAAAACGGAAAATTAACAGCAAAAGTTGTTTGCGGTGTATTACCAACCGTGTAACCAATTCTTGTATCAAGTTCTGTTATATTTAGATTTGCCATTCTCTACTCCGTTTACGAAAATGCCCAAGAGAAACCTTTATATATACGCACAATTAGTCTGCACCTGACGCTATTGCGTCAAACATCATTTGAAAATGAGCTATCCTTGAATAAGGTAACAGCCCTGTTGCTTTGCTCGTATTTGGCATATCACCATTGAGTATATCTCCTGCTACGTTTATAGCGTTCATGCCTTGTGAAATTGACGGCCCTAATACCATTTGAAGCTGACTCTTCTCATTTGTGTACCGTCCTTGGCCTAATGCGTTTGCCATAGAAAACGTACCGCCACTTAGTTCGTGTAAGTAGTTGTCAGCATCCATAATTAGTCCTGTCCATCCTGATCTAACAACGCCCTCATATATAAGTTCGTCAATGCTCATCTCAGGGCCACCAAGCTGTTCGTTACGCACCCAACCTACTGCCGACCCTATTGCTGTCATCAACGCAATTTGCGTAGCTGTCTGTCGTGTTGGGTTTTGTATCATTGGCACAAGCACTCTCGTATGAGATGACATTGCAAATGATTTAAACTGTGTTAATAAACTTATATATTCGTTTGACATAAACAATGGTTTTTCACCTAACCCCGGTGTGACAACAACTGTTCCGATTTCTTTTGCCAACGCATTATCAAACGCTTCTTTTGCTACCAAGTTATCCCACTTTGCACTGTTAGCAATTACATTAGCGTCTGTAGACTCCCAATGTGTGCGCATTTTATATATAGATTCGATTTCTGGCTGACCAATCCCAGATGCAGCTAATCTTTCACGCTGACTTTTTGTCGCTGTTCCAAGCATTACTGCTTCTACGTCTTGTAATATTTTCGTACCTACAACAATGCCTGTTGCTGTTTTGGCAAAATCGTTCCACAAAGACATGCCGTTTACAACAAAGTTTAATGACGCTAACCCCGACATTGCTGACTCAAACCTATTGTGCATACCAAAACTATCGCCAAGATCAGCTATTTGCGCAGCTCTACTATTTAACCAAAACTCAAAACTTTCCCCTACTTCCCTGTTCTGCGCTAATCCTTTTTTCCAAACATCATTGTTCATAAGTGCGTCAAACAAACTGCCCATAGATTTGCGTAATCCATTAGCGGTTACTACTCTTGCAATATCAGGTGCAGCCGCCATTGCTCCTGTAAGCAACGTCATTGCTGAAAAGTTTTTTGCTACTCGTATTGCTCTTGATACTCCGCTGTTCGGATCAGCCGGAACCATATAAGTTCCACGCATAAGATCCCGCATAGCAAGAAGATCTTCGATGACGCTATCGCGTTCTTTAACAAGTTGTGCTGTGCTTTCTCCTGCATCTTGAAGTGCCTTTAATTTTGCTTCGTAATTTGCTTTTACTAATGCTAACGGCCCTTTTTCACCAGTAAACACATTATCCATCTCTAAATCGATAGATCCAAACTTTCTATAAAGTTCTAAGTCTGGAGCCATTGTTCTAGAATACTGCGTCATAATACTGAGTATATCGTTTTCCAAAAACTCTGAGTAATCACTGTCTTTGATCCAATTAAGTTCTCTTGCATGAAAACTACTAGCAGCACCAGTTTGGCTTTTGTCTGTCGCTTCGATATAAGGTTTATAATCTTTAAGACGATGTGCAATCTTTTGCGCTTCACGCCTTGAGATTTGCCCATCTTGCATAAGTTTTTCTACAAACTCATCAAATTTTGCTTCTATTTTATCTTTACGCCACAAACGAGGTAGAAACGTTGTTGCGTTTGCTCTTATCCCTTTTTTAATTTCTTCTATTTGTTTTTGTAAATCAGCTATTTCTTCTGCTGCATTTTTACCGCCACGCTGACTTAATCGTTTTATCTGCCTTGTTAAATTATCCCAAGGAATACCTAGCTCAATCATCTCATCCATATACTTATTGAAGATCATATCAACTTCTTTAAGTGCGTGATTTACTTCTGGTATGTCGGATTTAACTCCTGATCGTCTAGCCTCGCTTACCATTTGTCTGAACTCTAATGCAGTAGGCATACGGCTTGATGGACGGAACCCTAATGTTCCCATTAGCTTTCTTGCTCCACCAGCACCTTCTCTACCAATCATCTTCCAATAGTTATTATAAATTGATTGGTGCATACGGCCTATGTCGCCACGATACTTTGTGCGTATAAGTGTCTCTACTGCTGTTTCTGTAGCTTGATACGCCATACGCTCTGTATTTTTTACGAGTCGTGGCACAACCTCAAACACATCTAACATTAACTGTTTTGCGTTTACATCACCGGAACTAAGTATACGCCCTATAGGTGTAATAAAATCTAGCCCTGCATATGTTTTGTCAAAAGCATTACCTTGCAGTTCTTCACCCAAAGTACGCTTTCTGCCACTAAAATTACTAGCCGCACCTACGCTTTCTGGTGATGGTTCTGGTATGTCTTTACCTTTTAAAACTCCGTCTTCAGCCGCTAATCCCGGTTCTTTAGCAACTTTTTCTCCTGTTGCGTGTGCAGCCGAAGCATCTTCTGCATTTAATGTTTTGTTGTAACGTGTTTTAATAGCAGATCCACCGCGACCAATTACTCTAAACAACCCACCTAACGCCATAGTCATTGCTATCTCTTGCGTTGTTGCTGTCGCTGCTCTTGAGTAATCAGGGTTGGTTTGTTTTTGTACCTCTAAACCATAATTCCGCAACCCGCTATACATTCCAGCTTTTAATGATTGTTTGATAATTTGTTTAGCGCCACCCCTAACACCCAATGCTACCCACGCTTCTGGCAATGCCGCTATACCTACAATTCCACCTAATGAATAATCCGCAGGGGCTTCTCGTATTATTTGTTTTCGTTCTTCTTCTAGTTCTAAATAATGCGTAACTGATGCGTATTTTTCAAAGCTATCAACACCGTCATAGAAAGGGGCCAACAATTCTCTTTTGTCTTCTTTTAATTGTGCCATTAAATCAAAATTAGGATCAGGAGGAAATTCCGTGCGCAAACCCGGTATAGGATCGCCTAAATTTTCTGATATTTTATACAGCGCTTGATCAACCATATATTGCGGAAGGTTTGGAAACAGATCACCGATTCCCGCAGAAAAAGCGCGCAGATTCTGTTGCCCTTCTTTTGGTTGCTGTGCTTCAAACTGTGCTTCAAATGCTTGTTGGCCCGGAGTTAATGGGTTTACATCTGCTCTCCAAGGAACAGCCTTTCTAATTAATCCTCTTCTTTCTGCATATTCGTCAAACGTTTCATTAGCCTTTTTTGCATTTGGCACATCTCTAACAATGTATTTTTTTTCCGTTTGCAAACGTTGTTGCTCTGCAATCAATCCTGCTAACGGATCGGCACGTTCTGCCCCTGCAAATGCGACCTCGTCATCTAACTCCGATGGCGGTGCAGTTTTGTCTGTAAGTTGCACCATTAATCTAAATCACCAAAAATTTTAGTGTGTCTTGTTCTGTTTTCTAATAACTTTACATTGTTTATATTAAAGTAATCGCTAGATGGCACATTTGCTGAACTATAATTAGGTATAGTTTTCCACCTTCCATCATCTCCTTTAACGATTATTTTATACAACACATCTCCATTGCTAAGTTTGAGAGGGCTTGCCAACATCAAACGACCGTCATCAAACAACTCTCCAAAATTTAATTTACCGTCAGCTTGTCGGTATTGACTTGTTGGTGGAAAGTTTAACATTTCTTCTACATTTGGATTTAGGTCGTAAGCTGCTCCTGCTAATTCAGTGTAAATTGCAGCCATGCGATCTGGCGTTATATCAGGATATGTTTGTTCTGGCGAAAACACTTGTATCGTTCTGTAATGATCATCCTCGCTAGCAAACATACTTTCTGGACGCAGGAAATTGCTATAACCAATATTATGAGCAACTTTTTCTATACCACCTTCGACAAACTCTCGTTCGCTTCCGATACCAGAATGTTGAACAAAATCGGCTGCAGCGCCATTTGATATTTCTTTTACTGCGCTTGGACTTATGTAGAACGGTTGATCCCCAATTCCTTTACCAAACAAATAACCAAGTAAAGAATTTTTATCGAAACTACGAGCTTCATCTAAAAACGGTGTAATTTTATTACGGTGTTGCCATGTATCAAAATATCCTTCTACTGCTACCGCTTTAGTATTGAGTACCATTTTTCCCCAATCAAACATTTTTGATGTTTGTACATAATCAACAACACCTTGTTCGATCATATGCGGTTCACCATCTTTTGCGGGCTTTGTTATTTTTTGCGCAAGAATAGCTTGTCGCGTTTTCTCAGGATTATTTTGTGCTAATGCTAACTCTTGTTGCCAATTTGCTAACCAACTTGCTTGTTCTTCTGGTTTAATTAGTGCAAACCGTGACAACATAATTTTAGTTGTTGGATCTATGTTTGCCATAACCTTTGTAATGTTTTGTGTTGGCTCAAGATTGCTTCGAACAAATTCATAAAAACGACTTAATTGTTGTACTTGTGCTGTTGGTGCTTTCGATATATCCGCAAACTTGTAATGATCGGCAATTTGTTTTGGCATATATTTGTTAGTTGTCATCCAACCACCTATAGCTTCAACAACCCCCGGTGTGTTATCACCACTCAAATATGCTTGCCACGCGGCTCCGGCTTTTTTGCCAAAATCTTTTTCTAATCCTGCAACAATAGTAGCGTTTGGTGTTCCGGGTCTTCCTGCGCTTACCCAATCACGCAACGCTTTACCTTCTGTATTAGCTGTTCTAATTGCATTTCTAATAGCTTTAATATGTGATGGATTTGTTATTGGTCGCCCATCTGGATAATGGCTAGTAATACTTCCTAATACTTTTGGATCTGTTGGCACACCATTTAATTTGATGACATCCAAAACATCGGCTAACCCACTTTCATCTAATCGTTTATTTGCATCCTTAGCTTCGTCTGCCTGTTCTTTGACTTTATCTCTAATTATATTTTGTTTTGCTTGCCCTACTAATCTTGCTAACGTTGCTCTATCTTTCGGTGTTTTTGCATATAAACTTAATTTCGATGCTGTGTCATTGATGTCTTTTTCTGTTAAGGCGCTCTCTAATTCAAGTCCTACGACAGCCGCATAATCTGCTGATGCAATTACTTTGTTTCCTGTTTCTACTGTTTCTCGCAATTGTTGCATCATGTCTTCTGGTATTTTTCCTTCCAGACTAGACAACATCATTTTACGCTCATTGTGCGATGCCTCAGTAAATTTATTAAGCGCAGTGTTATAAAGTTTTTTAATTTTGTTTTGCACGTTTAATGAACTTAATTGCATCCGTACATCTTGGCGAAAATTGTGTTCTCCTTTTGCTGTCTTCGACCAATCTGCAGCCGTTTTTGCTAACTGCTCATCAGCCGCAGTTTTTCCCAATGTTTGCAATGTTGTCATATATTCATTAAACGCTAACTTTGTTCGCAATTGCGTTTTAACTTCTCTTGCATCAATTTTTGCTTGTGCAGGACTATAACGGCCCAATGATTTGCGTACTTTTTGGTCGAACCATTGATCAATCTCTCCGTCCATTGTTCCGTTTTTTAATATTAATCGCTGTGCGTTTTCTCCTAATACATCAAACTCATCAACAAGTTGCTGTGTAGAGTCATCTATTTCGGATAACGTGACATCTGAATTATATATTGCTCTTTTTTCAGCTAAATCATTCATTGTTGCGCTGATTATAGGATCGTATGCCAACTGCATTTGCACACGTTGTTCATCATTTTCTGCGTTACGCAATGTTGTTCTAACGTGCGTCCCTATTTCTTTTGCAAACGCTGTAGGGTCGGGTATCTCTTGACTTAATTTTATTTGTGTAATGCGGTCGAATAATGCGCTTTTTTGTTTCGACACATACATTGCATCGTTATCACGTTTTTCTAATTCTTTTTCTTGGACAAAATCTTGTTGCGCTCTACGTGCAAAATTAGCTAACGCATCCTGCGAAGCAGGCTGTACGATTGGCATATTCCCAATAGATACATTTCTAGTTTCGCGTTTCAATGCCATAACTATGTCCTCACTGGATACCCTCTATTAAAAGAGGAACTGCGACCACTCATACCACCTTTGAGTAACGACCTACCGCCACTAAAAGCTGTGTCAGCCGCGCCTGCATATGCGCTTATTTTGGCTTCTTTACCTTGCAATAGAAACGCTCTGCTTTGGCTTCTGCCAGTAACCGATACTGCTAATTGGTTATCTGCATCTCTACGCAAGTTTTCCGCACTTAACGCTAATGCTGATCGTCCTGTAGAACTGCCACCATAAGCTGCTTGCAACGCTCTATTACGCGCCTTGCGTTCTGCGCTTTCGCGTTTTAACTGCGCTTGCTGTCTTTGCATTTCAAGTTCTCGTTGTGCAGCCGCTTCTTTCGCTCTCGCTTCGGCTACGTTTCCTGCTTTTATTTGTGCAACAGTTCCAACAGCAGTGCTGGCTATTGCTAACATTGTTACTGGATCACCCATTAGTACGACAACTCCGCTTGCATTGATAATATTGTTGCTTTCATTGGTTCTGTTAATGTTAATGTCACAGTAGGTTCTCTACTGTAACCTAAAAATTTAAATTCTTGTGGGCCATTTGTTCCTTTTGGTTGCCCCGCTAAATCTTCTGTTACTTCTCTAGTTAACAATACCTCGTTTTGCGCTGACAATGCTAATGTATCAAACGTTTCTACAATAAGTTTGTTTAATCTTCGTTTACGACCAGTAAGATCACCGCTTCTTGTTGGCGCATCAAATGGCATTGGCTTTAAGTAGGCTAAAAATGGCAACCCAACATCTATCATTACTTGTGGCTCGATAGATTCTGGTAATGTTAATTCTCCTGCGCCTGTAATTTTATAAGTGCCTATAAATGCTTTACGACTTCTTACCGCTACTTCATGGTTAGCAAAATCATCAAAGCCAGTAAATGTTCGCGTTGGCGTTGAGGATTTTCGTGTAATTCCCATATCAAAATAACGATCAATATTAAAACGCTCTAAAAAATATCTAGTAGTTCCTGCTATTGATCTTTGACTTACAATAAACAAATCATCGTTTACTACACAAACACTTATAAAACGATCTCCTGTACTTGAAGATTGAAACACATCTAATTGGCTCATAAATGTATTTTGATCAGCCATCGTTATATCCGAATTTGCATAACCAACAATATCTGACTTTTCTCCTGCGTCACTTACACCGGGGAACCACAACGACCATCCGCGTGTTTCTTCTTCGCGGATACTATGGAAACAAGCCATAGAGCCATTTTCCATTACATAAAACGCATATTGTTCTGCAAAATCTGCGCTTGTGAGAACAGCTGCATCTACAGGTTTGTTAACCAAATGTCCTGCTAATATTGATATAGAGCTACTGCTATATGATTGGTTTAAGTCTTTATAAAAATACTCTCTTATATTCCGTCCATTGCCACGTTGAGCAAACAGTATTGCGCTGTCAAAAACATACGGTTTTACTCTTTTGCATCCGTAAAAAGTTTGTGGTTTAACGTTCATGTTAGTTGGTGTAATTGCTTCACCGTCATCTACTGACGTGAACATTTCTGCTCCGTCTGTAAATATAGTTAAATCTCTCCCCGGAATAAGATATTCTATTTTTCTAACTTCTGACGTTGCCGCGCTAAAATCAATCGCTTCATCGTCTAACGCTGTGCCTACGTCAAAATTAAAAAATTGTTCTACTTTCGACGCAATAATACCACTCGGTCTGCCGGGGCTACCCGCAAACCACAACCTACCTTCTCTAAAACAAGTTGTGTTTGGGTATCCACGAAGATCACTAAATAAAGGTTCTCCCCAATCCAACGTTAACTGCGCTGCTTGGCTAGTTAATGTGTCTTTTAATATTACCGACGCATCATAAGTGTTTGCTGTAGACAATGATAATACTTCAAACTCTTTAAATGTATTGTCGCCAACATCTAAAATTTGAAACCGTTTGCCAACGTGATCAGCGTTCCAAAAATTATTAACTGTTTGCTGTCCATTGTTTTTGTAAGTTCCCACGGCTACTGTTGTGCCAGCACTAAATCCTGAGTTACTTCCAAATACTAAATGTACTTCTGGTGCAGTAAATTTGAAATACGGTTGATGCAACCTTGTTTCTGTTTCGTTGTCATCGAAAGTTAAATCGGTAATTTCAAACGTATTCATATCTGTACGTTTGAGAACTTGTGGTCTTACTTGTTCATGCACCAATATCATAGTGTCAGCAAATTGCGCAAAGTCCATTGTCTGCACTTGAGTTAATGAAAATCGGTGTGCAAATTGAGTAACAATACGCCAATCTCTACCAGCAAATACCGCACAGTTATATTCAGTAAATGCCAACACATAAGATGTTGATTCAGAAAAAATGAATGGAATGATTCTCGCTTTACCGTCAAGTTCTGCGATCATGTCTGTGCCGGGGCGTGTTGACACACCGCCTTGCGCTAATTGACGAAAATTACGCATACGCAAAGCACCTTGCAAATAATGTTTGAGGTCTGTACGACCTCTCATTCGTGGATCAAGTTCTCCACTTGAAAATGTGCTTAGTGTACTTGTTGCTCTCGCCATTAAATAAGACCTTCATTACCTGACCTTACGCCTCTACGTGATGCAAGCATTTGCGATGTGTTAACTACTCTTGGCGTTGATTGACCGCTATCTTGCGCTCTCGCTTTTCGTCTGTATGTATCTCCTACGGCTGATAGCAGTTTTGATTTATCGTCATTGTCAGTTAAACCCATACAAAACACTGCGGCAAGAGCGTGTATAATTGCCATACGAAAATGTGGAGGCCAATATGCAACGTGTGGTTCGACAGTTCGTTCTATAGCTATATCAGAGTTTGCATCTGCATCTATAAGCAGTTTATCGCCTTCCATTTCCCACTCACCAAGAACAGACTTGCCACGTTCTAACACGTTCCATATGCGTATAGTTCCTGATGGTATTTGGAAAACACCTAATCCTGTTGGGTGTGTTTTGCTTGACACAAAAGTAGATACAGATGTATTTAACGCAAACCTCCATCGCGTTTCAAATAATTCTGCCTCTACAATATCGTCTAATAATGTATTTGCTACTAATGCTTGTGTAGTTTGATCGTCCAAAGAAGTTATAGGATTATCGCCAACTAGAACCAAAGCCGAGTTTACAATATCAATTTTGGTTTTGCTCACTATCTACTCCTTAAAAGTTGAGGGAGGGCAAGACTGAGAAAGAGCCAAATCAGTCCAACACCTCCCCCTATACCCCGAAGGGATCTATCTGCTGTCAGTTGCAGTTATTGCGTCAACGTCCCCGGTGTCTACTGCACCTGCGGTTACATCGTTTACAATGACTTGACCAACACCATCTGATGCTTTGACTAATATAATGTCATTGACATTAAGAAAGTCGGCTGCACCATTAAAGTAACCAGCAGCATCAACAGTATTTTTTGCATCAGAAGTTGCATACATATACTGCGTAAATCCTGCACCTTGGGCTACTCGGGAAAGTGTATTAAAAGTAAAAGCCATGATAACCTCCCCTTACTCTGTGTACTGGACTTCTTCAAGTCCATCTTGGTCGATAATAACACTACCAAGTGCTAACGAACCTACGAACAAGAAGGCCGCATATTCGTTCTCATATGATGGTGTAATTTGTGGTTCAGCGTTCATGCCAAGGCCAATTGCGCTTCTGTGGTAACAGAAACTTTTTCTTGTGCTACCAGAAATAGGTAGACCAGAGAAAGACCACCACAAGAAACCAAACCAACGTTTTGCCGTGATGCCAGTAGGCCAAGGAAGTTGATCTGGGCCGATGTAATCAGCGTCAGAAAACTCTTGGATGTCGATGAGATCGACCCAACCAGCAGGGCTAACAGGCCAGTATCGCTGTCCATCATCGGGAACATCTCTGTCTCCGAATCTTTGATGAACACCTTGGATTTTAGCTTTTGTTAAGCCAGTGCTGCCATGAACAACAACATTGTCAGCCCCTTGTGGGCTTTCTGATGTGCCAGTTGTAGCACTATCCATAGTTGTTGTAAGAACCTCGTCAACTTTACGACCTAATGCCCCTGCAATTGCTTGCACAGTAACTTGTCGTTCGTCGATGTTGGTCTTTAGCATATCCAGCTTATCAATTAGTTCGCCAGTGTAGTAGTCATCCATTGAAACCTTAACTTTAGAGTGATCAAGGTTCATCAATGGCACTTTACCGTGACGAGCTTTTTGCCCTGCAACGCCTTTACCAATTTTTGGAAAAGTATCGTCTTGGGCAGATACCTTCTTCTCGCGTACTGTGTTTCGGAGTTTAGAACCCATGCGCTGGAAAGCAACGTGTACTTCACTCTCAAACTGCGAGATAAAGGTATTGTCTATGGTAGGTGCTGCCATTTTACAATTCCTTTGCAGTTAAAATTACACTAAACGGTTGTTCCAACGTCTGTAACTGTATCTGGTTGTTCCTTACGGGCCAGAGTTACAACCGCATGGGCCGATAATTACCAGTAATTTAGCAAAGAATGTATTGTTACGCACAAAAGCTAACAATTCCACTTTCTAAGTGATTTATTAATTCTGCTATTAGGATCTCTAGCAGTTTTTGCGCTAGTCAATTTACGTTTCATGCCTTTCATGCGAGCGCAAAACGATTTTCTTCTTTTAGCCGCTTTGCCACCTTTTTTGAGTTCCGACGGCTTTTTTGTTACAGGGGCTTTTAGTTTACCGCCTGTTCGTTTGTTATAACTTGCGCGACCTTTCGCGTTTAAACCACCACTTTTGCTCTTTCCTTCCTTTCGTTGCCATGCAGGAGTTTTAGCCATTATGCCCTCTTTTTAGGTTTTTTTGCTGTTTTAGCCGATTTTACAAATGCTTTTTTGGTCGGGGCGCCTTTTGTTCCGGGTTTTCTCATTTTTTCTCCGCTTCCCGCCTTAATTCTACGACGTTTAGCGTGAATGTTAGCATATAAACCGGGACGTTTTGCCATGTTACTTATCCTTATCTCTCATGTTGTTAAACAAATTAAATAATGTTTCTACCTTTTTAGTTAAATGTTCAACATCAACTTTTGTTTTAATAATAGCATAAACCATACCACCCAATATCGCGAAAGCGGCAATGGCAGTATTCAGCAAGTCAAGAGCGTCTAATCCTTCCATTATGCCCCCGGTTTAATAATATTTTCCCCATGATCGCCCCCATCTGGTAAACAACTATGCCCTGACGGTAAATGCACAACTGCCGACCATTTGAGAGATGTTTTATTCAACCAAATCTCTGTTATGTGGCCCCTTGCTGATAATCCGCGCCATATGCGTTCTTCACCTAACTTTTCTAACCGTTTCTTTACTTCGTTTGTCGGTAAACACGGCAAATAACTATTTTGGGCATTAGCAGTGTTGTACCAAACAGCTAATATAATAACTGCTATTAACAACACCGCTATTTCAGCCCAACGCACTTTAGTACCTTTTTGATCGCATAGGTCGCATTGGCTTTTTCTTTGGCTTTTTGATCCTTGACGTTGGACTAGGATAACGAGATACCCGACCACCTTTTGTTTTACTCGGAGCTGGCATTGTGTTTACCTTTCATCATTGGTTAAGTTTCGCAAAACCCTTTTCAATTTCTGCAACAAGGCGTGGGTCTCGCATTGCTGGATTCCAATATCGTTCATCGTTCATCATTTGTTGCAACTCTTCTTGTGTTTTTGCTGGCGTTGCAGTTTGCTGATCACTAACAACGCTAGAACTTTTTTGCGCAAGAGCCATAAGTGTTTCTACGGCATTTACACCATCTGCTGTTATAGCAATATCATAAATACGGCTTTTCGTGTTATCATCTAACGTGTCAGCCCATGCTGTTATTGCTTCTAATCTTGTGTCTGCATCATCGCCTAGTTTAGCTTTTTCTGCGTCAAAATCTGGCATTGCAGCTATACTTTTTTCGGCAAACGCATTAACAACTTTGCCAAACTGCTCGTCATTTAAACCTAATTCATATGCCTGCTCTCGCCAAAAATTTACTTGCCAATCATCATTTCCTAACCCTTCAATCTCTGGCAGTGTATATTTGTCTAAACTTTCAGGTCTATCTGACAGCCTTTCGTTTGCAATTTCTTCACGTAACGTTTCGGTTTTTTGATGAAACGCTTTTTCCAACTGTGTGTATGCTTCAGCCATTTGGTCTGTGGCAACTGAGCCTGTACTGGCATCCCAGAACTTTTCGGGAATGTTATCAGGTCTTACCGCTTCCGTTGATTCGGTTGTTTGCTCTGTTCCAGAGGTTTGTGACTGTTCTTCCATCCTTATCTGCTCCTTGTTTTTCTAATAGTCTTTCGGCTGTTTCTAGTAATTGCATTATGTCTGCGTATACTGATCTTCTCCCTTCCATGTATACCGCTTCGTTTGGATCTATCGGTGGTTGTAAAACCGTATTCATAGTGATACTGCGTAAATAATCAATAACAATTTCACCATCTCGACTCGTAAAAAACTTATGTGCGTTATGCGCAATCGTGGCTTTCGAGTGCATCTATTGCGGCTCTCCCCTTTGTTGATCTAATACAGGCGCTAAATCACCAATTGTATTTTGCAATAATGACGCTTGTTGTTCTGGATCACGCAACAACTTAAATGGCACTTGTTGTCTTTCTGCATACCATCTTGCTGTTTCATCTTGATCTACTAATACTTGTGTTATTTGTGGGCCAAAAATAGCAACCATGCGTTGCATAAACTGATCCATATTTGTAACGTCTTGCATACGTTGCGCGGCTGCTAATGGCGATTGTGATACTATTTTTATTGCCTTGCCATTTATTGTTGGTATTTCAATGAGGCCTTTTTTCTTCATAATGTACACAACACGTTGAATAACAGGCTCTACTAATTCTTTCATTAATCGCCCAAAAGCCGGGCCAATTTCTTGAGCCAATTGAGCCATACGCTCCGCGACCTCAGTAGCCGACATTGGGGTAGCTTCATGCGGCCTCCCTAGTTGTTGATTATATAATGCTTTTTTTATGTTATGACGCATATCGTCTAACACAAGTTGTCCTACATCAAATCGTGCAGGGGTCTGTAACGGATCTATTCGTGATCCGGGGGCGCGTGGAATGATGATTCCCGGTCTTAAGTTAATACTGTCTGGATTTATCACCCCGTCATCATCCGCTTGCCACATTCCAGTAACAGCCATATCTGCATTTTCAAGTATAAGCTGCACTACAAGATTACACGTTCTTATTGCTGGCAAAGCATTAATAACAGGGCCACGACCATAACTTTCCCCTGCTGCTTTGCTCCAACGGAACAACACCCACGGATTTGAACCACGACCTGAGTATCGCTCTCTCGCCAATTCCGTTTCTATACTAGGTATATGCGCAACATAATCCCAATTTCTAACATTGGCGGTTGATCTGTCACGCATTGTTGACTGTATAACTTCTATTTGATCGTTGCTTGAATTACGATGCTGTATTGTTTCCAAAACCTCTTTCGGTGTGTCAGGAAACATAATAGGAATATGATCTACGCGACAAAACTTTCTGTAATGCACATCATCTATTAAACCGTCAGGGCCATCTTCTATAGCAATTTCTGTTAAGGGTATTGCTTGGAATCTCAAAGGATCGACAGCATCTCCCGGAAGAATGTTAAGAACACCAGTACCCACAGCAAGGTCATGCAACGCCTCATTTACTTCTTGATCAAAATTAGAATTTGCTATGTGATCAAATACTTTTTCGGTAATTCTTTGCAGTTCAGCATTAATTTCTTCTGCTTCGTCTTTGTCTTCGATATCACTGCCAGCTACGAGATTTGCCCATCTAGCAAACGGTGGTATCAATGAACTTTGCAATTCGGCTGCAAATTCTGTAACACCGACTACAGCCGTTTCATCAAATATTCTATCTGTTCTTGATAAACCTATTTGATCGCTATGATCAAACCCCTGTCTCGTTGGCATAGTGTAGTCATATGCGTCTTGAAACAAGGGTTTATATCTATCACGTTTAGTAAAGGCTTGTTCAGCCTTATCTTTCAGTGTTTTGGGGGTCATATGTTATCCCAACAAACTTTTTTTGTTTTTAGACTCACCGCCTAATCCCGCCCCCAACAAACTAGAAAAACCTACTCTACCACTCAAACGTGCAGAACGTAGATTAGCCGCTTTTTCTTCGGCTCTACGCTTTTCTTCTTCTGCCATCCGTCGAGACGCATCTCTATCAGCTTTCAGTTGAGGATCTTCTTCAGGCCCGCTAAATATTTTACCAATAGCGCCCATTATTTTTTCTTCTTCATCATTTTTGATTTAGATTTAGTTTTTGGCTTCTTTTTTTTGCCGGGGGTAATTGTAATTTTCAATCCCATGACGCTACCTCATCTGTTGATAAATTTGTGTCCGAAGTTACAAAAGAACGCTTTGCACCCGCTTTTGTGTACGCACAAAACAATTGCGTAGGAGTAAAAGCTAATGATTTAAACTTAACTAAGTGTTTAGCACCCGCTACACAAGTCGCAAGCGGGAAACATAGTTTTTTATAAGGTTCTTTTGTTTGCGGTTTGCGCAATATAGATCCACCGCGCCTTAAAACGTGGATAATAAAATTGTCTAATTGATCATCGCTAAATTTATAAAAATGCACCCCAATAAACGACCAATCATATAAATACCATTGATCAGCAGACGCATCGTACCCTAAAGCGCATACGTGTTTGTATTTACCTCGACAAAAAATATAATCCCACCAATACTGTTTTTGTCTTGCTATAAATACTAAGTACCACGTCGAAATATTTGTTCCCATTTATCGTTTGCTCTTTTCTTGTTTTGCATAACGTGCTTTTGCCTGTCAAACGGATCATAAAACGATTTACCGTTAGCTATTTTGCCTTGTTTTTGGCCCATCATTTTGCGACTTTCGCCACCACCAGTAATAGCGTATTGCAAAGCGTCATGTATGTGTGAAAACTTGTTTTTATCGGGAGCATCATGAAATCTTTCAGTTGCTCCTGTTGCTCTTACTCTATTGTAAGCATATCCTCCTTCAAACCCGCGCTTCAAGACAGTACAGCTAGGATCTAATAAAAATCCTGCTTTGCCTTGAACAACGCGAGTCAAAACCCCATCCACACTATCTATCCGTAAACTAGGATCATTAGTAGGGGCAGGGTACGCTTTCAATCCTGCGGCTCTAAGAATCGAAAACGGTGTTCGCTCATCTGTTTGAGCACGGTAATCACCGCTTGGATCGCCATAAATTATAGCGTTATTGAAATGGTCTGGGAATTTGCGCGCTATAACGCTTTTTACCTCTTGGGCAAATTTTTCTGTACCCATGTTTGATGCTACCAATTCTGCTAATACCAACCATCGGCCTGTAGGAAGACGTTGGGTAAATACAGCCGCCGGAGTCAAACCGAAATCCATTCCAATAATGAGTTCTTGGCCTGATGTCGGTATGGGTTCTTTTGCTAAATGAATTTCGGCTGCAAAGTTGGGATATACAGGCTTGCCTTCTACTACGTTGCCTATCCTGTTCATTACATAAACGTCTATCCATGATTTTGTCTTCCCTGCTATTAGTTTTGGGTAATAAGTATCGACAAGGTTTTCTTTATTTTCAGCGTCGTTATTTGGCTGATAGTCAAGAACTTCCCCATCAGGCGCTTTGATCTCTTTCAATGCGCTAGGTTGCGTATAAAACGTCCAATCATCAGGACAGACCAACATCATAGCTTCTTCTCTTGTTATATACTCAGGCAATGGCACTTCGCCTGACATAATAGCCCACCAATGGTCTTCGTCAGGTGCGTTAGTATCCATAACAACGCCATACCAAGTGGGGCCACCATCTTTTTTGCTTGGAAATCTGCCAACACGCATAGTACAGGCATCAATAATAGATTTAGGCACTTCTCGCGCCTCATTTATCCATATCCCGGTAAATTCAATAGACAACAGTTTTCTAACATCTTCGTCGCGGTCTAATGCTAAAAAAATAACTTCTATTTCAACATCGGCAAACTTAACTAAATGTGTATACGGCACAGACCATTTAAAAATCCCAAAAACATCTTCTGGGTACCAATCTAGCCATGTTTTTATTGTTGTTGTGCGTAACTGTGGATTTGTGTTGCGTATGATCCCCCAGCGCGATCTTCTTACGCCTGTTTTATCAGGTTCTTGTTGACAAGCCCTGCGCATTACTTCAATGCAACAACTCACGGATTTGCCAGACCCCACTGGCCCCCTTATGCCTCTAACAAAAGCATCGTCTTTTAGAAAT
>PBPT01000079.1 GCA_002724735.1 Fidelibacterota bacterium | reverse complement strand
ATGATCCATCAGTAGTAGCAGTTGCATGATGACAACATAACAGTGTTGTATTTGAAGCCGTTACAGTAATTCCATTCTGAAATGATGTTGATGTCGTCAGTGTTTCTCTCTTAGGTTCAAATGGATAGCGATGATTTCCTTTCGATTGCCTTATTTGAGACATATATCCATTCCAGCCACCTGCATAGAGATAAGTCGGTAAGCCACCACCTGTACCAGGAGTACCGTTACTTCCATTATTCAGTTGATAATTTGAACCTGCAATTCCTCCCCAGCTAGTAAACAATTTAGTGCTAGTAGCTACCGGAGTTGTATTCTGTACACCGTCAACATAGAGGTAAACATAATCATTATTTCTAACAAAAGCTATGTGATGCCAGTTTCCATCAAGTACATTTCCACTTTGATGATCTATGACAATATTACTACTGCTGTCATCAAGTCTACCGCTACCTAGAAAGAGTCTAAGTTTACCACTGTTATTTACTCTGGCAGTGATACCAGCCTCATTGGAACTTGAATACTGTGTTGAAGTATTAGTTTGATTAATCACTAATATAGTAGGATCCTGACCCCATTTAGTTGCTGCAGACCCAGACCACTGCACCCACGCTTCGAAGCATGTTGCCTCACTGGTAGCAATTCGTTTAGTTTCATTAGCCATCAGATTATTATCTCTATCTATCCTATCATCATCAGATCGATCAAAGAGTATTGACGGAACAGAGTATTTCTGTGATCCCGTACTCGATGTCGGTCCTCCTGCATCATCGGATCCAGTTCCGGAACTCTGTCCTCTTAATACAAACCATGGACATGCACCGTGATTATCATGAATACCAAGTGTATTAGCCCAGTTTAATAATAAAACTGTATGTGCCTCTGGTATTGAATTATTTACATGCGTACTTCCACTACTTCCACTAAAAGGATCCTTAAGACTGAAGTAAGTAGATCCTGACTTAGTAAATGTTCCTGTAGGAGGAAAGAAAGTAGAACTATAAGCTGATGTACCTTTAACAATTCTCGTAGGACCTATGTTTACACCTTGATTAGAAGAACCGATTTTTAACTGACCACTACTATTATAATTCACACTAGTAGTGGAACTTCCCATTAGTTCTCCATTTATAAAGAATCTATGATTCGTTCCATCAAAAGTATAGGCAACGTGAGTCCAGTATCTCAGATCTGAATAACCACTACCGCCAAATAATCCAGCAGTACCGCTTATAAGCGTAGTATGACTACTTGTAGTTCCGTAAGATACATAAAATTTCGCTGCACTGGCAGTACCAGCACTATCACCAAAACGAATATAGAATCCAGTACCACTAGATGTTCTATTATCAATCAACGAAACTTCAGAATTTCCATAACTTGCTCTTATCCAAGCCCAACACTCTATGGTGAAAGCTGTGCTACTTCCAAACTGAAAATCAGAGTGACCGGTTATACCTACCTGAGCTTTTTCTCCTAGACTACCTCCATGTGTACTTGGACTCCATTGTTCTATAAACTTATAAGGAGTATGACCAACTAAAATTGGTTGGTTGTTATCTGCAGATATATCGTGAGTAGGCCAAGTTCCACCGCTCCTCATGTAAGTAGTTCCATAGCTGTGAGTCGTATGAGCAGAATGATTACCCATACCAAATATAAAAGGTACATTCTTTTTAAATAAGTGAACGATAGTACCACTGATACTTTCTAAAGGTGTAGTTGGAGGAGTAAATTCAGATGTATAAACTGCTGTACCTCTTACAATTCTAAAATCGTTATAGAAACCTGTAAATCTACCTTGGTTAGTAGCTCCACCAGATCCTGGATGTGTATTGCTCGTATTGGCAGGAGTAATTCTACCTAGGTATATATCAGATGTGTTACCGCTACTAGTCGAATAATTAAAATTGACGTTAGTTACATCAGCTGTAGAACCGTTTTGTACTCCGTTTAAGTAGAGTTTAAGATCATTTCCATGTCTTACTACTGCTATGTGATTCCATGCATTGTACTCAACATACTTGTCACTGCCTCCAAGATTACCTCCATGTCCTTGGACAAATAGCATTCCTGTAGGCTGAAACCATATATTAAGAGCTGTGTTTGATGTAGAAGTTCCTCTCATATCAAGAATGTATCTTCCGTGTCCTTGACCAGGTTCATCAAGAGGATATATCCATGTTTCTATAGTAAAATCATTCGTATTACCAGAAGGTGTACCCCAAGCAAACTTTGAGCCATTTCTTATTTTTACAAATTGAGTGGTAGGTACGGCTCCATCTGCTTGACAACCTAACAAGCAACTATATCCTGAAGGAGCGAATGGACTAAAAGAAACCAATTTTGTATGTTTTCCGGTTGTAAGTGCAGTTAGAGTATGAGGAGAATCTGAAGTGTCTAGGCCTGATAAGTTATCATCCGTTAAATTATTTCCTGTAGCAGCTCCAAAGAACATAGTAGATTCAGAATTTGCTACAGACGTGTCAAATAGTAAACTAAAAGTAGATGAGGCAGAAGCAGTATTAATACCGTCAGTAACACTGAAAGTCAATGTACCATTTGCAGGTGCAGCTTCTCCAACTGAATCCTGTGACTTAGGCTCGACTGTAAATATAAATCCAGCAGCTGAATCCTTATCAACACGAGCTATATTATTAAAAGCCGTGTCACCTGTTGCAGAGAATGTTACAGGAAAACCTTCGGAATCTCGAGCTGCAAGAGTTATGACAGTCGCCGTTCCGTTCTTATATCCTGTAGCATCAGTTGCTAAAGAATAACTTGCACTTGGACTCGCAGTGAATATCGGAGTCGTGTTGATTACTGCGATATTAAACCAGCCTTGACCTGTATGAATGTACAGCTTATCAGAATCTTCGGCGAAACCCAGTGTCCCAGCATTATTCGAATCATAGCTGCTCGGAAGTAATCCTGCAGAGTCATAGGCAGTAAGACCTACGACGGCAAGTGAACCTGTTGAGGTAATCGTATTATTTTTAACCGCTTGACCTAGGCTCGTTGCTAGGTCTCTATTTCGACTTTCTGGCATTTACTTTCCTTTAAGATGATAACACGATCTTATACCAACCGCCCGTATCATTCTCGTTGTTTCCTATCCATATAAAACCTCTGTCACCACTATCTACGAAAACTCTCTGACCATCTGCATTTCCAGTTACCGGTAAGTCACTATTCTTAGCAAATACCGGAACCGAACCTACTACCTTTGAAGTTATCGCGATATTTTCTTTTATATCCGAGTACTTCATAATATTTATCCCTTTATCTCAGTAGCTGGCGGTGTAAAGTTCTTAGTATAGAGAACTTGACTAGTCATTCTAACATTAGACATCCATCCTTTATAGTATTCAGCAGCATGCCTTCCTAAGTATACTCGATCAAAGTTTGAAAAATCTTCTGTGTATGTACTTGATGATTCAACCATAAATGTACCATTGAGGTATATCCTAATCTTATTATCCGATTCTCGTGTCATAGCTATATGATACCACTTATGATGTTCTATCGTATTTGCTCCTGTGTTGGCCATATCAGTACCTTGATTCCACCAACTAATAGATGGTCCTCCAGCACCTGAGCCAGTAACAAAGTAAAGCAAACGATATGAACTTGAATTATTTCTATCAGCAACAGGAACAAATCCTATCAAAGGTTGATAGCTACCGCTAAAGGTAGAATCGGAAAACATCCAAAGCTCGATAGTAAATACTCCTGTACCAAGTCCTGCTGCAGCCTGGTGTATTATCATAGCACTACTTGAATCATTAAAATAAGCACTTACCATTCTTCCCCTAGGACCAAAGGTGCTTGCCGAAACACCAGTATCAACAGTAAGAGCTGTTCCACTATTTCCACTATTTGTTGTTAGAGTTGAAGTATGAACTCCTAATATCTTAACATTGGAAGCAGTAGTTGTGACTCCATCTTGAAATGATGTTGTAGTAGTTAATGTTTCTTTCTTAGGTAAGAAAGGATAGCGACCCTGTCCTCTTGTAATCCTAAATTCAGAAATGTATGAATTAATATATCCTGCTGCTGTATTAAAAGTACCTAGTAATAAATCATCACCTAACTCGCCAAATGGTTCAGTATGAGCAACAGATAAGACTGTGCCTGGATTTCCATCAATGAAAGTTTGTAATCTTTCATCACGCTTAACGACAGCAACATGTATAAAAGATCCTGTATTTGAAATCGACTGACTATTTTCAAGAGAAGTATCACTTGCCGAACTAGGATTATTAGCAATAGTGCCACCACTGTGTGCATAAGTTAATTTATTACTTTGTTCAGTTTTAATATATAGTTCATCGTATTCTAAATCGCCGTAATCAAATGCATTGTAGAAAATAGGATTTATGGAATTAGTTTTTGCAGGAGTTGCATTATAGTAAGTGTAGAATTCTATAGTGTAATCTTCATTTTTATTCATTATATAATTTAGCTTACTGAGTAATTTTGCATAGTCACCAGTTCCGTCAAACAATATTCCTGATAGGCCTGAAACTCTAGGTTGTCCACTATGACTTTTTGTATCTGCATATAATATTATATTGTGCCTTCCACCTTCATCAATAACCTTTGCATCAGTCATATTTAAGAGCAATTTAGTATTAGTAATCTCAGTGAGAGGTGATGTAGGAGGAGTGAAAGCTGAAGTATATACTGCAGTACCAGCTACGAATCTAAAATCAGATATATATCCTGCAAAATCTTTTGTATCATTATACCTAGTTCCAATGCGAAAAGCACCGCTAGCATTATCATTTGCACCAGCTGATCGAGTAGTACTCTTTCTTTCATTACCATTTAAATAAAATTTAAAAACAGATCCTGTATGTACAAACGCCATGTGATACCACTGTTTTAGGTCGATACCAAAATCCTCGTCGCTTATATAGTCGTGGCCATCAGCAGACATGTAAATATTTCCAGAAGAAGTAAATTCTGCAGTTATTCCATCACCACCACTGCTAGCTCTAAAATCAAATATGACTTTTCCACCACTAAAACTAGTTGGATATGCCCAACATTCAACAGTCCATGCTTGTCCTGCAGTGGTGTTTGTATCAGTTGTAGAAGCAGTAGTTAAACGGTCCCCTGATCCATCAAAGTATGCAGATCCACCATGTGTTGAAGAAGAGTATGCAGCTTTAACTTCATAAGGAGTAAATGCATCAGCTTCTACTACACCAGTTACGGTTTGTACAGCATTT
>PBPT01000078.1 GCA_002724735.1 Fidelibacterota bacterium | reverse complement strand
GAATATTAATAAAATTATGGGCATGCAACTGGTCACTCATCAAACTGGTTATCAAGGACAAAAAGTTAGAAAGATATACCTTGAAGAGGCATTCTCAATTCAAAAAGAATACTATTGCGCCATAACTTTGGACAGAAATCTCGGTAAAGATGTATTTATGGTCTCAACAGAAGGTGGAATGGAAATTGAAAAGGTAGCTGAAGAAACTCCTGACAAGATTGTAAAAACATGGATAGATCCACTTCTTGGAATGAAAAATTTTCAGGCTCGTAAGCTAGCGTTTGGTTTGAATTTCAAAGGGGATGCTTTCAAAGAAGCTGTTAGTCTTTTTCAAAAGCTTTATGATTGCTATAAAAAAACCGATGCAACTTTAGTTGAAATAAACCCCCTCGTTTTGACAACAGACGAAAAGGTATTTGCTCTTGACGCAAAACTAAATTTTGATGGAAATGCACTTTATAGACAACAAAATATCAGTGCCTACAGAGATTTTGATGAAGAAGATCCGACTGAAGTTGAAGCTGACAAGTTTGATCTTAATTATATCAAACTCGATGGAAATGTTGGGTGCATGGTCAATGGGGCTGGTCTTGCAATGGCAACGATGGATATTATTAAGCTTGCTGGAGGGGAACCGGCTAATTTCCTCGATGTTGGTGGAGCAGCATCTGCAGAAACTGTCAAAAAAGGTTTTAAAATTATACTCTCAGATAGCAATGTTAATGCAATACTGATAAATATTTTTGGAGGTATAGTCCGCTGCGACAGAGTTGCTAATGGTGTGGTTGAAGCTGTTAGAGAGCTTGGACTTAAAGTGCCGGTAGTTGTGCGGCTTGAGGGGACGAATTCTGACATAGCTAAGAAAATTCTTAACGAATCAAAATTATCAATTATTTCTGCCAACGATATGGCAGATGCAGCTGAAAAAGTTGTTAAAGAAGCTAAATTAGTTTAGGATGGTACATGTCAATAATTGTAAATAAAAACTCAAAAGTTTTAGTTCAAGGCATAACTGGTTCTGAAGGAAGTTTTCATTCTGCTCAAATGCTTGAATATGGAACCCAAATCGTTGGTGGAGTTACTCCTGGTAAAGGTGGAACTCTGGCGGTTGATAATAAAATAAATGTCTTCAATAGCGTTGAAGATGCTAAGTATGCGACTGGGGCTGATGTCTCTATAATATTTGTACCTCCCTCCTTTGCCGCTGAGGCAATTATTGAGGCATCTGAAGCTGGAATAGAGGTTGTAGTATGTATTTCAGAAGGGATACCTGTTAGAGACATGGCTTTAGTTAAAAGAGTCATAGATCAAAACGAAACTAAATTAATTGGTCCTAATTGCCCTGGGGTAATTACCGTTGATGAATGTAAGCTTGGAATAATGCCAGGATTCATATGCAAAAAGGGTAATATTGGCGTTGTATCTAAATCGGGCACCCTTACTTATGAGGCTATAGGGCAACTTGTAAATGTAGGTCTTGGTCAAACAACGGCAATCGGCATAGGCGGTGATCCTATTATTGGAACAAACATGACAGAAATTCTATCTCTTTTCGAAAAAGATGGCGAAACTGAAGGTGTGGTGATGATTGGAGAAATAGGCGGGCAAATGGAAAACGAGGCTGCAAAATGGGCTAAAGAAAACATGTCCAAACCTATTGTTGGTTTCATTGCTGGCCAGACTGCTCCAGAGGGAAGAAGAATGGGGCACGCTGGGGCAATTGTATCTGGAGGTGACGATACCGCTAAAGCGAAAATGCAAATACTTGAAGAATGCGGTATCAGCGTCTGTGAATCTGTTGCAGATATTGGCAAAAAGATGAAAAAAGCTTTAAACAAATAAAAACTGGAGAAAAAGTTGAACAATTTGACCTTTGCGATAATTAAACCCGATGCGGTAAAAAATGGATATTCTGGATTAATTATTGATCGCATCATAAAAAACGATTTTAAAATTTTAGGCATGAAATTCATGCGTATGACCAAAGCGCAGGCAGAAGGATTTTATGAAATTCATAAGGATAAGCCTTTTTATGATGAATTAACCTCCTTTATGTCCTCTGGGTGGTGTATTGTAATTGCCTTAAATAAACCTGATGCCGTAAATGAATGGAGAAATTTAATTGGTGCAACAAACCCAGCTGAAGCATCTGAGGGTACTATTCGAAAAGATTTTGCCTCCTCCTTAGGTGAGAATGCTGTGCATGGCGCTGATAGCGATGAAAATGCTCGCAGAGAGGTTGGTTTTTTCTTTAGTGAAGCACAAATAATTTCAAACCACTAACAGTTGCATTTGTCCCAATCAAACATCCAAATTCTGACTAAGTTATAATGTCTTTATTGAATAAAAAAATCAATCTTTTTGTGCTCTTTGGACTACTTTTAAGTTGCGCTAAAGAAAATCCAGTTGGGTATGTAGGTCAACCAATAACTGTTTCGGTTGACGCTCCAGATGAAGATACAGACTTAGAATTCATATGGGAATTGATTAATGTCCCTGGAAATAGCTATTTGAGCAATACTGATATCGTCGCAGGGGATGATTTATTTTCTGTCATTTTCATTCCAGATGAGCCTGGTAATTACAGTATTGAAGTTTCAGTGTTTCAATACAATGACGAGATCGAAACTCAATCGTTTGACTTTACAGTTTTGGACGAAAGTGAATTTTTAGAACAAAATACTTCTTCGAAGACCACAGTGGAAGATGATACGCTTGCTCTTACAGAATTACTCTACAATGAAATTGAAGAGGACAGCTGGTATAATTCTGAAGAGGTGTCAAAATATATATCTGGAGAAACTAGTGATACCGTTTTAAGCTCTACCACAGAAGTAGAAACTCCAAAAGAAAAAATTAATAACACCCCAGCGCCAGTCAAAAAGGTAACAAAAAAAAGAATCAAGGGTAAATCTATACCCTTTGACACAAATAGATTTACCATTCAAATAGCATCAAAAAAGCGACTAGATGATGCAAAAAAAGTTGCTGCTGTTTTAATAGAAACAGGTTATGACGCCTATATTCAAAAAGCCTTTTTTGAAGAAAATGGTGAAACTTGGTACCGAATACGTGTTGGTAGCTATGATAATCGCAAAACAGCATCCGCCGTGGCTGAATCTCTTTCGAAAACACGAAGAGAACGGGCTTGGGTGGATTATGTTCGTTACGAAAATTAAATCGTAAATCTTATTATATCATTTTGAATCTCACCAACACATTAGCAGATGTTTTTAGTGCGCCTCGACGCGCATTAAGCCTAACGAAAATTCTAATTTTTTTTCGCGCTAATCTCGTTGGTTATTCAATGTATCTTTTTGCAAATTATCTTTCATTAATTCTAGCGGGTCTAACTCTAAATGAAATATGGACCAATGAGGGCCTATATCCTTGCGCACATACTTACAATATTCCTTGGTATTCAATGATGCTTTTTTGGGGTAGTGTAATTAATTGGATATTAATGATTTATGGATCAATTGGAGTTGCAGCAAAGCATACAATTTGTGAATTAAAAAAGAATTATTTCATATCTATAGACGAGGCGCATGAAAAGGTTAAAAAAAATTGGGTTCCAATGTTATTTGGCACAATTAGCATTTTACTCATCCTCGCATTCTACATTGCAATGGCTTCTATTTTTGGGCTCATTAGCAAAATTCCTTATCTAGGAGGACTTTTTTTTTCATTCACGTATTTAATACATGTTTCTGGTGCGATTTTTGCTATCTTTACAATATTTGTTCTGCTGGTCTCATTAGTATACAGCCCAATAATTGTTAGCTCTCTTAATGAAGACTCCATGGGAACTGTTTTTAATGCTTATATGATAGCATGGAGATTTCCTCTTCAAATAATTTTATATAACTTAATTTTCATTCCCATTATATTTGTTGGTATGTCTTTTTTTTCAATTGTTATTTTAGCTGGACTTAAAACCGTTAATATCTTGTTTGGTCACTCGTTATTGATGGGTCAGGAACTTTTAGAGATTACAAGCATGGCTTATTCAAAAGCAATCCCATTTGATATTTTATCAAAGTTTTATTCTGAAGACATATCCTCATTTATCAATTCTTTTTTAATTAGTTTTGACACTTTCACTCTTTCAACTGGAAAGGCTTTGTCAACTATCATGATTACAGTTTTTACCCTTTGTACAGTTTTGATTACACTATCGTATTCATTATCCATTTTAAGTGTAGGACAAGTGTTAATATTTAATGTTTTTCAAAAACGTGTTGGAGTTGATTTATTTTATACTGAGGATAAAACCTTAAAACCTAATGATAATGTTCGTGAAAAAAACAGTAATGGTAGGGTAGATAAAAAATGAAATTATACAAAACTGAACTTGAGATTGGATTTAAACATAAAGAATTTTTGGTCGAATCAGATACTTTAGATTTAAAGAATTTTTTAGAGGAAATTCGGTGTGTTTTATCGAGCGACAAGGTATCATCCGGTTATAAAATATACGGATTTGTTGATACTTTAGCATCATTGAAGTGCGATAGATGTCTTGTTATTTTTGAAAATGAATTTCAAGTTAAAATTGACGTAATTTTATCTAATAATAATGAACTTATAAAAGAGTCTAGTTCAGATGTTTTAAGATTTTTAGATTCTGATGATTTTATTGACCTAACAAGCATACTTATAGAAAGCATTATAATTGAACTACCGATTAAAAAGTTATGCAAAGATGAATGCAAAGGCCTTTGTGCTAGTTGCGGAGTTGACTTAAACAACAATAGTTGTTGTTGTAAAAAATCTCAATCAATTAATCAATTGAGTGAATTGAAACAATTAATGAAATAAATTTTGGAGTTACCATGGCATTACCAAAAAGAAGACAATCTAAAGCGCGGGGTCGAAAACGAAGAACTCATTACAAAGCAAATACTGTTAGTACCAGTACGTGTCCCCAGTGTGGCCAGGCGAAAATGCCGCATAGAGTATGTCCAAATTGCGGTTACTATAAAGGGAGACCGGTTATATCCGTAACGGAATAGTCATACATTAAGTATGAAAATAGTTTTAGATGTAATGGGGGGCGATCTTTCTCCAAGTGCGCCCGTTCTAGGAGCTATTCAAGCACTTAAAAAGACGCGTAGTGAGACTCAAATTGTATTAATCGGAAATCAAGAAGTTATTGATAAAAGCCTTGATGGTTTTACATCTCCTAACCTATCGATTAAACATACCGATCAAAGTATAGAAGCAACCGATAAAGCTTCTACGGTTGTCAAATCAAAACCAAACTCATCATTAGTCATAGGGCTTAAAATGTTAAAAGAAAAAAAAGCTGATGCTTTTATCAGTGCTGGCAATACTGGTGCCCAAATGGCAGCTTCCACATTGATTTTAGGTAGAATTCCTCATGTTAAGCGTCCTGCGCTGAGTGTGTTTTTTCCCGCATTAACAGGAGGTAAAATTTTATGCGATGTTGGAGCGAATCCTGACGCTTCTGCTTCACATTTACTCCAATTTGCAATAATGTCTTCTGTTTATCTTGATCATGTTGAGGGGGTCAAAAATCCAAAGATTGGTTTGATAAATATTGGTGAAGAACCTTCGAAAGGATCTGAGCTTTATCAAAAATCACATACGTTGCTAAAGGAGGAAATGCCTAATTTTATTGGCAACGTTGAAAGTAGAAATATAATGACTACAGATGCAGATGTCTTGGTTTGTGATGGTTTTGTTGGTAATACAATTATTAAATTTGCCGAAGGTTGGATATTGTCTTTTGCTGATATGATCAAAATAAAAATTATGAGCAGAGCTCGCTATAAAATCGGAGCTCAAATGATTCAACCAGCCCTTCAGGAAATTCGGAATCAATTTGACTACGAAGAACATGGTGGCACTCCCCTTTTAGGCGTGAATGGAATCTCGATTGTTTGTCACGGATCCTCAACATCAAAAGCTATCATGAACTCCATCATATTAGCTCAAAAATCAATCAAAGAAAAAATAATTGAAGATATATCCAGAGATATTGATAAACACTTGGAGCCCTTGAATGAAAGCTAAAATATCAGCTACAGCAAAATATCTTCCAAAAAAAACTCTTACTAATAAAGATTTAGAGAAAATGGTTGAAACTTCTGATGAGTGGATTTTATCTCGTACTGGAATTGAAAAAAGACATTTGGTAGAAGAAGGAGAGGCTACCTCTGATATGTGCAAACATGTTGCTAACGAGCTTCTTAGAAAAGCAAACAAGCGACCTGAAGAAATTGATTTAATACTAATTGCAACCAGCACACCAGACTTTCCAGTAGTTTCTACGGCAGCTCTTGTTCAAGACAAAATTGGCGCAACCAATGCCTGGGGATATGATATTGTCGCGGCTTGCACAGGCTTTGTCTATGCGATGGAAACGGGAGCTAAGCTTGTTGAATCTGGAAAATATCAAAATGTCATTGTCATCGGGGCAGATACTATGAGCTCTATTATTGATTATACAGATAGAAATACTTGTATAATATTTGGAGATGGAGCTGGCGGTGTTCTCTTGGAGCCTTCTGAAAATGACAATGGAGTTTTAGATTCTATACTTTGTGCGGATGGAAGTGGAGAAAAATACTTAACCGTTCCTGCAGGTGGAAGTCTCAATCCAGCATCAAAAGATACGGTTAATAAGCGCATGCATTATGTTTATCAGGATGGAAAAACTGTTTTTAAGTTTGCTGTGAAGAATATGGCTGATGTAAGCAAGCAAATTCTCGATAATAACAATCTTACAGGTGAGGATATAAAACTATTCATTCCTCATCAAGCAAACAAAAGAATAATTGATGCTGCTGCTGAACGATGCGGTCTTCGTGATGATCAGGTTTTAGTTAATATCAATAAATATGGAAATACAACTGCTGGTACTATACCAATCGCTCTTGATGATGCAGTAGAAGAGAAAATGCTTGAAAAAGGAGATATTCTTCTTTTTGCCGCATTTGGTGGCGGTTTCACATGGGGTAGCATGTTGATAAAATGGGATTAGTCTCCCAAAATTTTGCACTTCTTTGCCCAGGTCAAGCGTCTCAAAAAATTGGGATGTGTAAAGATATTTATCAGAATGACGAGTTTGCCAGGGTTCACATCGATAAGGCCAATGATATTCTGTCATATGACATTAAAAAAATAATGTTTTCAGGTCCTGAGGATGTGTTAAAAAAGACTGTACATACTCAGCCTGCAATGTTTATTTCAAGCTTTGTAATAGGTTCAATTTTGCTTTCAAGAGGGTTAAAGCCAGCCTGTGCTGCGGGTCACAGCTTAGGTGAATTTTCAGCTTTTGCTCTCGCGGGTGCATTTAATTTTGAGGATGGATTAAAGCTAGTAAAAACAAGGTCCGAAGCAATGTACGAAGTTGGCAAAAAAAATCCAGGAACTATGGCTGCAGTTATCGGCTTAAGTGATGAACAAATTCAAAATATTTGCTCAAATTATACTGATGGCATAGTTTGCGTTGCAAATTACAATTCGCCATCTCAAGTTGTAATTTCTGGCGAAATAAGCGCTATATCTGATATTTCACCTATACTTATTGAAAAAGGAGCAATAAAAGTTGTAAAGCTAAATGTTAGTGGAGCTTTTCATTCTCCATTAATGCGTGAGGCGAAAGATGCACTCAAAGAGCATCTTTCAAGTATGAATATTAAAAATACATCTTTTCCTGTTTACACAAATCTGACATCAAAGCCTGCTTATCTAATATCAGATATATACGAAGCATTGCTTAACCAAATAGATAATCCTGTGCTTTGGAGTAAGTCTGTATCCAAAATGATTTCAGATGGCATAAATAAAGGCGTTGAAATTGGACCTTCAAAAGTGCTTCAAGGTCTTGCAAAAAGAATCGATCGTTCATTAATTATGTATGGTGCAGAATCATATGAAGATATATTAAATTTGACCAATGTTTAATCTTAAAAATAAAGTGGCAGTTGTTACAGGGGCTTCGCGGGGTATTGGAAAATCTATCGTAAAAACTTTAGCCGAAGCTGGAGCTCATGTTGTTTGCGCAAGTAGATCAAAAGTAGATTTAGAATCCCTATCTACCTCATTAAACGATAAAGGCCTTTCCACAACTGTTTTTCCATGCGATGTTTCTGATTTAGAAAGTTTTAAAAATTTAATTGATGAAACTGTAAATAGCCAAGAGTCTATTGATATCTTGGTCAACAATGCTGGTATAACCAAAGATAATTTAATAATGCGTATGAGTGAAGATGATTGGGATAGGGTTATTGATGTAAATTTGAAAGGTGTTTTTAACGGCATCAAAAGCGTTACAAGACCAATGATTAGGCAAAAATATGGTAGAATAATAAATATTTCCTCAATAGTTGGCTTGATAGGAAACCCAGGTCAGGCTAATTATGCAGCCTCAAAAGCGGGAATAATTGGGCTTGGTAAGGCTTCTGCTAAAGAGCTAGCCTCAAGGAACATAACAGTTAATACCATCGCTCCAGGCTATATAAACACAGAGATGTCTGATGCGATAGAAGAAAAAACTAAAGAAAATTTATTCAATCAAATTCCAATGGGTAGAATTGGATCACCAGAAGATATAGCGACGATGGTTTTATATCTTGCCTCAGATAAAGCAGGATACATCACAGGCCAAACGATTGCTATTGATGGAGGAATGACAACATTTTAATTAAAGGAGAAAATAAATGTCTACATTTGATAAAGTAAAAGACATAATCATAGATAAGTTAGGCGTTGAAGAAGAAAAAATAAGCGCTAATGCCTCTTTTGTTGATGACTTAGGTGCTGACTCTCTTGATACGGTTGAATTAATTATGCAACTTGAAGAAGAGTTTGGTATTGAAATTCCTGATGACGATGCTGAAAAGATCACAACAGTCCAAGCTGCAATTGACTATTTAGACTCAAATAAGTAATTAATGTCACAAAAGCGTAAAGTTGTTGTAACAGGGTTAGGCGCACTTGCTCCTAATGGAAACACAACATCTAATTATTGGGAATCTCTCATTGCGGGAAAAAGTGGCATTGGTTCTATTAAGAGTTTCGATGCAACTAATTTAAGCGTTAGAATAGCTGGGGAGTTAAAAGATTTTGATCCCCAGTCATTCTTTGACCGAAAAGAAATTCGCAAGCTTGATCCATTTACGATTTATCATCTTGTCAGCTCCGAAGAGGCAATACTTAATTCAGGTATTAATCTTGATAATGAGAATAGAGATCGCATTGGAGTCATTATTGGGACAGGAATTGGAGGAATTCAAACTTTAGAGAACGAACATGGTGTTTACGTAAATCGCGGACAAAGAAGGGTTTCACCGTTCTTCGTACCACGATTCATTCCAAACATCGCTTCAGGAAATCTTGCAATAAAATTTGGTTTAAAAGGTCCAAATCATACTGTTATTTCTGCTTGTGCTTCTGGGACGGATGCCATTGGATGTGCCATGAGGACTATACAATATGGTGATGCAGATGTAATGATTACAGGTGGCTCGGAAGCCAGTGTTACAGGATTAACTATTTCTGGTTTTGCAAATATTAAAGCTCTTTCAACTCAAAACGACAAACCTGAGACTGCTTGTCGTCCATTCGATTTAGAAAGAGACGGATTTGTACTAGGTGAAGGTGCTGCGGCACTGGTTCTTGAAGAAGAAGAGCATGCTCTAAAGCGAAACGCAAATATACTGGCTGAACTTTCTGGCTATGGCGCAACTGACGATGCATTTCACATTACTCAACCCTCAGAGGGTGGAATGGGTGCAATCAAAGCCATGGATGCCGCACTAAAAGATGCGCAATTATCAACGAATGAGATTTCATATATAAATGCTCATGGTACATCCACACCCTTTAACGATAAAACCGAATCTGCAGCAATTGCGTCACTGTTTGGTGAGAACAACACTAAGCTTAGAATCAGCTCTACAAAATCAATGGTAGGACACGCCCTTGGTGCAAGCGGTGCATTAGAAGCAGTGGCATGCGTCAAATCCATTGTTGAAAATATCGCTCCTCCAACAATTAATTATGAAAGTCCGGATCCAGAGTGTAACTTAAACTACATACCAAACAAAGCTGAAGAATTTCAAATCAATGCCGCAATGTCAAACTCATTTGGTTTTGGTGGGCATAATGCTGTAATTGTCTTTAAACAATGGGATGAAGATTAAGTAGCAACGTGTCTTTTTTTGGTTCTTTTTTTAATTCAAAAGCTTCAACAGAAATTGAAAAAGAATGTGGCTATTGTTTCAAAGATAAGACTTATTTAGACCAAGCGTTTTCACACAGATCAATTTCTACAAAACCACGTGAAAACTACGAGCGCTTAGAATTTTTAGGAGATGCCGTAATTGATATTGTTGTAAGCAGAGAATTAATGCGCGAATTTCCAGAAGGCGATGAAGGTATATTGACTCAAAAACGGTCTGCTCTTGTACAAAAGTCATTTCTATCATCTATGGGAAAACTACTTAATTTGATAGACCACATCAAGATTGAACCAAATGTCGATTTAGCCCAGGATAAAATTGCTCTAAAACAAGCTGCAAATCTTTACGAAGCATTGATAGGTGCTATATACTTAGATGGAGGATTAAAGTCCGCAAAAAAAGTTATATTAAACACAATTTGGGCTCACAAGGAACATGCCTGGGAATCAGTGAATTTTAAAGGAAAGCTCATTGAACTTTGCCATACCAAACAGATGGATAATCCCAAATTTCTTGTTTCAAATGTATCAGGACCCGAACATAAAAAACTATTTGAAGTAAAGGTAAAAATTGGAAATGATCTTTATCCAAGCGGAATTGGGTCAAGTAAAAAAACCGCTGAGCAACAAGCCGCTCAATTAGCTATTGATTCAATTAATAGTTAACCATCGAAGTCTTTTATTTTATCTCTGATTCTTGCTGCAATTTCGTACTCCTCTTTATCAATGGCTTTTTGAAGTTGCTCTTCTAAAATTTCAATTTCAGGAGAGTTTTTTATTTCATCTTCAAGGATCGAAGAGTCATTTTGCCAAACGATTGATTGATCCATAACCTTTTCTGCAGCTAGAATTGGGGTATGGGTCCGCAAAGCTATTGAAAGCGCATCACTTGGTCTTGAGTCAATATGTATATGACCTAACTTATCATTTTGAATATCTATGATAGCATAAAACACTCCGTCTTCGATTCGAGTGATCTTGACTGAACAAATCTTCCCTTTTGTTTGGCCTACGATATTGACAATTAGATCATGAGTAAGCGGTCTAGGGGTTTCAACAAATTCCATTGCCATTGCAATGGATTGAGCTTCATAGGCGCCTACTAAAACCGGAAGACTTCTATTGCCATTTATTTCTTCTAAAATTACCGCGTAACTTCTGCTAGGGTGATAATAAGAGATTTTTTTTATTTTGACTGGAATCATTTGCATGGGCCTTGTTGAAATTATAGCATGAACAAATACTATTCAACTTTTTTTAGATAAAATCATCTTAAGCGTATCAATTTTTTCGACTGGTGTTGGATCTGTTTGATGCAAAATAGCGCACCAATAACTAAGCCAATCTCCAAAATGTATCAAATGAATAAATCTCTCGACAAAAGTCTCTCCTTTTAAACTAATTTCTTCTTGAAGGAACGGTAAGGTATTTAAAATCTCTTTACTAGAATCAAATCGTAGTTTGTTTCTTGGATGCGTTGATTTATCTAAAATCCACAGCACAGACAGACGTTTCATAATATCTGTATTTTCTTGCCAACCAACAATTTCATTATGATTCATCTCAGGTATGTCATTATGAAAGGCAAGCATCTTTGAATTTTCGCATAACTGCCCTTTCCATCTCAACGCAATAGCAGAAGTTAAATCGCTCTCTCCATAAATAATTGGAAGTGTGTTGTGTATCTTTTTTGCTAATGCATATGTTGGATTAGTGTCTTCAGTCGTACAATATTTTTGTGTGTAGTTTTTAATTTTTTTAGAAGCGCTTTCAATTTTTCTTATTAAGCTGGGATTAATAACATTGATTTCATTCAAAATATAAAGCAATGGTATGAAAGAGAATGAAACTGCAGCGCGGGGCTGCAAACCTGAGGGAACAATAACAAAATCAAAATCATTCTTTTTTAAACAAGAGGTTAGCTCTCCACCCGTTGATATGCCAACTATTTTAGAACCTTTGCTCAATGCTTCATGATATGCTGATAACGACTCCTCAGTATTTCCAGAATAGGATGAACAAATCACAAGAGTTTCATTATTTACCCAATTTGGAAGCGTATAATTTCGATTCACCAGCACAGGAACTGAAAGTGAATGTCTTGCTAAAGATGATGATAAATCTCCGCCAATAGCTGAACCACCCATTCCACATAAAACTATATTCGAGATTTTATTGTAATTTTTTTTAAAATTAATTTTTTTTCCAATACCTATGGCTTCATCGATATGCAATGAAAAGTCGTAAATTGATTTATACATATCATTTTTATCTATATACTTTTGTGATTTCATCAAAAATTCCTTTTCATAATTAAATTCGAATATTGATATAGAAATTTGCTTTTTTCTTGAGATAAAGAATCCAAGCTTTTTCTTGCTTTATTAACATAGTTTTCTACTAACTTTTCAGCCTTTGACTGTATTTTGTTTGTAGAAAAATAATTTTTATAATCCTGTAAAGATTTATCATCTTGGATAAATTGTGACCATTTTTTTGAATCCTGTTCTCTTGCAAGAATTGTCAAAACGGTTTGTTTATTTTCATCAACATCGCTTCCTAGGCTTTTGCCCATCTTTTTTTCATCACCATAAATCTCTAGCAAATCATCCTTAATTTGAAAGGCTAGTCCAAGATTGAAACCAAATTGAAACATTTTAGCTGATTCATCTTCGGTAGCGATGCCAAGAAGTGATCCTATTTCAGCACATACCCCTAAAAAAGAAGCAGTCTTTTTTCCAATCATAACAATGTATTGTTCCATCGTAATGCTATTATCATTTTCAAATTGCTTATCAATGCCCTGCCCTTCACAAACCTCTAAAGCAATCTCATTAAACCTTTGGCTAACAATGGGCTTCAGCCCGATAAGTGATAATTGGGAAATAATGAATAGTCCATCACCGGCTAAAATTGCTGTTGATGTGTCCCATTTGCTATGTACTGAGGGTAGACCGTGACGCTTTGAATCGTTGTCCATAATATCGTCATGCACTAGTGAAAAATTATGCAGCAGCTCTACAGCTATTCCTGCCTTCATTAGCTCATCGGGATGTGCTTTAAAAGCCTGCCCAGACAAATGAACAAGTACGGGCCTAAGTCGCTTTCCTTTTCCTTTTAAGACATAAGCAATTGGATCATAAAAATACTGAGTCAGATTAGGGTTGAGGGGAATTTTTGAAAGTCCTTTATTTGTTTGAGATTGAATAAATGATATGTGTTCGTTGAATTCGCTAGTGTCCGACATCAGATTTTAATTCCCCCATTTCGTTCAACTTAGTAGTGACCATATCTTTGATTTCTTCCATTCTTTCTTGTGTTTTGGCTTCAAATCTGCAAACAATTACTGGTTGTGTGTTGGAAGCACGAACAAGACCCCAACCATCATCAAAATTTATTCTTACACCATCTATGGTAATACAATCAAAGTTTGAAGAAAAGTATTCAACTGCTTTTTTTGAAATTTTAAACTTTTCTTCATCAGAGTTTGCCTCCAACCGTATTTCAGGAGTTGAGAAGTATTTTGGTAGCTCTGCTGTAAGCTGAGACAATGTTTTTTTGGAGCTAGAAAGTGTCTTTATGAGTCGTGCTGCAACATAAATAGCATCATCATACCCATAATAATCATCAGCAAAAAAGATGTGACCACTCATTTCGCCGCCAAATTTGCAATTATGTTCAAACATCTTTTGCTTGATAAGGGAATGGCCCGTTTTCCACATAACAGGCTTTCCTTGATATCTGATGATCATCTCTTCAAGAGCCTTTGAGCACTTGACATCAAATAATATTTCATCTCCTGGTGATACGAGTTCAGGCAGAAAAAGCGCCATCAACTGATCTGCCCAAACAACCGCGCCGGTTTCATCTACAACCCCCACCCTGTCTGCGTCACCATCGAAAGCAATACCGACATCATAATTGCCTGTTTTCATTGCTTTGATAAGATCAGTCAAATTGCTTTCAACAGTTGGGTCAGGGTGATGGTTAGGAAAAGTACCATCAACATCACAATACAACTCTGTGAGGTCAACATTGAAGTTTTTAAATATTTCCGGTGCACATATTGCTGCTGCAGCATTTCCACAATCCATTACGACACGCAAAGGATTTTCAATTTCAATTTTTTTAAGGATCATCTTTTTATAATCTCTTAAAATATTATACGATGCTTCGTCCCCTTCACCAATCTCATAATCCTCATTCTCAATTATTGACCTTAAATCCTGGATGGAATCACCAAATACGGATTTTTTGTTTCGAGACATTTTAAAACCATTAAATTCGGGTGGATTGTGGCTTCCTGTAATTTGAACAGCACCAGCAACCTCGAGTTTAAACATTGAATAATAGTTGACTGGAGTTGGAAGGATTCCAATGTTTATAACGTCGGTTCCAGTAGATAAAACTCCTATTTTAAATGATTCGATTAACGATGGGGTGGTTAATCGAACATCACCGCTCAATGCTATTTCTTGCCCTCCTGATCGCTTGACAAATGTACCAAACGCTTTTCCTAAATTTTCAACAATATCAGGAGGAAAATCATCTGAAACTTTTCCTCTAATATCGTACTCACGAAATATATACTTATTTATCTTCATATTGTTTTTCTTAAAATTAGGAAATAAAATTACTTCAAAAACTAGGAATCTAAGTCTGGTTTTTTCCTGAATTCTTTCTTAATCGATCGTAATTTTTTAGATTGCATTCTTTTTTTCAAAGCAGACGCTGATGGCTTTGTTGGAAGTCTCAATTTTTTCTTACTTTTGGCTTTATCTAATTTTTTTTTTAGTCTTTTTAATGCGATCTCTTTGTTTCTATGCTGACTTCGTTCATCTTGGCAAATGACCACAATCCCAGTAGGCCGATGGGTTAAGCGTATGGCGCTATCCGTTTTATTTGCATGTTGGCCGCCTTTGCCACTAGATCTAAACGTATCAACTCTGCATTCTTTAATTAAATCTTCCTTTTTGTCTGTCATTGGATGATATTTCTTAAATTTCCATTTTCCTGCTTTAAGCGCTCACGAGCTTGATTTAAATCACAACGATCTATAATCATTACTAAAGCGGTTTTGACCGACATTTGAGCGTTCTTCAACGCCTGTAACGAATCGTCGTAGCTTAGAGAGGTAAGTTGCATGATGATTCGTGTTCCACGGTCCACAAGCTTATCATTTACCGCCATTAAATCCACCATTAGGTTTCCGTAAACTTTTCCAAGTTTTATCATGCAGGTGGTTGAAATCATGTTCAAAGCCATCTTTGTGGCAGTACCCGCTTTCATTCGCGTAGAGCCCGTGATCACTTCTGGGCCAGTATCAATATTTATTAAAACATCGGCATCAAATCTTAGAAATGGAGTCTTATTACATATTAAATAAATAGTTTTACATCCAATGCTACGTGCATACTCTAATGCACTATGAACGTATTGAGCTGCACCGCTTGTGCTAATACCTATCAACACATCACCTTCATTAATATTGGAGGATTTTAAATCTATAATTGATTTTCTTGAATCATCCTCAGCTCCCTCAATAGATTTCCTTAGCGCTGTATCTCCACCTGCAATAATACCTGTGAATAAATTTGATGGTGCTGAAAATGTAGGAGGTATCTCTGAAGCGTCCAAAACTCCCAATCGACCTGAGGTTCCAGCTCCTACATAATAAACCTTGCAATTTTTTTTTAACGCTTCAATACATACATCCACAGCTTGCTCTATGGACGTTATTTCATCATAAACTCTTGAGGCGACAGATTCATCTTCTTTATTTATTAGTTGTAAAATCTCAGAAACGGAGAGTAGGTCGATCTCTAAGGATTTTTTATTTTGACTTTCTGTCGTTAAATCTTTTCGCTGTATCGAATCCATCATTTTAAATTATACAATGATACAGACATTGCATAAAAGGTTTTTAACTTTTTTGCTATTTCAAAAGCAGCATTTTTTTAGTGTCTACAAACCGATCGGCTTGAATTTGATAAAAGTATATGCCTGAAGGCAATTTTCTATTAAAGTCGTCTACTGCGTTCCATGTCAAAACATGTCTACCTGGCGCAACCTTTTTGTTAATTAAAGTGGCAACTTGGTTTCCTAAAAGATCGTAAACAACTACTGTTGTATGTGATATTCTTGGAATGTCAAATTGGATGCGAGTTGTGGGATTGAACGGATTAGGGTAATTTTGACCTAATTTGAATTCTTCAGGGACGAGACCATCTTCAATTGATAATGCGACATATTTTCCCTCTATCAAGACGGAATACCGAATGTTCGAAAATGTTGTATCTACGTCATCAGTAACATTAACTGTCCAAATTAGATTTCCCCTAGGGCTTTTGTAATCATTCAAAGCATTAATCAAATCCATATAGGTAATGGAAAAATTTGTACTGGAAAGTGAAGTGTCTATGTTTATCACCTTTAAATTTCCACTCTCACCAATGATTTCATACCAAGCGCTAAAAAGATACGATAATTTGTCTCCATCAAGATCTACCGATTTGAGCCACGAAAAATTAAGGTTCGTGTTATCAATATTGTTTATCGTTACAACAATTTCAGCTTTGTCATCTGGTAGAGTTGGAGCAAGATGAGAAGGTGGATCGTTGACGGATTTAACGTCAATATTTATTACAGCATTTTTGCTCATTTGAATTCCATCATACACCTTGAATTTGAGGCTGTCTGCCCCATGAAAGTTATCTTTGGGTATATACGTAATGTTAGGTAGTGTTCCGTAAATCTTACCACCGTATGGTCCAGAAATAATTGTGTAGGTCAGAGAGTCAAAATCACTGTCAGTTGCTTTCAGGGTAAATGATAATGCGGTATCTTCATTGGTTGAAACATTCTCGCTTAAAGCTTTTGGTGGAGAATTTATTATGTTCACATCAACGAAGCGCGTTTCTTCATTACTAAGCATTTTTCCATCGCTAATCTGAATGGTTATGTTTCGAACCCCTTTGGTTAGCTCTTTTCCTTTTAGGTTTTCATATTTTATCTTTGAAATTGCATACGGCGAATTATCACCAATTGAATCCATAGTATCGAAAGTGTAAACAGCTATGCCGTTGTCAATAGTAATGTTCGGTTGCACGTCAGTGCTCTCAATAAATAACGTATCCTCCCCAATGAAATACGGATCAACGGTTACTATAGTTTTTACGATAAAATTGTCATCAACATCATTTACTATTGGCTTTAGGATAGAATTGTTTGAACTAAGAATCTGAGGGAAAACGTACCCTTCATTATGTTCCTGGCTAATTTTCAACGTATCATATGATGGTATTGATAATTGAGGCCGATCGTTTACTGGAAGGATTTTAATTTGCACTGTGGCAGAATCGCTGTTATCAAAACCATCGCTGACAACAAAACGCAATGAATCGTTACCAAAATAATTCTTGATAGGCTTATAAGTTAGATTGGGCACATTTCCATAAAAAACACCATGCTTTGGTAGAGAATAAGAAAAAGATAATGAAAAATTTTCACTATCGCTTCCTGATAGCACAATAGAAAGACTATCGTCTTCATTTAATTCAACATTCTGCGCTATGGCAACAGGTTTTACATTCTCAATCACATCAAAAGAGGCAGACGTTGATTGCGAGGGTAGATTTCCGCCAAAATCCTCAAACCCTGTTAGTGATATGAAAATCGTTGAACCAAACTTGAAATTCAAAACAGGGTCAACAGTAATTATTTTTTTGTCCGCACTTATTTTTGCATCAAATGCAATCGGAGCTCCATTGGGGTTGTCATAACTTAAGGTAATTAAGGTATCAATGTTTTGATCGTTGATTTCATAGCTACCAAAATGCGATGGGACAACCTTACGTATGCTTTCTGAAGCCGTAATGACCATATTGCTACTACGAGCAACGTTCTTCGATTCGTTTTGAGGATTAAAACTAAGCGTAGGAAGCGTTTTGTCTTTGATGGTTGCGCTACTTACGGCTTGGGTAGCCTCAGCCCCATTTCCTGCCGAATCGAATATTGAACTTCCATTCGTTGGAGATATTGAAATACTTTCAAGACCGTTTGGAGTTCCGTTTATACTGATAAAAATTCTTACCTGAGACTCCCCTCCAACTAGCGCTGAGGCCGTAGACAAGTTTTTGCTATCTGTTTTTCGAATGGACATCAACGTAGCTGACGTTGCTGTTCCGTTGTTTTGATTAAAACTTAATTGAAAGTCAGTCAATTCAAGGGCACCGGAGCCATTTGAGTTTGAAAATACTTCTACGCTGAATTCAACATCTACGTAAGAGTTGTCATCAGAAAAATTTATTGCACTAATAACAGGTTTGGTTTGATCAAACAACGTTCCCGATCCATTTGATTGGGTAGTTGAGGCAAGGTTTCCTGACCCATCATAGATGCTGTTTGCAAGAGGCGCAACGCTGATTACCTCTGATCCATCCGGTGTACCGCTTAACGAAAAGCT
>PBPT01000077.1 GCA_002724735.1 Fidelibacterota bacterium | reverse complement strand
TATACCAGCTAATTTAGTTTTTATACTTGTATCTGCAGGGCCATCAAAAAGTTTACCCTCTAAATCAAATGCTTTGTTTCTACCATCTTGAGCTGTAAAGTTAGACTCTTGTGCAGAATTATTTAAATCAGTAGCTCTAATTGTACTACCATTAGCAAACGCAGTGTATGAACCAGATGTGTCTCTTGTTCTACGTTCAATAGAAACTGTTGTTGCAATAGGTAAACCAGAGTTAAAGGTAATTGTATTGTTATCAGCGGAAAGCGTATAGTTGTATAAAGTTGTACCTACAGCAACTGCAGGGAAGTATAATCCATCTGTATTATTTACTTGTGGGTGACTAGCTGTTGCAGTACTACCAGTAGACTGGCGTAACTGTAACACTCTAGTACCACCCGCTAGTTTAACATAAACATCTAGATCATCTGGGTTATTCAATTGTATCTCGACAGGACTAAATATTGTTGTAGACAAACCAGTCGTGACGGGGAAAGTTTTTTTAGTTGTAACTGCCATTGATAATCAATGTTAAATTCCGTGTTTTTTTAAATCATCTAATTTTCTATATATACCTGCTCCTGTTTGTGCTCCCCTTGCTCTTCTAAGATTTACTCTGTCAGCAAGTTGTGCGTTTTCAGCTAATATTTGAGTCATAGCTCTTTCTTTTACAGCTATAAACTCTTCTCTTATTTGTTGGTAAAATGGTGTAGAATTTACGAGATAGTTGTCTCTGTTTAAAATACCAGCTTCTTTATAGTTTTTGACTGCTTGTTTCCACTCTGGGTTTGTCACTATCGCCTCTAAGTTTGCTCTAAAGCTAACATCTGTAGCCATATACTTTTGTAAATCAGACTTTTCTTTAGATGTTAAAGGTTCACCTTCATAGTAACTTAGTTCTTGTGGTATATTGTAACCAATATCATACAAAGCCTCTTTTACTACATCACCTTCTGCATAACTAAAAGCTACAGGACTTACAAAGTTTAAGACACGTAATAATGGATTTGTAGGAGAAGGTATAAATGGTTTACCAGAACGATCTTTTGCTAAAATGTCATACTTAGGAGGATTAATTGCCTTAAAACCAAGATCTCTTTGTATTATCATTTGACCGATATTATTAGCTTCTACTTGGTTTGCCTGTATAGCATCTGCAAGAGCACGACTCATACCAGAATATGGTATGGCAGATCTTAAAAATCTAGCTCCTAATCTTTCTATTTGACCTCCAGAACTGTTAGCATTAAACAGTGTGACTAAATCGTCAACACCCGCTAACATAGACTTATCTATTAAAATAGAACCAAACATAAATGTAATTTTAGCAACTAAGTCATCAAATACATCTTCGCCTAACAAATGTTGGTTAGTAAATACATTACCTGCTACTGCAAATAAAGTGTTAAAAGGTTCCATTTCCCGGTAGGATATGTATAGACCATTTGGTAGTTTAAATGAGTTGGGCTGTATACCATTAGCTTTCCATAGCTCTCTAGTCTCTCTATCAGGAGGTAAATCTCCTGTAAGGCTACCAGTCATTGCCATAATAGCTGATATAGTCATTAATCCTGTACCTGCAGCCATACGTCCTTCCATCATGCCTCGATGAAAGTCTACATCCTCTGGTCTTATACCGTATTGTTTTAATACTGAAGGGTCAGTTCTACTTACATTTACTATGTCATCATATTTTTTACTTAATTTTTCTAAGTATGTATGACTAAATGTTAAACGTAAAGCATTATAACCAGTTCTCATAAATGGAAAGAAAAACTGTCCAACGACTGGTATGTTTTGTAGATTTTGAAAAGCTGATATGTTTGCAGGTAAAGCTGTAGTCAATGCTGACTCATTACCAGCTAAAGTTGCTGCTCTATCTGTAACAACGTATTGATTATCTACCTTAGTAAATATTTCATCTCTAAAGTTGTTTTCCATTTTTGCAGCTACTTCTCTAACCTTATTTATATCAACACCATCTTCAAGAGCCTTTCTAGCAGCTCTCATTCTCATTTCATGTCTACCTATAATAGTTCTAGCCAAAGCGTCTCCAGAACCCATAATAGTTGTACTATAACGAGAAAAAGGACTATTGTTAAATTTAACTACACCATCTAAAAAAGCATAACCAGCAGAATCTGCTTTGTTACCAAAGTCTTTGTAGTATGAGTTTAGTTTATTCCAATCTTCTATATCCTTAGCTACATCAAACTTACCAGAATAAGTCTGTGCTTTACCTTTGTTAACTGCTAAATCCCAGTTATGTCCAAATGCTTGTAAACCCTCAGCAAAAGCTCTACCAGTAGAATCTAGCATAGCAGCTGCTATAACAGCTTCTTTGGCATTACCACTCATTTTAGCACCTAAAAATGCAGTTAATGGTCGCATCATAGCTATCATGTTTGTACTAGCTACAGCCTTAATAAATGTTTTAGGAGCACTCAGTAGTGAGTTGTAGTATACTGAAGCTAACTCATCATTAATACGAGGTCTAACTTTAACACCATCAACTGTCGTACCAGCTATCATTCTGTATGGATTTAGTGTACGTTTAGCTATAAGATAGTTGTTGATTGAATCATAATGTCTAACAACACCACCTGATAAACGGTGTATTTCTTGGAAAGTTTCTGCAGCTTCCTTACCCATAGTTTTACGAACTCTCTTTAGTTCGTCAATATACCTAGTAACTTCACGTGTAATAGATGCCACTTCTTCATCAACCATATCTTTAACAAAAGTATCTAGTAAAGCATTTTTGTTTTGTAACAATGTATTACCTGCCATAAATGCTGATTTCTTTTGTTCAATGGTCAATACTTTCATTAGATCATATATTAGATCGTTTTGTCGTAATTTATTTGCACCATCTGGTAAATCTTTTGCTGCAATAGCTAAAGAATTTATTTGCTCTGCTAAATTTAATATAACTAAATTCATAGCATGTCTAGTTGCAGGAGTTACAACTCTTAGACCTGTACCATCGTGCATATAGTGTATATAGTTTGTAGCTTTACCATTTAAATAATCTTGTATAGATTTAGCAAAGTCATCTTTACCTGACACTATCGCACTTTGTATTTCATCTGTTTGACGTATAATAAGATCTTTAAACTCTGCAGGAGTATATGCTTTTTTTAAAGTTGATAACGTAGACTGTTCTTTAAATAACTTTTCTGATACTGTAGTTGCTACATCATCTAATATCTTAGCAATTTTTACATCACCAAAAGTTAATTTTTTTAAAGTTGATTCTGTCCAAATAGGGCTAGGACTAGATGGCTTATCACCACGTTTCATACTAGCTACAGACTCTTCTATGTTTTGCTCAGTAGCTTCTTTTATAGTGGGTTTGTCTGGACGTAAACTAGCTTTTTCATTATTATCAAATGATGGAGCATCAACAAAAGGATCTTTTTGACTTAGTTTTGCATCTGCTAATTGTTCTAAACCAGCATCTTCATCTGCTAACCAAGGATCACCTTTACTTTTACCTACCTGTTCAGACAACTCTTCTATATCTTTTACTGCTAACTCTCTAACTAAATCGACAGGATAGTTTTCAGGATCTAGTTCTGGGTTATTTTTAATAATACGTTCACGTGTAAAGTCACTAGGATTTTCACCTTCTATCAACCTTTTGTACTCTTTAGCATCTTCTATCTCTAGATGCTTTTCAATATACTCTAATCTATTATCTTTACCAGATAGACCATACCCTTTTGCCTTAGCATCAGCAGCTAGTCTATCCATGTTTTCAGCATCTTTAGTAAAACCTTCTTCTATATCATTAGCTAATTGTTTGTTAGCAATTAGATTAGCTTGATCTACAGTTTTACCAGCTTTTAATTCTTTTACAGCTCTGTATGCAGCTTTTACATACCCACCCAAAAAGTGACCAAGTAAATTTACACCAGCTCCAGCTGTAATAGTTTTCATTCTTGCTAACCAAGAACCGTCTTTTTCTGGATCAACAGCTAAGGCTTGTGAAAGTGGTATAAATGGAGCAAAATCCTCAACTAAGTTAGCTATGTTAGCTGTTTCAGAGCTAGTAGAGATAAGATCTGCTATAGAACCTTCGGCTGCTATCTTTCCTATCTTTGCTCCTTTAGGTATAAAGTGTATCATTTTAGCACCCTTTTTACCATACCCAGCTAACCTTGCTGCTTTATATGCCTGTGTACCAGTTCTTGCAGCAGTTAAACCTGCTCCTTTCAGAACAGCACCACCCGCTGCACCACCAACAGCACCTGTAGCTACGGTCAGTACACCAAACTCAACTAATCCTCTCATAAGATTACCTAAGCCTGATTCGTTTTCTGGAGCTAATTCATCGGGTATATCCCACCATGCTCCTCGCTTATATCCTTTGCTAGTTATGTCATTTTGATCGTTGATTTCTGTACCAAATAACTTATTCATACCTGTAAGTATGGTATCTCCAGATAAATCTAAGAAACTACCAACACTATCTACAGCATCAATACCACCCCCAACAAGAGCTTTACCAGCTTCTTTTAGTAATTCAGCAGGGTTATCAGGTAAGAAACCTTGATCCTTCATACCATCTTCTGCCTCTCCGGGATCCATCATTCGCATGACATCTTCTGGAGAAGGTTGGTTACTATTAGTACCTTGTTCTAAATCAGAGTCATCAACAATGTCATCGACAGGATCAGACATATCTAGCGTAAAATCTAAATCATCATTCATTGGACTCTAACATGTAAAATTGTTCTGTTTTTTTAAGTTCTTCTAAAAATATATCTGAAAATGCTTTAGTCATTCCACGTTGAGCAAGAAAAGCCACGTTAAGTCTTAGTGGAGAGTCTTTAAAACTCGTCTCCTTAAAATACCTATCCTCTGCTTTCTTTCTAAGTGCATCAAAATTTTTTCTACCAAATACACTTAATAGATCATAGTAAATACTTTTACTTTGAATATTTGCACCTAGTATACCATAGAAGTTATCTTCATCACCAGATTCTATTGCTTTTAATATACGTTTCTGTGATTCTAATTTTTCTTTATTCTTAGTATAGTTTTTCCACTGTGGGTTAACTGACCTGCGGTTGTTACTACCTTTTATATACTGTGGAGGCTCTACTAATTCTTCTATTTCTGCTTGTATAATATTAGAGTTCATGTTGTTGGTTTCAGATGAAAACTCACTAGGACTTCTTCTAATTACGTTACCATCCTCATCTTCAAACACACTAACAAAATCTTGTCTAGTATCAGGATTCCAACCATGATAGTATGCACTTAACACACTTTTGGTTACACCTTTATTAGATTTACTATACCAGTGTTTACCACTACCAAAGTTTGCAGCTACTTTTTGTATAGCTACAAGTTTATTATCAGTTTCTGCAATAGCTGTATTAAGTAAATTACCAACATGTATTTTAAAAACAGTATGTTTTATATAGTCATCTTCATCAAACTGTTTTCTAGTAAAACCATTTTCTTCTAAAATAGTAGCTACATCTCCAGCATCCATATCTGTATGGTCAAATCCTAAAGTATCTATAGCTCTATGTAAGTTACCAACACTAATTAGTCCAGACATATCAATACCTCTTTCTTTCATTTTAGGGTATCGACTAGCTAGTAAACCTCTAATCTCTTCACCTTGACTTTGATAAAACTCAATAATTCTTTTACGATCTTCTGGTAATGTTTCTATTTTAACTTCTGGTAAATTAAATTTAGCACGTAAGGCATTACCTAAAGTAAATGGATCTCGTTTTTTAGGATCAATGTAAGCTAGTTTTTGAACCAGTAAACTTTCTCCATCATAAACACCATCAGATACAATAAACTGTAAAGCCGTTTTATCAGCCTCACTTTCAAAAATACGGTCAGTATTAGCCAAGATAGGGTCAGCATCTACTGTATTTTCAACAATAGATTTAACATTTTTAAAGTTATTTTCATCTAATTTCTTTTTAGACATTAGACTTAAAGTGGTAGCATCACCCTCTCTAAACTTAGGATTTATAAATATAGTTTCATCGCTTTGTGCTCCAAAATTTAAAGCAAAAGGATTACCATTATTATATAAAGTTTGAGCTGTTTGCTCATTATTACCTCTAGCTCGTTGCATTTGTTGTACAACAGCTTCTGCAGCTTTTTCAAAGTAATACTGATCTTCGTCCATACCCTCTGGAATTTGACCTTCAAACGCTTTACGAGCTTTTAAATCCTTCTTTACTTCCCATACATAGTCTTTTGCATACTCAATAGCATTTTGTAAACCAATACTTTTTGTTGCTGAGTTTTGTAAACCTTTGTTTGGGCCTAAGAAAGCATTAGTCATAGCATCGTTAAACTTACCACCATCTCCTAGATATTCGTTAATAACTTTTTTACCGCTTACAGTTTTATCCCATCGCATATCTTTTGTAAGATAACTTTGATACTTTTCTTTATCTTCATTACTTAATGATACGTATGTCTTAGTATCAATAGAACCAAATCTAGTTAGTTCTTTTTGAACAGCTGCAGCACTATTGTCTGATGATAAACGATGAGGACTAAAATTTTTTAAATTATTAAAAATAGTTACAGACTCCGGTAAAGCTCCATACTGCCTAGTTTGTTGTAATTTATCTACTTCTACTCCATACTGTGAATAACTCATAAACTCTGGATGATCCTCTGGAAGAGAAGCTCTAAATTTTAATTCAGCTCCTTTTATTTTAAGATCATTAGTATCTGTTCTAATTTTTTTAGTGATATTATCATCTCTTTTAGCAAATATATCTGCTTTTAGATCAGCTATTCTAAATTCTATAGGAAAAGCCTCAACTAAAGTTTTTGTACCTAAATTAGGTATTTCATACTTTTTAGCTTCAATATGCTTTAGTACAGCTATGACTTTTGCATCACTTTCTAAACTAGCCACAGAGTCTACAAATGTAGTTTTTAAACTATTTTTATTTGCTTCTCCAGATGAACCTGTAGTACCAGCTTCAAAATGTAAAGCCCTACCTGTAATAAGTATATTAGATATAGCATTATCAAGGCTTGTAGTACTATCTATTTTAAATGACTTAACACCTGTATCTAAGTTTACCTGTTGTAATCTTATACTTTCTGCAGCAGTAGCTTGTATATCATCATTTAATTTTTTATCTCTATATGCTTGTAGTTGTTTTACTACATTCTGTGTTAAATATGTATCTACTATTTTAGTATTAACACCACTAATATTATGTTGATCTTGGTAATCTTTAATTAGTTGATTTTCTACAGCGTATCTATCAGCAGCAGAATTTAGTGTGTCATACTCATTTACCTTAATTTTTCTACCATCTTCAAACTCAACTTCAGTTTGATTTTCATTAGTTTGATTTATAAACCAAGGTAAAAAACCGTTAGCAGCTTCCATCATATGGGCTTTTGTATACCCATAAGCATAGTTTCTACCTATTTTTTTAGCATTAAGTAATCTATACTTTTTTTCATAGTTTAAAAACTGCTCGTTGCGTTCTGCTTCGGTAAGTCTTTTTTGAGTTTGTATTTCTAACTCGTTGATTTTTTCATCTATCTCAGCTACTTGTGATTCGTTTAGTGCAGTTCTAGCTAAGGCTTCTTCATCACCAGCTAATCCTGCTCTATAATCATCCATAGCTTCAATTCTTTTTCTGTCAATATACTCTTTACCTAGTACCTTTGCACCAGTTTGTAAAGCACTATTTAATGACTGACTAAATTTAGCTAAGTTTTGTATTTCATATGCGTCTGCCTTTGCTTCAAGATTAGACAAACGATTTAATTCTGTGATTTGTTGAGAGCTTGCTCTCTCCATACCTTTTACTTGTTCTACCCTTTGTCTATCCGCAGCCCTAGCAGCGTTAGCTAACTCTCTTGATTCATCAACAGTTAGTCGGGATTTATAGCCAGTAAATGAGGTATTTCTTTTGTAAGCCATAATTAATTATTTAAGTCCTCCATAGACTGATAGACCTGTACTAAATCCACCCATAATAGGGCCAAGTGCAGATGGTTTTGGAGGTGGGTTTTGTTTTATTGGTTTTATAGTTTTAAAGGAGGCAGATGGGGCCACTGCAGCAGACGTAGTTATTCTATTAAGAGCACTAACATCGCTTGAATATTGGTCAAGATCAACTCCAAATTGCTTAATACCATACGCTTTTGTTGCATCAAATATAGAAGCATCTAATTGAGCTTGAGCAAAACCTAACTCTCTTTCAGCTTGGTCTAGTGTAAGCATCATTGATTGACCAGCTTGCTGACCACTTGCTAACACTGTGCCTTGAGCTTGTATAGATTTGGCTAAATTTTGTTGACTTGAAAATAAAGATTCTGTAATTTTTTCTCGAAGCTCTTGTTGAGCAGATTCACTAGCTCTGTTTGCTTCAATTTGATTGAGTTCTCTTTGTTTAAAAAAAGCACTCCTAGATGCAGCATCAGCTTGTAACTGAGCTGTAAATACTTCACCTTTACGTTGATCGTTAAAGGCTGAAATTTGTATATCGTTTAGGTATTGTTGCCGTGCTATTTGATTACTTCGGTTAACAGCATCGACTTGTGCTCGATGTGCTCTGTTTTGCTCTGCAATACCAGTAACAGCTGAACCAACACCACTTAATATTCCTAATGCAATGGGATCGCACATGGTTTTATAAATTGTATAAGAGGGACATTATTGTATACATGATAATTAACAAATGTAAAACCTAATAGTTTTAGTAATTTTATATGTGCTTCATTCCGCATATCTGCTTGATTCATTAAATAAGGATTGAGTAAACTATTTACCCAGCGTTTCGCTTCTCTTACAAATGTATGTGGGTACTCTGTACTAGCATCAGTACATAACATCCATACACAGTTGTTAGGAGTTACTCCTGCCACTCCAGCAGCCTTGCCGTTGGGAACCTCAAAATAAACAGAATATGCTGAATTAAAATAAGATTCTAAAATTGAAGCCTCGGCACATAGCCCAGAGACTTCTTCAGTTTCACGTCTATCTTCATAGCGTAAGTTCAGACCTACACTTAGAGCTAACTCTGGAGTGCAAGTCTGAATATACTTACCTTCGTACATGTCGTTTTTGGTTATAAATGCCGTCCCAGCTGGCTGAGATTAAAGCAATGGGAAAAGGGTCTGTTACTTTTATTTTTAAATTATATTTATCATTCTTTCGTTGTATAGGTACTCGTACGGTTTTACTTAATTCTGCAGGTATTGTATTGAAATTAGATAAACCAGTTATCATACCAGTTTCATATTGTGTATAATCATCAATATCTTTAGTTACGTTACCATTAGCATCTGTATAACTAAACGGTGAAGTAAGATGAAACTCCATAGGGCCAGATACACCTAACTCAAAATTAATACCCGATACACGTAAGTCACCCTCTAAATCGTAGGTATTTTGTCCTGTATTTAAATAATATGTAGGCAACTCAATGGTTGTATCATATTTATAACCTACAATTAATTTAGCACTTGAATCAATTTTTATGTTAGGTACAACAATTTGACTTTGACCCGCTATTACAGCACTTGCAAAAAACACACTACCATCCAATGAGTCACCATCAGTGTCATTTCCAGAAAGACATACAACTTTAATATCAGTTGCTAATAATCCTCCAGTTATACCAGCTTCAAAAGGTAGAGTAAGTCTTGTATCATCATTAGTAACAGTTATTGCTGTGGGTATACATGAAAAATCTAAACAAGGTTCTAAACGTCTAGAAACATTTACAGGTAAAGATCCTGTACCTAATACATACGAATTGTTAGAGCTAGAGTTTGATACATACTCATGCCTAGATAACATAAATTGATTATTAAAATAAGTTACAGTGTAAAAATTACCACTTGTATAAAGCATATGATTCAGTATACCTCTTACCGTCCAAGTATACCAAGCTGATTGCTCCCTTTGATTACCTGCATTATAATACTTGTAATGGTAAAGGTTACTACTTACAGCTTGATCTGAGGCTTGTGCACCTTTATCAGCATAACTTACAATACCTATAGAGGTTGAATTAGCAGATATATCAATAGTTTTTGGTAAAAATTCTGGTACTACTCTAGTTTGTTCTATAATATTTGGAGGTGCATCATCATCTAGTATTGTAATTTCAAAAGCTCT
>PBPT01000076.1 GCA_002724735.1 Fidelibacterota bacterium | reverse complement strand
CATTTAATTTAGAAAATGCAGATAACCTTAAAATAGGTTTAAGAGACTTATCTTTGTCTGAAAATCTAAGTAACGCACTTAAAACTAAATCAAAAAAAATTTTTGAGTGGAACAGATTAATACCAAATGACCGATATTACGACGTTACAGGATTTCCAATTAACGATTTTTTTTGCGTTGCTTTTAAAGACATTACTGCAATTAAAAATCTTGAGATGGTAAGAACTGACTTCGTAGCTAATGTAAGTCACGAATTAAAAACTCCACTCTCTTCAATAATAGGATATTTAGAAACACTTTTAACTGTTGACGATGAAAAAAATAAAAAAAAATTTATTTCAATTATTCAAGATCAGTCAAATCGAATGAACTCTTTGATTGATGATCTATTAAGTTTAAGTTCCATCGAGAATAAAAAAACTAATGAGAATGACCAATTTTGTAATTTATTAAATACCGTTAAAATTGGAATAAACTCATTGGAGTCAAAAATTTTAAAGAAAAAAATAAATGTTGATATTAATTTAGACCAATCTCTTTTAGTTGGATGCCCTCATGAAGAATTTATTCAAGTGGTTGTCAATATCGTTAACAACGCTGTTAAATACTCAAAAGATGGTACTAAAATTATAATTAATGCCCGAGAAAAAATGAATAGTAGCACTTTGACTGAATTTGTCGAAATTTCTTTCAAAGATAGTGGCATAGGCATTGCAGAAGAGCACATCTCAAGGCTTACTGAGAGATTTTATAGAGTAGATAGTGCACGATCTAAAGAGGTTGGTGGTACTGGATTAGGTCTTTCAATTGTGAAACATATTTTGACTAAAAACATGGGTTTTATTGACATAAAAAGTGAAGTTGGAAAAGGTTCAGAATTTTTGATAACAATTCCAAAGCACACGTAACAAAACTTTAACATATATGTAACATTAGATTTATTTTCACGCAGTATTTATAAGTAATAACTAAAATTTAAAAAGGATATTATCTATGAAAAAATCAATTTTAACCTTTCTTGCTTTAGCAGTAAGCGTTCTTTTCTCTGCTGAAACTTTTGCAAGAGATCAAATCAATATTGTTGGTTCTTCAACTGTATACCCATATGGAACTGTGAACGCACAAAGACTTGGAGAGTCAGGTTTTAAAACCCCAACTTATAACCCAACAGGGACTGGCGGAGGAATGAAATTATTCTGTGCTGGTGTAGGCGTAGAACACCCAGACATTACTGGTGCCTCAAGACCTATGAAATCTAAGGAAGCGAAACTTTGTGTCGAAAATGGTGTAACAAATGTTGTGGAGGTAATGTGGGCTAATGATGGTATTACGTTTTCTCACTCAAACGCCGCTGAAAAAATGGATCTAACAAGAGCTGAGATTTGGACTGCTATGGCGGCTAAAGTAGTTGTAGATGGTGAGGTCGTAGAAAATCCTTACACAAAATGGAATGAAATTAATTCAAGCTTACCAGCATATAAAATAGAAGTACTGGTAGCCCCTCCAACATCTGGTACAAGGGACGCTTTTGACGGTAATGTAATGGAAAAAGGCTGTGCTGCGATGGGATATGAAGATATCACAGGTGGAGATGATGGATGTACAGATTACAGAGAAGACGGAAGGATTATTGAGATGGGTGAGAATGATACCCTTATCGTCCAAAAACTCGTAGAGGACAAAGAGCGTTTTGGCTACTTTGGATATTCTTATTTAAAAGATAATGGTGATAAATTACAACCTGCATCTTTAGAGGGAGTCGATCCTAGTGAAGAATCAATTGCTGCTTATGAGTATCCAGTTGCGAGACCCTTATTTATTTACTTAAAGAAAGATCACATTGGAGTTGTTCCAGGTATTCAAGAATTTGCACAAATGATGGTTTCCGATGAAGCAATTGGCTCTAACGGTTACCTTACAAAAATTGGCGCTGCTCCCATGGTTTCTGAATTATTATCAAGAACGAGATCAGATGTAGATACATTAGCTGCATTTGATGTAGTTGCCTGTGCCGACAAGAAACATCCTTTGAAAGATGCCGGCTACGCTTTCTCAGGTAAACTCTGCAAGTAATTATTCACATACTATTTATTTAAGGGCAAGTATACACTTGCCCTTATAAAAACCCTCGATAAATTAAGTTAATGATTTACTTTGCTCTTTTAATATTAGTAATCATTTCTTATTTATTTTACTATATTGGTAAAAAAAGAGCTCTCAATTTAAAATTTAACGGCAACATTAAACTTTCCTCTCAACCTGATTATTTTGGGTACTATGTAGTCTTAATGGCATTGATTCCTGCACTGTTAATGTGGTTTGGGCTCCTGTTATTTAAAGGAAATTTTCAAGAAATGTTTGTCATGTCGCCCATTCTCTTTCCAGATATTTCTACCTGGAGTGATGGAAAGCTAGGCCTAATACTTAATAAACTTAATAATTTATCAGTCATAGTAAACCTTCCTTTAGATGATTTAACCAATGGTGAAAAATCAATTTTAAATATGGCAAGTGAGAACGAATTGACTGCTGCTAAAAATTTAGCAAACTTTGATAAAATTTATGGCTGGGCAAACCTTACTCTATTTATAATTCTTCCTATCATTTTAGGGTTTCTTGCCACAAGGTCGATTTCTGGGAAATTAAACGCACAACCAATTGTTGAAAAAATAATTACTTATATCATCAAAGGAAGTTCCTACATTGCGATACTAATAACTATTGGAATTTTCTTATCTCTAGTCTTTGAGGCAATAAATTTTTTCCGTTACGTAAACCCTGTTGATTTTTTCTTTAGTACCGGTTGGAATCCTAACCGAGCATTTGTTGTTGATGCTTCTGAGGGCTTTGATAAAGATGATCTCGAAAACGCATTTGGGTTTATACCATTACTTACGGGAACGCTTTTAATTGCAACTGTAGCTATGATTGTTGCTATTCCACTTGGTTTAATGTCAGCAATTTATCTTGCAGAATACGCCTCTAAAAGAGTAAGAGATATAGCTAAACCTATTATTGAAATTTTAGCCGGTATTCCAACAGTGGTTTATGGTTTTTTTGCTGCGCTCTCTTTAGCTCCTTTTATAAAAGATGTTGGTGAAAGTGTTGGTTTACCTGTCTCAGCAGAAAGCGCCTTAGCTGCTGGCTTAGCTATGGGTGTTATGATTATTCCATTTGTATCATCATTGAGCGATGATGTGATTAAAGCGGTTCCACAATCATTAAGAGATGGTTCTTATGCATTGGGAGCAACTAGATCTGAAACTATCAAAAAAGTTATATTGCCTGCAGCATTAGCTGGAATTATGGGCTCTTTTCTATTGGCGGTGTCAAGAGCCATAGGAGAGACAATGATTGTTGTAATGGCAGCAAGCTTAAGAGCAAACTTAACATTTAACCCTTTAGAACCTGCAACGACTATAACTACACAAATAGTAACAAGTCTTATTGGAGACGTAGAGTTTGATAATCCAAAAACACTTGTTGCATTTGCTTTAGGTTTAACTTTATTTTTAATGACATTACTTCTTAATATACTAGCCATAACTATAGTTAAAAAGTACAGAGAGAAATATGAATAGTTTAAATAAAAGACTATCTGCCGAAAAAAGATTTCAAGCATATGGACTTTTTGCAGTGGCCCTTTCTATGTTTTTTGTTTTAATATTGATGTGGAAAATTTTTTCTACTGGAAGTGGAGCTTTTGTAAGAACCACAATTGAGGCAAATGTTTTTTTTAATCCAGATTTTATCCAAGTAAATCAAAACTCTTTAGAAAAAGAATTATACAGAGCCTCTTATGTTGCTTTAGCCGATGAAGTTGTAAGACAAAATCACCCTAAATTAAATGAAGAACAATTTATAAAAGTAAGAGAAATGTATACAAGAAAATTTGACTACCAATTAAGAGACTATCTTTTAGATAACCCAGATAAAATTGGACAATCGATAATAATGAAAATAACGGCATCATCTGACCTAGATCAAATTGTAAAAGGAAATTATCCAAGGGATGTGCCAGAGGCACAAAGAAAAATAAATGATTATCAATTATCTGTTTTAGATAAACTTACTTCAGAGGGAAAGGTTTCGTCAGTATTTAATTTTTGGTTTTTTACAAAGGGAGACTCTAGAGACCCAGAGACGGCAGGTATTTGGGGAGCGGTTATGGGATCTTTGTACGCTCTTATTATCTGTTTTTCATTTGCTTTTCCAATAGGATTATTAGCCTCTGTCTACTTAGAGGAATTTGTTAAACCTGGAAAGGTGACTGACATTATTGAAGTAAACATCAATAACTTAGCCGCTGTGCCTTCCATCGTATTTGGCTTGTTAGGTTTAGGAATGTTGATCGGAGTAATTGGTTTACCTTATCAAGTTCCGTTAGTTGGTGGTTTAGTATTAGGATTTATGACTTTACCTACAATAATTATTGCCTCAAGAGCATCACTTCGATCGGTACCACCTTCAATTAGAGAAGGAGCTTTGGCTGTTGGGGCCACTAAGATGCAAACAGTTTTTCATCACGTCATACCATTATCATTACCAGGAACACTCACCGGCACTATTATTGGAATGGCACAGGCATTGGGTGAAACAGCACCTTTATTGATGATAGGGATGGTTGCGTTTGTTATGGAAATACCTGGTGGACCCCTCGATCCTGCTACAGGACTTCCCTCTCAAATTTACCTCTGGTCGGAGAGTGCAGAAAGAGGATTTTTAGAGAAAACATCTGCAGGTATAATGTTATTGCTCCTATTTTTGATTATAATGAATACAGCTGCAGTTTTAATAAGAAGGAGATTAGAGGTAAAATGGTAGAGCAGGTAAATTCCTTTGCAATAAAAACAAAAAATGTTTCCGTTCATTATGGAAATAAAATGGCCATTGATGATGTTACTATAAATTTTACTAAAAATGATGTGACCTCACTAATTGGTCCCTCAGGCTGTGGTAAATCCACTTTTCTTAGGTGCTTGAACAGGATGAATGACGTTATTGACTCATGTAAAGTTCAAGGTGAATTCCTATTAAACGGAGTTACAGATATTTATGGAGATAGCATTCAAGTTGAAACGCTTAGAGAAAAGATCGGAATGGTTTTTCAAAAACCAAACCCTTTTCCAAAATCAATTTTTGAAAATGTCGCCTATGGACCTAAAATTCATGGGCTGGCATCAACCCAAAGTGAGTTGAACGATATAGTAATGGAGTCCTTAAATCGAGCAGGTTTATATGATGAAGTAAAAGATAGAATGGATGACATAGCCACAGGTTTGTCTGGAGGACAGCAACAAAGACTTTGTATCGCTCGAGCCATTGCCATTAGGCCTGAAATCATTTTGATGGATGAACCATGCTCAGCTTTAGACCCAATTGCAACTGCTAGAATAGAAGAATTAATCAATGAATTGAGAGAAAACTATACTATTATTATTGTTACACACTCTATGTCACAAGCTTCTCGTATCTCTCAAAGAACTGCATTTTTTCACTTAGGCAAGTTAATTGAACATGGTGATACAAGTAAAATTTTTACAAAACCAGATAAAGAACAAACAAACGATTATATAACAGGAAGGTTTGGATAGAATGGAAAATACACATACAGATAAAAACTTTGAGCAAAAACTTAAACAATTGCAAGATGATCTAATCAAAATGAGTGAGATAGTTGAAAAACAGATTGAAATTGCTGTAAATGTAATCAAAACAAAAGATTCTCAAGATGCCCAACTAACCCAAAATCTTGACGAACAAGTAGATGTGGCCGAGAGGGACGTAAGAGATTTAAGTTTTGAAATTATGACCTTACATAGACCGGTGGCAAGTGATCTAAGACTTGTTTTTACAGCTTTAAAGGTATCAAAAGAGCTAGAAAGGATGGGGGATCACTCAAGAAATTTAGCAAAAAGAGCAATTTCAATATCCTCTTCCTTCGATGACGAATTAATAGAACAAATGTACAGCTTGGGTAAAAATGTTCAGTCCATGGTAAATCAAGTTCTAGATAGTTTTTTTAAAAAAGACGAATTAAAAGCTAAAACATCATGGAATCAAGATGCAGAAATAGATAAAGAGTATAAGTCTTTACTTAAAAATTTAATTGAAAGAATGCATAATAAGGAAACAAGTGTTGTTGATGAAGGCACTAAGCCAATTTTAATTGCAAAGTCCTTAGAAAGAATAGGGGATCATGCCACCAACATAGCTGAAGAGGTCATTTTTAACATAACAGGTCATTATATTGATTTAAAAAAATCTGATTTTGAATGACAGATAAAATTTTAATTATTGAAGATGAAAAACCAATCTCTGAATTAATTGGATTTCATTTAGAAAAACAAAACTACCAAATAAAATTTTCATATGATGGAGAGTCTGCTATTCAAGAGATCGAACATTGGCTGCCTGACTTAATTTTATTAGATTGGATGCTGCCAAATATATCGGGCATTGAAGTTTTAAAGAGAATTAAAAGAAAAGATAATTTAAAAAATATTCCAATTATAATGTTAACAGCTAAAGGTCAAGAGGATGATAAAATTAGAGGTTTCGAATTAGGTGTGGAGGATTATGTAACCAAACCTTTTCTTCCAAGTGAGATCCTTGCTAGAATTAAATCATTACTTAAAAGAACAAAAGCAAGAGAAGAGAACGACTCACTCAAGTTTCATGATATAAACATTAATCTCACCAACAGAAGGGTAACAAGGGGTGAGAGAAAATTAAATTTAGGACCGACTGAATTTAATCTTTTAAAATTTTTTATTGAAAATAAAGGTAGAGTCTATTCTAGGCAGCAACTATTGGATAATGTTTGGTTAAATGACGCTTACGTTGAACCTAGAACAGTTGATGTTCACATAAGAAGACTCAGAAAAGAGCTGAATTTAACAGGAGAAAAAGATTTCATTCGAACAGTTAGATCCGCTGGCTACTCTATCGATTCAGAAAATTAAAATGATTAAAATTCTTGTACTTTGTACAGGTAACTCTTGTCGATCAATTATAACAGAGGGGCTTTTAAACCATTATGGTAAAGACTTTTTTAATGCTTATAGTGCAGGAAGCCACCCTGCAGGATATGTGCATCCATTAAGTATCAAAACATTAGAAAAAAATAAAATTTTCCTAGACAATTTTAAAAGTCAATCATGGAATGATTTTTCAGGTATTAATTTTGATTTGGTTATTACTGTGTGTGATAATGCAGCTGGAGAAACTTGCCCCCTGTATCTCAAAAATACATTAAAGGCACATTGGGGTGTAGCTGATCCTGCAAAATTTAAAGGCACTGAAGAGGAAGCTGAGATAGAATTTTTAAAAGTATTCAATGTTCTTAAAAAAAGATGTCTTGCACTAGTTCAAAATTATAAGCAAAACAACTTATTAAATATCGATCAAATAAAAGAAATTGGAAATTTAATCTAAATTTAACTTTAATTTAATATAAATGATTATTTTATTAGGTGGAAGATTGGCATTTCCACTGTGATTGAAACCTAGACCTCCTCTACTTGTAGAAAAATCATGTCAATCTTCCCAAATTAATTAAATAAACCTAAGAATAAAACTATTCCATAGGCTGTTAGAGATAAAAAAATTGCAGCAGAGCCCAAATCTTTAGCTTTCTTTATTTTGTTTGACTTATCCATAGTAATTTTATCACAGGTATATTCTATTGCAGTGTTTAGAGCCTCAATACTAAGTATGAGCAAAGGTAAAATTATCAGCCAAAGTATGAACAAAAGAGCCGGTTGAAAAATTACGATGTATAGAGCAGACAAGGGAAACAATAATAGCTCTCTTCTTGCTGCTTTTTCTTGAAGGAGAATTTTTAGGCCTTCAATTGAACACCAAAAAGCATCTACTATATTTTTATTTTTAAAATCCATATCTGAAGTTTAACTACTTATGTGAAGTTTTTGTTAAATCTTGACTTTTTATTTTCAATTAACTTTTTTTTAACTCTCCATCTAAGATTGCTTCGAACAATATATCCAATACAGTTTTGAGACCCACATCGACACGGGTGATCCTCGAAACAAAACATGTCATATCCATAGTCGTAGGACAGCTCCTCGCCTTTCTTAATATCTTTAATTGCGCTAATCCATATTTTTCCTTTGATGATATCAGTTTCACAATTAGGGTTGCAGGAATGATTAATATATTTTGCTAAATTCCATGTTACTTTTCCATTGATGTCGTATTTTTGATTCAGTGTAAAAATGTAAACAGACCCGACTGTTTTAGCCCTTTTGTTTGCCTCTATGTGAACATCAGCAATCTTGTCGGATTGAGCTTTAGTTATCTTTAACCCGCGATATTCAATGATTCTAGTGCCAGCACAGATATCAGCTTTTGCAAAAAGACCAGATGCATGAATTTTAGAATTTTTTCTAATATAAAGCTTTTGTGAAGAGTCCATTTAATAAAACTTTAACAATCCTCAATACTATCAATCGTAGATATATCTATTTTTAGATTCTATGCAAATCAAAAAACATCGATCCATATTCATTTCAGACATTCATATTGGCATACGTGCTTCAAAAGTAAAGGAGCTCTTACACTTTTTAAAATATAATGATTGTGATCATCTTTATTTACTTGGAGATATTATAGATGGATGGCGTCTAAAAAAAAATTGGTTTTGGAATCCTGATTTTAATACTTTCATACAAAAAGTTTTACGAAAAGCACGCTCAGGTACCAAAGTTTATTATATACCTGGAAACCATGATGAAGTTTTTTCAGATTATTGTGGTTTTTCATTTGCAAACATTAAAGTTCGAAAAAATAGAATTCATACAACAGCGAACAATAAAAGACTTCTCTTAATGCATGGGCATGAATTTGATGGGATAGTTCTAAATTCAAAATGGTTAGCAAAGATAGGTGCCGTCCTTTATGACTACTCTGTTTGGTTTAATAATATTTTAAATTTCTGTCGAAGAAAACTTGGTCTTTCGTATTGGTCTTTATCAGGATATTTAAAAACACGAGTAAAAGATGCTCAACGATATATTGAAAATTTTGAAAATGCATGTCTTGAGAGAATAAAAAAAAATAATTGTGATGGAATTGTTTGTGGTCATATTCACCATCCCCAAATAAAAAAAATTGGTGACAAGACATATCATAATCTAGGAGATTGGGTAGATAGCTGTAGTGCAATGGTTGAGGACTTTAAAGGCAACTTGGAGTTAGTCTTTTGGAATGAAAAAAAAATCCAGTCTTTAGAAAAACAAACTCTTAATAAGGTATCTGTAGCTTGAAATTATTATTAGTAACAGATGCATGGAAACCTCAGGTAAACGGCGTCGTCCGTTCTTATCTGAATACCATACCGGAATTGGAAAAAATGGGTATGCAGGTAGAGGTAATACACCCTGAGTTATTTAAAGTTCGCTTTGGCCTTCCTTCGTATAATGAGATTAAAGTTGTCATTACTCGCAAAAAAACATTGAAAAATATGATGGATCAGATCAATCCTGATCATATTCACATTGCTACAGAGGGGCCCCTAGGTTTTTTGGCCAGAAAAATATGTCTTTCAGAAAAAATTATTTTTACAACTTCATTTCATACTCGTTTCCCTGAGTATATTCAACAACGTATAAAAATACCTGCAAGTTTCTTTTACTTCTTCATAAAGCATTTTCACAATAAAGCGAAAAAAGTTCTTGTTCCTACCCCATCCATGCAGGCCGAATTAATAAATATGAATTTTAAAAATACCGTTGTTTGGTCAAGAGGTGTCGATCATCAAAAATTTGGCAACTATCAAAAATTAGACTTAGGCCCAGGACCAATATTTTCTTATATCGGTCGAGTGGCTACTGAAAAAAATATTCAAGCTTTTTTAGATTTAGATTTAGAAGGTACTAAAGTTGTCGTTGGCGATGGACCACAGTTAAATAAACTAAAAAAAAAATATACAGATATAAAATTTGTTGGTTACCAGTTTGGCCAGAATTTAGTGAATTACTATGCTAGTTCAGATGTAATGGTTTTCCCTAGCAAGACTGATACCTTTGGAAATGTGGTAACTGAGGCAAATGCAACCGGCACACCAGTCGCTGCTTATGATGTAACAGGTCCTAAAGATATTATTGTTAATGGGGTCAACGGTTTTATTGGTGATAACTTAAAAGATAATGTTTTGAATTGTTTGACTATCGATCGAAAAAAATGTCAAGAATATACAAAAAAATTTAACTGGTATGAGTGTTCCAAGGTTTTTTATGATAATATTGTGGCTTGAACTTTACACATACTCTATCTGATACTAAAAATTGGATTATCAATCATAAAGACCAACTAGAGATTAAT
>PBPT01000075.1 GCA_002724735.1 Fidelibacterota bacterium | reverse complement strand
TGTCCTTGGAAATAAAAAGTCCGCTGCACCACAGCTTAAAGAAGAAGATACTGATCGTGGAGAAGCAGAAGAGTTAGTAACTGCTGCTGTTTCAAAACCCACTCCTGCAGTTGCAGAAGAAGAGGATGACGCATTATCTTACTTTGCTAAACTTGCAGAGGAATAATGAAATATAATCAAATCTGTCTTACTCTCTTAGTAATCGCAGCTTGGATTAATCTAATATTTAAGTAGGAGTCTTCGGACTCCTTTTTTTATGGGTTAACTGCTTCAGTATTTTCTGTCGCTACTAAAGATGATGTTATATACCTTGAATTTTTACCATATCTAACCACATCTCTAAAATCACTAATGAAGTTTTGTAGATAACTTGTTCTCAAAACATCTATCTCTCTTCTCTTTTCATTTTGAGTATATTCATATTCTAAATTAGTAACTGCACGAGCTATATTATCTGTTGCTACAGTAAATTCATCTTTATCATCTAGTTGTCTATTACCTGTTTGTGCTCTTACAGTGTATCTTGTTGTATTTGGAAATTTATGTGATGTGCCATCAATTTTAAAATCAGCATCAACGATTAAATTAGGTGGTAATATTTGCCTATCTTGTTCATCCCTTATTTCAAAAGTTTCATAATATTTTATTTTATTCATTTCAACTTCCGAACCATATTTTTCTAATGAGAAATCATATACCTGATAATCTTGTAATGGCCACTGATGATGTATATTAGTGATACCTGCAACTAAGATAACAACATAATCTAAAGTTGGATCACCATACAAATCTTCAGCCACCATATCTGGACGAGCACCATCTTTAATTATTAGTTTATCTAATAAATTGACATTTGCTTTTAAAAAATCAAATAATTTTGCTCTACGAAATATATTTTTTATAACAATAAAATCTCTTGATGAATTTTTATCTAAGAGAGGTGATTGATATGCAATATTTGGTAGTTCTTTAAAATAAGACATTAATATCCAACTCCTGGTCCTGAATTTGGTGTATCATAATCTTCAGCATAGATTGGGTTGAGTTCTTTAAATGTCATATCCATTCTAATATTTACTGGTGTAGAATTTGAATAAGTTGCATATGTACCAGAGTTTGTATAATTAACATTCATTCCTGTAAGAGCACAAGTTTTAAATGAATTTAAAAATGGATGAGTTTTACCACGACTACGATACTCTAACAAAAATACGTCAGGTGCTTTTATCATAATTCCAGATGCAGATGCACCGTTATATTCATCAGGTTCACTACCTGCTTTCGCAGACATAGATTTTTTTAAACTTCTTATAATACCTTTAACTAAATCACCTTCAGATTCTGATCTTGGAGAAAATGTCACACTAAAAGGAAATGACCTAAGATTTACACCACCAAATAATAATTCTAAATTTGAATTTAAAACTTGACCTGTTGCTCTTGAGATGACATTTCGAGGAGTTACATTAGCACCTAAAGCATTAATCGCCTTTCCACTTATTGCTGCCTTAAAAGCATTTTGTGTATCTGCATTTAAACCTGGTATCTCAACACCAGTTGTAAATGCATCTCTAGCAATCCCAACTGCATCTGGTGCTAATTGTCCTGGTGATTCAATCGCTTTCGCTGCAACTGCTAAACCTGCGAGTTGAAACATATTCATAGTATCCTCACCCCAAGTTACTGAGGTAGTATCATTTATATCTTGTGGTATTGGTAATTCTACATAATATTTGACTTTTTGGTTTTGACGAGTCCTTGCATCGGCAGTCATTCCGAAATTTTTTATCCTGACACCTGCTTTTCCACCAGTTGATACTGATGGTGCTGTCATATTTTTTCCCTCACCAGTCGATTCTTTAACTTTAAAACTTTCAATACCCATCTGTGTGCTAGGGTCGGCACTAGGAGCTTGATACTCTACACATTTTATTAATAGTGTATCACCTGTATTTTCATTCGGACCCCTTGCAATTGGATAACTAAAATATATTCCACTATCACTAGCTACTTTATTTCCTTTAAAATCACCTGTACTACGATTTTCTGATTGAAATTTTTTCATCACAGAGTTTTTATACTCTTTTGAAGCATAATACTGTTCTTGTTTTTTATATTCGGCACCAATTCCGTTTGGTAACATATCTCTTATTTTTTAACTATTTAGTATGATTTTGACAAAAGGTAAAGTTCTTAAATCTCTTAATTCCATTTCATCCACTTGATACAGTCCACCAACAACTTCTGGAAAGGTATATTGTCTCATTTCACCCCAATGATAGTTCAATCCTTTGAATCCCCATTGAAAAACATCAGTCACAGCAACAAGTGGATGTGAGTCGTATGCAATGCCAGGTGTTTTTGCATTGTATACGAAGACATAGTAATTTCCTGCTTCAGGGACATTACTTCCCTCAGTCAACACTTCCAGTATATCTGTTGCTAAATCATCGGCATTTTCATTACCGATAAATCTTTTCATTATAGGATCTATGCGACTCATATGTCTAACTCTTTTTCTGTAATTACTTTAAACTCCCACATTCGATCAGCACAGTATTCTCTTGCAGCTTTCCATTTTGCTTGATTTCTTGCATATTCAAATGCTTCACGAATGTAACCTTTAGTTTGTCTTTTTGGTTTTTTTGGTTTTGTTGTTTGCTTTAATGGTTTGACTTCAATTAGGTATCTTTTTATTTTACCTGTATTTTCTTGAACTTTTATATAAAAGTCTGGGAAGTATCTGTGCACTCGACTATCGTGAGGTGAGATGTATGGAAGAGCAATTTCTTCACTTCCCCACTCAAGAATCTTAGTATTCTTATCACAGTATACCATGAACTTTCTCTCCCAAAGTGACCTGTAAATGATATTAGTTGGATCACCTTTGTACTTTTTAGGATATGATGGATAGTATTTTCCCCTATAAGCCATCTAAATAACTATACTATAGTAAGTATTTAGAGTGCCAGCACCAAGACCGAGTAGAATATCAGATATAATGCCCAAGTTACAGAATGTAGCTCAGACATCAAATTTTTTCGTGAGATTTTCATTACCTAGTGGTGATCTTAGAAGACATATGAGAAAAAAAGGTATAAATGACCGTTTCATAGCAGAAAATATTGGTTTACTATGTCACGATGCAGTTTTGCCAGGTAGTGCTTTGGCAACAGTCAATACTGCAGGTGATTATCAAGGTATGATTGAAAGATTTGCTCATACAAGAAATTTTACAGAAATATCACTTGAGTTTTACGTGGATAATGAATATAAATCATTAAAATTTTTAGAACATTGGATGGAATTTATAACTGGAGCTAGTCCAGTTGACCCATCCTCTGATGCTTATCACTTTAAATTAGAATATCCAAATACATACAAATCAAATGATACTCGTATTGTCAAATTTGAAAAAAATCATTTTCAATTTTTAGAATATCGTTTTATAGGATTATTTCCTTTATCGTTGAGTTCAACTAAGGTTGCTTACTCTAACTCACAGGTGTTAAAAGCAACTTGTACTTTTAGTTTTGACAGATATGTCGCTGGTGAAACATCATCACTGGCAAGAGACTTAGGAATTGCATTTAACAATCAATCAATATCAAAATCAGATTTCAGAAATCGTAGGTTGACTGGAGAAGATTTACAAACTACGTTGAGTAGTGTGTTCAGAGAAGGTGGATATAATACTTTAAATAGTGGTCCGTATATTAAAGCTAGTGGAAAGACAAATCTTGCGTCTGTAACAAGTTCCTCTGGACAAATTATAGGTTAGAAAAACCCCTATAAATAATCACATTGAAGTGCTTAGAATATCATGCCTTTACCAAAGATTAGTACCCCAACGTATGAGTTGGTGTTACCTTCATCAAATAAAAAAATTAAATATAGACCTTTTCTTGTGAAAGAGGAAAAAATCCTTATATTAGCAATGGAGAGTCAAGATACCTCAACTGTGGCAAATGCAGTTAAAGATGTTTTATCTTCTTGTATTTTATCAAGAGGTATCAAAGTCCAAAAACTTTCTACTTTTGATATTGAATATCTGTTTTTAAATATTAGAGGAAAGTCTGTAGGTGAGTCAATTGAAGTGATGGTAACTTGCCCTGATGACGGGAAAACACAAGTTCCAACATCTATAAACATTGATGAAATACAAGTGAAAATAGATGAAAAACATAATAAAGATATTAAACTTGATGATAATTATTCATTAAGAATGAGATATCCATCTCTTGATGAATTTGTCAAGAATAACTTTTCAACTCCTTCTGATGTTTCAGTGGATGACACTTTTGATTTAATTGCATCTTGTGTTGATCAAGTTTATTCTGAGGAGGAATCTTGGGCTGCTGCAGATTGTACAAAAAAGGAATTAACTCAATTCGTTGAATCATTAAATTCTAGTCAATTTAAAGAAATTGAAACTTTTTTTGAAACAATGCCAAAACTGACACATTCAGTTAAAGTAATGAATCCCAACACAAAAAAGGAAAATGAAGTTGTATTAGAGGGGCTACAGAATTTTTTCGGATAAGTATGGCACACGAAGATCTTGCGTCATACTACAAGATCAATTTTGCTTTGATGCAGCACCATAAATATAGCTTAACTGAGCTTGAAAATATGATTCCTTGGGAAAGAGAAATTTATCTTTCACTTTTACAACAATACATAGAAGAAGAAAATCTAAAAGCACAACAAGAAAAGAATGGATGAGGAACAAGGTTTAGCATCACCAATATCAGGAAGTCTTAGAGGCATCAGAAGAAGTGTATCTTCTAATGTCTTTACGGGTAGAAGTGTTCTTCCCCCTCAACCAGATCCAGTCACAACTAATTTAATATCACAAAATTCTTTAGCACTTGGTACAGTATCAGGTCAGTTAACAAATATTTCTGAACAGGTAACAAGTTTAAATCGTTCTCTAAATGCTCTTCAAGAAAATTTATCACTTAGTGATTCATTAGACAGACAAAGAGAAGCAGCAAAACAAAGAAGAGAAGCAATATTAGCAGAGCAAGGACTAAGAGAAGGGAAAGAATCTGAATTAGAAAATAAAATGCAAACTGCCTTACTAAGTCCAGTAAGAAGAATTGCACAAAAAACTCAGGGTATACTAAGTCGTCTGGCTAATTTCTTCTTTATATTATTAGGTGGATGGTTAGTAAATACAACACTTGATTTTTTAAGTTTACTTTCAAATAAGAATATTGATAAATTTAATGAATTTAAAAGAAAATTAGCAGCTGATTTATTAACGATTGGAGGTATACTTCTTATTGGTACTGTTGGTATTAAAAAATTAATATCAATATCTGCTGGACTCGCAGTAAATGCATTTAGAGTTACATTTGGTTCAATCTTAAAAGGACCTTTTGATGCAGTTATTAAATTTCTTTTTAATCTTGTAAGAAAATCAAAAAATGCATTTTTAAAAAGTGTTGGTTTACTTGGTAAAAAGGGTGGTACTAGTCTTGCCACAAAAGTTGGTGGTGGTCTTTTAGCATTAATACCTGGTGGTGTTTTTCTTCAAAAATTTCTAAAGAATAGAGCAAAAGTAACAGGAGATGTTACAACTTCTGGAGGTGCAAAAATAACTGGTGATGTTGTAGAAGAAGGAGTAGAGCAAGGAGCAAAAAAAGGATTCTTTCAAAGATTAAATCCATTTGCTAAGAAAGCAACTGGGGAAGTAGTTGAAAAAGGTGCGAAGGTGGGACTTATGGGATTTGCAAAAGGAATGTTCAAAAGACTTTTCGGTCCCTTCTTAAACTTTTTCTTAGATATATCATTTGGTGAAACATTAGAAAGAGCACTTGCAGGAGCTGCTGGTTTTGCTGCTGGTGCAAAGGTTACTGCATCACTTGCTTCTCCTTTGTTAGCTTCACCAGATCCGTGGACAAAATTACTTTATGGTGCTCTTGTTCTTGGTGGTGGATTGATGGGAGAACAAGCTGCTAAATCAATGATGACTGGTATAATGAATATGTTTGGTATGGGCAAAAAGAAAGAGGAAAGTAATGTAGAGGCAAGTGCCACAAGTATCTCTACCTCTAATCTAGAGGCAAGTGGATTTGATGATGAAGATACAGGGGTTGAAGTAACTGGTTTAACATTTGGTGGATCAGAGTTGATATCTGCAGCAAATAATAATAGAGAAATGGTAGGGGAAAATATAAGTTCCTTAGAAGAACCAGCACCTAATTTGGTTACACTTCCAATAGGCGGTGCTCAATCTGCCAGTGGTGCTGAACAAGGTGCTGCAGAATCTTCATCATCTCCTACAACTTCAATACCTACCATTCATTCATCAGATTCATCTAATCCGTATCTTAGTTTTGCAGAATCAATATATGGGGTTCTTGAATAATGGCGAAGAATACTAGAATAGTAAGAAATTCGTTACTTAAATCATCTTTAAGTATTAAATCAATTCAATCTTCAGTTATTAGATTTAGAGATGGTATATTAAAAGCAAGAGGTTCTTTTGCGAAAATAGCAGAAACAACAAGTGAAACTAATAAATTTAAACAAACTTTAATAGGGAAGGATAATGAATTTTTTAGAAAAAGAAGAGAGGGTATTGCAAGAAAACAAAGAGAGGATGAACTTGAGGCAACAACTGTTGGTGGTGCAATAAGAAGACAGGGAAATGTCATTGCTAAGAGCACAAAAGGTTTCTTAGGTAGAATGTTAGATTTCATAGGAGTGTTATTAATTGGTTGGTTACTTAATACTTTACCTGGCATTATTAAAGCAGTTGGTGCCTTGATAAAAAATATGAGAAAATTAGTGAATATACTTACTGGATTTGTTGATGGAATAAAAGATATATTATCATCAATAGGTGGTGCGATAGATGGGTTTTTAGGTAATTTTAGAAAACAAGACTATGATAAACAAAAGCAAGAATTAGATGAAAATTTAACGAAGGCAGAGCAAGGTTATGCAATGATGAATGATAATCTTGTAAAAGCAACTTTACCATTTCAAGATTTGTCAAATTTTGGATTAACTGAGGAAGATTTGCAAGATGAGCCAGATGAGGTTGCAAGATTAAAAGAAGAACAAGAGGGTGGAGAAGAAGAAACTGATGATGAAACTGAAATGGAAACTGATCAAACTCAAAATGTTGAAGGTCAACAAACTGTTTCATCTGAAGGAATAGCGATTGGTGATACAACTGATACTTCTCAAGATACAAGTGTTCAGGAAAGTCAAACAGAAGATAATCAACTAAACTCAGGTATAGCAAAATTACAAACACCTTTACTAAAAGAACTAAATGATGGAGAGTTACCTAAAAATGTTGAGGGACTTGAAAAAGCAATCAAAATCGGAGGTCTTGATTCAGTAAAAAATGTTGCTCTTAGTGGTGGAGATGATAGTGTTGAAGTAGACCAAGCACGAGGTAAAGAGGAAAGAGAAAACTTTAATGATGGTGGAAAGGTTGAAGGTCAAGCTGGAATCGATAATGTTTTAGCAAAATTGACATCAGGTGAATTTATTATGACAAAGGAAACAACTGAAAGGATTGGTGCTAGTTTCTTTGAAAAATTAAATAAGGGTGGTAAATTGAATGATATGATAAAACCTAATGAGGATATGATTCAAGAAATCCAAACACAATTAGTTGATAAAACAGAAAAAATACAAAGTCTCGCTAAGAGAAGAAAAGGATCTACAATAATGATGATTGAAAATAGAACAACTCAAACAAGTGCACCGCCAAATCCACCAATGAAAAGTCAGTCAATATCTATACCAGCCATTAAAGATAAATCGTTAAAAGAATTTCATCATATATTACATAGGTACACATAATGTATAGTTCAAAACCATCAATATACGAGAAGATGATAATAGAATCTGCAGACGGTTCAAAAACTGCGGATATCTCAGCTGGTGCATTTCTAGTGACATATTATGAAAATTTATTTTCTCCAATGATTACTGCAAAAATCATTGTAGTAAATACTGGTGATAGTATAACAGGTGAAGATGGTAAAATACAATCACTATATAATGGATTTCCACTTCGTGGTGGGGAAAGAGTCGTATTAAAAATTTCTGGTAATTCTGAAATTAATAAAGAAGGATTAGATTTCTCAAAAGATCCATCACATTATTTTTATGTTGCATCAATAACTAATGTCTTAGTTGATAGTCAAAGAGAAACATTCACTTTAAATTTGATTCCTAGAGAGGCAATAACAAATGAGACATCAAGAGTTGGTAAAAAATTTCCAGCATCACAATCTATATCAGATAGTGTTGAAAATATTTTAAAAGAATATTTAAAATCTGATAAAATAAACATTATTGATAAAACACAAAATCCCTATGGTTTTATAGGTAACTTAAAAAAACCATTTACCATACTAACTTGGTTATCAAGTAAAGGTGTTCCAGTATCAACTGGTAAAGATGCAAGTGCTGGATATCTTTTTTATCAAACTAAGGATGGTTTTAACTTTAGATCTTTAGATGATCTAATTACTCAAGAACCTTATGAAGAAAAATTCGTGTATACTCCAAATATAGTTGACTTTCAAGATCCAAGAAATAATTTTAAAATATTAAGTTATGGCACAAACAAAAATCAAGATTTGATTGGAAATCTAGAAAGAGGTACATATTGTTCTTACCGTTTATTTTTTAATCCTCTTACTTTTGAATATACAAATCCTGAGAAAGGTTTATTTAAATTAGACGATTATCAAAAAGAAGTTAAGAATTTAGGAAGAGAAATAGAGTTACCACCGATAAGTGATGATAGTGATTTAACTCTTGGAGATGTTCCAAGTCGTTATATGACTGCTGTTTTAGATATTGGGACAATGGAAAAAAAACCATTTGTACCAAAAGACCCAAGTGTTTCAGAAAATTGTGATCCATTCAAAATACAATCACAGGCAATAATGAGATATAATATTCTTTTCACACAAGTTTTAGAAATGACAATACCATTTAATGCAAATTTAAGGGCAGGATCTTGTATTGAATGTGAATTTCCAAAATTAGATAGGGCAAAGAGATCCGAACCAGATAGTGAGCAGAGTGGACTCTATATAATAAAAGAGTTATGCCATTCTTTTGATTCTGATGGTTCTTTCACAAAAATGAAACTAATTAGAGACACATTTGGTAATTAATACATGGATAATAATTTATTAAAAAGTAATTTCATAGGAAGAGATGGATTTCGTTGGTGGATTGGGCAGGTAGCACCAGAGGAAGCACAAGGAGATCAACTTAATCAAATAGGAAGCACTTGGGGTTGCAGACTTAAAGTACGGATTATGGGATATCATCCTCAAAATACTGTTGAATTAGAGGATGATGATTTACCTTGGGCACAAGTATTATTATCATCACAATGTGGTTCGGGTAAAGCAAATCGTGCGAGATCTATTCGTATAGCACCTGGTGATACAGTTTTAGGATTTTTTCTAGATGGTGATGATGCACAATTACCAGTTATATTAGGAATATTTGGAAATACAAATTATTCACCTAGTGATGAATATGCAGGACCATTTAAACCTTTTACTGGATATACAAGTAAAATTAAACCAAATAACGAATTTATTGCAAAAAATGAAAGTGGAGATGACTCTTCAAATAGTCAAAAATCTCCAAGATTTTTAACAAATGAGATTGTTGAAGATTTAAATAAAGCAACTGAAGAGGGTAAAGTTCAAGTTGAACAAATCGTAAATTCTCAAGAACTTCAAAATGCTACATCAGAGGTTTCATCAGAACTTGAGGGTTTTATCTCTGGTGCTGCGTCTCAAACAGGAATAAAAGGAAATGCTCAAAATTCTAGAGAGTTAGTTGAGAGTCTTAAGAAAAAATATGCATATTCTGATACACAAGCGTACAAGGGAATCGGGCAAGAAATAATTCTAGGTAGCGGAAAACAGGCAGCTGATAATAATACAAAGTCAACAAGCAAAGTAAAAAATGTACTAAAGAATAAGTTATCCACTATAAAAAATGGAGTCCCACAAGAAAAATTTAAAGGATTATCTGAAGGTGCATCAGAGATAGTTTCAGCATCAAAACCAATGATAAAAGATATGGTGAATACAACTTTCGATGAATTAGCACCACAATTGAATGGAGGTTTAAATAAACTTTATAAGGACAAGTTTGGTGAGGTGATGGGAAAGACAGGTGATCTATCTCTTGCAAAGAAAGCTGCACAAGCTGCACAAGTAGCAATGGTAGGACCTGTAATGAGTCTTCAGAATGCGATGCCTTGTGCTGTCAAGAACATAACTGATAAATTAACTGGTGATGTATTAAATTTACTTGCAGAATTTACAAACAATGTTGATAATTTTACAGAGTGTATTGGTGATCAATTTATAGGTGCATTATTCAATGATATAATAAAAGGAATTAATAATGAATTATCAGATGTTATAGGTGGTGTTGCTAATATATTTCCTGGTGGAGACATAGAGGGATTGTTAAGAAGTAAAGCAGAAGGATTACTTGGTATAGCAAGTATTTTTGATGATTGTGACATACCAACTACTGATTTGGGTTCAAAAACAAATAAATGGGTTTTAGGTGTTGGACCAAGTAATTTAAATTTAGAAAATATTGCAGATAAAGTTTTACAAATTGCAAATGCTGCTCAATCATTAAGAGAAGCGTCAGCAAGTCCTGGTGGAATTATAGGTAATCTTGGATTATTTGATTTTATGAGACCTGATGTAAGCACACCTGGATTTAGCAGTGCATTAAGTGATTGTTATACAGGACCTCCATTAAATTGTTCAGGTATTAAAATAAACTTGTTTGGAGGTGGAGGGCAAGGTGCTCAAGTAAATCCAATATTAGGTGCAATCGTAAATGATACATTCGCTGTGCAGACTGCTAGTTTAATTGGAATGAAAGTTATTAATGCTGGTTCAGGTTACAAATCTCCACCATTTGTAGAAATAGAGGATACTTGTCGTAAAGGTTATGGTGCAGTTGCTAGAGCAGTCATTGATTATGATCCATCATCACCCACTTATCAACAATTAACTGATGTTTATGTTGTAAGTAGTGGTGAAAATTATCCTGTAATTGAACCAGAGGAAGGTGATGATGGAGTGTATACAGTTGATCATGTCGTTGTAGTTAAACCAGGTAAAAATTATAAACAAGAGGATACTGTTATAGATGATAAAGGAAATGTTTATGAAAAACTATTAGATGAACAGGGTAGAATATTAAATGTGATACCACCTGATCCATCTATTAATAATGTTGAACCCTTTAGTACCCTACCAGAATTAGAAATAATATCTTCAACTGGTATTGGAGCATTACTTAAGGCACAGTTAGCACCAAGACCGACTTATCAAGGAAAAGTAAGACAAGTAATTGATTGTATTTCACCTCGTAATACTGAGATTGTAGGATTTATAAATGGGGAACCTTACTATGGACCTTTCCATGTTCATCCAACAACTGGTGCAAAGATGGTTGGTGTTGCACACACCACTGCACCTCATGCTATAATATATGATACACCACAAGAAAGTAGAACATCTAGATCGCCAGTGATCTCATCTACTTCTTATACAACAGTTTCATCAGCACAGGTACAAACAAATGTTTCCGACACCACTACAACGAGTCAACCTGATACAAGTAGTATCCCTCAAACTGACCCAGTTGACACATCAAGTCAGCAAACGTCTGGACAGAGTTACACTCCTCCTCCTTCTAGTCCTCCTAGTGGTGGCGGGTCTTCGGGATCAGGTGGTGGATCGTCAGGTGGCG
>PBPT01000074.1 GCA_002724735.1 Fidelibacterota bacterium | reverse complement strand
TACGAATCCAAACGAAACGCAACAAACGGTAATTAACAGAGCCGCTCCATTTATGGAGGATTATACTAGGAGATTATTAGATCCTGTTTTTGCATTAGGTACAACTCCCAGAGATTTACCACAACAAGAGGTCGCACCTTTAAGTGGTTTAGTTACTAGGGATATTGCACAAGCAAAAGGGTTGCCTTCTTTTTTACCATTTCTGACTGAAGCTGCTGACATTGCTAGAGGCACAGCACAAGCTCCTACTGCTGAAAACTTACAACAATTTATGGACCCTAACCTAGAGTTAGTACGAGACGCTGCTCTTAAAGAAATAGATAGGGGTGGTTTACGACAACTTAGTCAATTACGTGGTAATCAGGTAGCACAAGGTGCCTTTGGTGGCACTCGTCAAGCAGTGCAAGAAGCAGAATTGGGTAGGGGTTTGCAAGACGTTCGTGCTAAAACTATTGCAGGTTTGCAATCTCAAGCCTTTCAAGACGCTCAAAGAGCTTTCGAAAACCAACAAGCTAGACAAGCAGGGTTAGCCACTATGTTAGGTAATATAGGGTTACAAGGACAAAGAGTTACAGCAGGATTAGGTGGGTTAGAACAAGCCTTTGGACAAAGACAGCTTGATACAGATTTCTTAAATCAACAAGCTCGATCACAAGACCCATTTACTCGATTTGGATTTATTAGTGATATTTTACGTGGTGTACCAAGTTTTCAACAGCAGTTGACATCAACTCAAGCTCCTGGTGCTAGTCCATTGTCCGCGGCTCTTGGTACAGGATTAGGTATTGCAGGTTTAGGACAAGCCGCAGGGCTACCTAGCGTGGCTGACTTTTTTAGAAGGGATTAATTATGGTACAAGGACCTTTAGGTAGAGGACAAGGAATAATTGGAGGCGGTCTTACAGCCTCTGAGCAACTGTTAGCTCGTGAACAAGATTTGATTGATTTAGCTTTACCAGGAGCAGGAAGGATGGGTAGAAATAGACCTCGTACCATTTTACCCCCTCTTACGAGTGAAACTTTACAAGCAGCGTTAGACGATACAAAAACAAGACCAGGAAGAAGAGGTAGTAGGAATCTTAGTTCTCAAATTGTAAATCCGACGGCACAAGCCATAAGAGAGAGAGCACAGTCTAATCCTTCAAGTTTACTGTTATCCGACATCGACAAAGATCCATTAACAAAACAACAGGCTAGAGATGCTTTATTAAGTAAAAGTCCAGAATCCAGAGGCCGAACACAAATAGGCGATGTGAACGAACCCATAGGCCCCGAGGGTGTAGCTAGGGCAATGCAATTAAATAAAGCTAATCAAGCCGCTACTACCGCTGCAAGTGTAAATGAAAAACTAAAAAACGAAGGTGGACCATCGCCTGATGGAGAGTCACCCCCTCCAAAACTTGATAAAGAGAATGCTAAAAATTTAGCAGAACAATATGCCAGTGAGATATCGTCATTGTTTCCTGAGTTTGAAGGTAAGACCAGACAAGAGAAAGGAATGGATTTAGCTAGACTAGGAATGGCTATTGCGGCAGGGGATAGCCCTAATGCAATACAAAATATTTCTAAAGGATTTTTAGCTATGGGCGATACTTTTAGTGAGGACGCTAAAGAAAAAAGACAATATGAAAGACAAGTAAAACTTGCAACATCTCAAGCTGTTTTAGATAGATTAAATATTGATAGACAAAATCAATTTGAATTAAAAAAACTAGATTTACAAGCTGATCGTGATGCAAAAATAGCAGCAAACGATAAAATTTTAGAGAACATTAAAGCACTTCAAGATAACAATATGTTAGAAATGAAGGATATACAACCACAATTAAAATTATATACAGAAGCATTACAGGATGTAGCTAAAGCAGAAAACGCAAAAGAGGGTTTAAGGTATGCTGCTAAAAATATTTTTACGGATGAAAAGGGGGTTTTAGGAATTAACAATTTTTTGGCAGACAAAATTAATAAAGGTTTAAATGCGATTGGGCTTAACAAAAATGAAATAAGCCGCTTAAGAAACCCAAAGGTGGAACTTACTCAAAGCCAATTAAGAAGACTTGAAGCGGAATTAGCTCCCATATTACTAGGGGAGGCTGGAAAAACTATTTCGGATAGAGACCGAGAGTTGGTTCGCTCATTAATGGGTAATTTTACTAATACAGAAGCAATTTTTAAAGATATGGAATCTGTAAAAAGAGCGTTCGAGGCTATTGAAAAAAGGTTAGATGGCATAATAACAAACGGTAATAATGCAGCTGATGATTTTGAAAGAGATTACGGTGATTATTATATAAAAGGTCCAGGTACAAAAATTGATCCAACAACAGGTTTTAGAATAGCGGGAAGACAAGTATTAGATTTAGGAGCAGTTGCAAGAAGAAGAGGAGAAAAAGGAGACGAACAAATATTAAGCATAGATGATATCGGATCTTTTCAGGGTACAGGTGAAGATATGAGATTTGTTTTGAGAGAAGAATAATATGACACAGATAAAAATGCCCTCTGGTCAAATTATAGATTTTGGTGATGCTGATAGACAACAAATCGGAACAGCGATCAACGCTCTAAGAACCAACAGACCAGATCTATTTGAAGAAAAACAAGTTGAAAAAAAAGAAACCATAGCTGAAATTTATGCAAGAGGTATGGGCCGATCCCCAAAAAGTGGTACAACAGATCGATCTTCACAAGATGAAAAAGAACTTTTATCAGAAGTAAAAGACAAAACTTTTCGTTTTAATTTAGGTAGAAAAGATACTGACGAAGAAAAGTTAGGGTATATACAAGATGTCATGGGTTCTACAGAAGCAGTAGTACAAGATGCTGATGGTGCTTTTTTAATTAATCAAGAACTATTATCTCCAGAGGTTAGACAAGAATTTGGTTTAGGAGAAAAAGGTTTTGTTTATGCTGATAAACCAGGTTTTAGCGTTTTTGATTTAATTGATTTTGCGGGAGAAGCTGGACCTGAAATAGCTGCTGGTTTAGGAGCAAGTATCGCAGTTGCAGGTACAGGAGGCGGTATTTTACCTTTTTTAGCAGCTGCGGCTAAAGTTGGAGCTGCTACTGCAGGGGGTAGAGCTATTGATGAAGCAATAGAATACGGAGAGGGATACAACAAACAGTCTTTTGAGGATGTGGCCACACAAGTTGCAGTATCTGGTGCTTTAGGGTTAGTAGGAGAAGGTGGAGGTAGAGCTATAACTGCTTTAGGAGGTCGTTTGTTTAAGGGAAAAGGACCTAAATTATCGCAAAAAAGAATTGAACAACTAGAAGGGACGATAGTTAAAGATAAAAAAGGAAAAGATGTAGTTATAAATCGTAAACAAGCAGAAAAAATTGCACAAGAAGAAGCTAGAAAGCAAATGAACGATATTATTAAGGCAGGAGGGGTACCTTCTGTTGAAGCTGCCGCAGATAAAACTTTAACGGGAGCTATTCAAGAAATTAATGAGTTAATCCTACCCGATCGATCGGTGGCTAGACGTAATGTTGCTTTTATAAAAAATCAGTTAGCTAGATTAGAGAAAGGAGAAATAAGTGGTGAACAAGCTAGAGAACTATTAACAGATCATGCAAAGGCATTATCTGAAAAAATATCTGAACAATTTGTAGACCCTAAAGATGCCGTGCAAAACTTTCAAACTAAAATTTTACCAATTTTAGAAAAACAAATGAAAATTTTTGTTGATCAATATTCTCCTGTAACTGGTTTACCTACAGATTTTGACGAAGCAGCTAAACTGTCTGCACAACTTTATACGCAAGGCACCAGAAGATTATATTCTCAAGCGGATAATATATTAAAAGATAAAGTATTTATTGATGCCGATCCCATATTAAAAAAACTTGATGAAATACAAGAAAATAAATTTTTTGAAGGTGAAGGAGCACTTTTTAATAGAATTAAACAAGTCGCTAATGCTAGTTACGATCCAAAAACAAATACAACGACCATAAGAGGTCCATCAGGTGCTTCTAGTGTTCAAGAAGGTGCAACACTTACTAAATCTCCAGAGGGTAAATTTACTTTAGAAGAAACACAGCAAATGAAAGAGGCTTTAAGAATAGCCAGAGGCGATTCTGATCTTATCGCTACAGGAGAGCAAAAAATTGTCGATGATGTTATAAGATCTATTGATGATGCAAGAGCCAGTAAACACGCATCTTTAGCTTCTGAAACAGATCAAATTAAAGATCCCCTAATTAGAGAAAATCTAACAAAAGGATTAAATATTTTACGTGAGGCTAATAAGGCTTGGGCCGATGGTCAAGACATTTATAATAGAGCGGGTATAAATGCCATAATCAAAGATGCAAAAGCGGGTAAATTTGTTTCTAATCAAAAAATTTTAGATCAGATGGATAATTTTGATCCTAGAGTTTTAAATCAATATTTAGACGCTGTAACACCACCCGACACAGTAAAACAATTAAACTTAACTCCAACAAAAATAAATACTTTAGAAGAGATACAACAAATACTTACCAGAGCTGATGTTGATGGAGAAGCCATAGATCAAATAAATAATCTATTAAAGGCTAATGATTTAGCAAAAATAGGACCTGATGGTAAAGGTTTTATTGTAAGAGAAATACCAGAATGGATGCGAGGCTCAGTTCAAGCAGATTTTAAAAAAGCATATTTAGATGATTATGCAAATGAAATAAGTAATTTAACTCAACTTGCAAGGGCAGGTGTTTCTCCAGATCAATTAAGAACAAACATTCGAGAGTCTTTAGCAAAAAAATGGATAGAAAATACTAAACAAGCAACGGTTAGGGGCGATGACACAATAGATCCAAAAGGGTTTGCTACTAGATATTTTAGATTAAATCCTGCGGTGCGAAAAGAATTGTTTGGTGCCGATAATGCTCAAGAAATGGATAACATTATATCAGACTTTCATTTAGTTAGTGTGGAAGACGCTGACAAATTAATTGCAAAACTACCAAGTGCTTTTAACAAAGATATTCAAGAACAATTAGTAGGATTATCCGAAGAAATAAAACAAGCTAAAATAATTAACTCTGATGCCTTAACTAAAAGTTTGAAAGAAGGAAGAATAGAAGATCCCAGTCAGGTGGCAAAAGCATTAAGAGACAATCCAAACAGCTATGACAGACTTAGAAATTTAGTTGGTGATGAAGTTTTAGAAGAGCCAGGTGGTGTAAAAGACATGATTATGTTTGACATTTTTGAAGAACCACTAAAAAAATTATCAGAGGGCAGGGGCGCGGCTGAAGATTTTGTTCAAACTGGCAAATGGGGAAAACTATTAAAAAGTGCAATAGAAAGACAAAACGCAAATGGTGGCGTAGAAAAAATTTTAGGTAAAGATATATTTTCAGATTTGAACAAACTAGCTGATGACGCAATAAAAATATCGGACAGTGAGATGGCGGGAACTTCTATTGCGGGACCTCAAAAGAAGATAGCTGTAGCTGCTGCTATATTCGGTGCTCTTTTAAATCCTGCTCTTGCTTTATCTGCTGTTGGTTCTTTATTACCAGTTTTTCTTGCATCACGATTTTTAAGAAATAAGACAGTGTTAAAATATTTAACTTCTCCGCGATTACGAGCTAATGAATATAATCTTTTCAAGCAAACAGGAGCTGATTTAACTGAGGAGCAGTTTGGTGTAAATAAATTGTTGCCCATAGCTAATTCTCAACTTGGTATTTTAACAGCTAGTGGGTTATTTGGAGAGCCAATTCAAGAGGCAGTGAATCCAGTTGTTCAAGACATAGCCGAAGAAACACAACCTGTAACAGAACAAATAACTGAAGAAGTGCAAAATTTAAGACCACAAGCATCGACATTGAACTTACCCGACACAGGCAATTTTGCACCACTAGCGAACCAACAACCACCGACCATGGCCCCTGACATGGGTACAGGCGAACAACTATTAGCAGACATTGAGAGGCGAAAAGCGTTAGGGTTGGTGTAACATGCGTTTATCTGACCATTTTACCTTACAGGAGCTTACCAAATCCTCTACAGCAGAGCGTAAAGGCATCAAAAATGCTCCTGACGACACGCAAATAGAATCTTTGAAGAATGTATGCCTAAACATACTAGAACCCGTTAGAACTAATTATGGGGTGCCTTTGCGCCCATCTAGCGGTTTTCGTTGTTTAGAACTGAATCGTGCGATAGGATCTAGTGATAGTTCTCAACACGTAAAAGGAGAAGCGGTTGATTTTGAAGTACCGCATATAAGCAATGAAGATTTGGCACATTGGATTATGCTTAATTTAGACTACGATCAATTAATTTTAGAGTTCTACCGTAAAGGAGAACCAAACTCAGGCTGGGTACATTGTAGTTATGTCAAAGGAAACAATAGAAAAAAAGCACTCAAATACAACGGTAAAAACTACGAAAGGCTCTCATTCTCTGGAGAGGGATAGTCGTTTCGAGGGTTTTGACTTAGATCACGATGGCATCGTTAGTGATGATGAGATACAGAGTAGTAAAGAGCTGATACAGCTAGAGAAGCTACAAACTCAAAAAAAGATGTCATGGATTGCTTTATCTAGCATGATTATTCTTACAATCATACTACTTACCGACCTAATATCTACTGAAAAGCTAGACGTTCTCGAAGAGCTTATATCTATGTACTACCTTGCTATGGCAGGTGTGGTATGCGGATATTTTGGCGTTTCAGCGTGGATGAGTAAAAAATGACTTGGTCACATTTAATCGAAAGTGTAGATAATAAAGGTAAAAGTATGACACAAGACTTATTTAGACATTTACGTACACATAGCGGGCAAACTAAAAAGCAAGCAATACATCAATTTTGTAAAGAGATATATCCCTACTTAATACTGATGTTGATTTCAACCAGTGTTTGTGGGTTTATTGTAGCAACACTTATTTGGTGGAAGTAGATGCCCGATCCATTGACCGTTACCGCTGCTATTACGATAGCTGGCAAGTGTTTGAATGGCGTTACGAAAGCTGTTAATGCAGGTCGTGATCTAGAATCAGCTATGGGACACATATCTCGTTGGTTCGAGTGTGTATCTGATGTTAATGCTGCCGAACGTAGAGCTAAAAAACCTAGCTTATTTAAAAAACTTACTCAAGCAAAGTCTGTTGAAAAAGAAGCGTTTGATGCCCTCATAGCCAAACGTAAGATGGCAGAGATGCGAAAACAACTGTACGAACTTATTGTGTATTCTTGGGGTAAAGATGCTTGGGCCGAACTTGTGCAAATGGAAAAAGATATTCGAGCTGAACGCAAAAGACAAATACATGAACGAGCAGAATTTAGGCAAAAAGAATCTGATTTTATATTTGTTTGTATAGGTGGAATTGCTATTATTGCTTTGTTAGTAGGCTTTGTTTATATACTCTCATTAGGTGGTTAAGTGTTATTAGTTTTCATGTTAACCGTTTATCTTGATGGTGAACCTTACGGAGAAAAAACTTACTGGAAAGACGTAAACCGATGTATGTACTTTGCTAAGACTATCCGTAGACAGAATTACTTTCCTCCAGATAAGAAGTATAATAGCCCAGAGGTAGCAGCTACTTGTTTACCTACCTATGTTAATCCAGATAAAACAAAGGTCTGGGAATGATGGGCTTGTAGTTTACGCATTAGTTCTATATATTAATAAAAAAATTAAAGGGTAAAAAAATGGCTAATGGTTTAGGTTCTTTACAAGTATTTAATCCACAATCTGTGTTTCCAAGAGGTTTTTCGATAGGCATGGACCCCCGTCCATTTTTAGCGCGAAGTGGTTTTCAAATAGAAGGTAATAGAGTTGTGCCGATACCTGGTTTTTCACAACCAACAGCCCCAGCACCACAACCAGTGGCACCACCAATAGCGCAACCAACGCCACAACCAACGCCACAACCAACGCCACAACCTATGATACCTCAGCCACAACCCGCACTTCCTTCGGAGCAACTCAATATACAGCCTCCTATGGGAATACCAACAACGCCCCCAGTGCAAGAACCACCGCCAATGGCACCACCACCAATGGCACCACCGCCAATGGCACCACCACCAATGGCACCACCAATGGAACAGCCTGTTATGGAACAACCAGCAATGGGTGGATTTTTTAATAAAGTTTTTGATACTTTAAGAGGGGAAAATGTAACAAATTTAGATCAACCAGTAACGTCCACTCCACAACCTGATGATTCTATGATGCGACCGATGCCTTTACCACCACCAAGTGCACGACCTAGAATTGATAATCGTTTTTTTAGACCAGTAGGCACACCACCAGAATTTCGATTTAACAATCCTCGTTTAGATATGGATGCACCTACAAGACCACTTGGATTAGATG
>PBPT01000073.1 GCA_002724735.1 Fidelibacterota bacterium | reverse complement strand
TATTTGTGCTTTACATGACAAATTTCTTTGCAAATGAAAATTAATATTGAAGGAATGCATTGTTCCTCTTGCGAGGAAACCCTTCAAGCAGCAATTGAAAGCGTTAGAGGTGTTGATTCTGTGAAAGTTGACCATGTTTCGGGAACCGCGCAAATTGAAGGCTCTCCTGTCAGTCAAGATATTATTGATGCGGTTAACGGCAGTGGATATGAAGTAAGCGAAAACCCACAAGCAGAACCTCCATCAGTATCTACCATATCAAACGAAAAAATCAGCACTTTTACGCAGTTAACGCCACTTGCTATAATACTTGTGTACATTTTTCTTGGTGCATTGTTAGCTAATAGGGTATCATTCAATTTGAATAGTTTCATGATGGACTTCATGGGCCTTTTTTTTATCGTATTTAGCCTATTCAAATTCATTGATTATAAAAGCTTTCCTCCCGCATTTTCAAAATATGATCCTTTGGCCAAAAAGGTAGTTGTCTATGCGTGGATTTATCCATTTCTTGAAGCGTTCTTAGGTCTATGTTTTTTGCTAAGGATTAACATCTTTACATCGATCATAATAACGATTGCAATCCTTGGAATGACCACTTGTGGTGTGGTTGTAAAACTGATGAAGCGTGAGACCATTCAATGCGCTTGCATTGGAACATCGCTAAATCTACCCCTTACAAAAGCGACACTCATTGAAAATGGTATAATGTTATTTATGTCGTTTTGGATGCTGTCCACTTTGTTAAAATAATCAAAAAAAATTAAAAAAAACTTTTTCAAATCTTTTCAAAAAATTCACTAGAAATATTTTTTTCTCCTCGATAATTCGCTCTATTAATTCATTATTAACGCATTGTAATTTTTTTTAAAAAAAAAGCTGTACAATATTGAAAAAAACTATTAGGTTCTGAAGTAGAGGTAAGTGTGATATTAGTACGTCACAATGAGTTAAGTGCATATATACCACCTATCTCAGGAAGATTTTTATTTAAAATAACAAAGTAACAGTTAAGTGGAGTAAGATAATGAAAAAACTCACAACCTTGTTCTTAGCTACTATTTTTACCACAGGTCTGTTTGCACAGAACTTGTCTGGTAAGCTTAGTGGTACCGTTACGTCAGATGGCCAGCCTCTAGTTGGTGCCAACGTTGTTCTTCAAGGAACATCTTCTGGTGCTGCGACTGGCGAGGACGGAACGTATTACATTTTTGACGTCCAACCTGGTATTTATACAGTTCAGGTTAACTACATTGGTTATCAAACCCAGGTAGTTTCCAACGTTCGCGTTACCATTGGTCTAACAACAATCCAAAACTTTGAATTGGCGGTTGCCGCTGTTGAAGGTGAAACTGTTGAAGTTACAGCAGAAAAACCTTTGATTGAGGTCACAGCAACCAACGTTCAAAGAACTATGGACTCAGAAGCGGTGGAAAACTACGCTGTAAGGAATGTGACATCTATGGTCGCAAGTCAAGCAGGTGTGGTTAACATGCATGATGGGCTTCACGTCCGTGGTAGCCGCTCTGAAGAAATTGGATACACCCTAGAAGGTGCCTCAATGAGTGGTGCTGGTGGTAAGGTCGTTTCCAATGCTATTCCAGAGGCTCTTGAAGCAATAGCGGTCCAAACTGGTGGTTTTGACGCTAGTATTGGACGTGCCAATGCTGGTATGGTTCAGCAATCCCTTAAGACAGGTGGTAGCAAGTTTTCAGCTTCCGTACTTCTTGAAGGTATGAATGGACCCTCTGATGAGCCATGGGCAATGACTGGTGACCAGGATATGACTCTTACAGTTCAAGGTCCTATCGGCGATAAAATTCGTTACTTTGGTGCGTTTAGAAGAACTACTACAGACAACTACAAAAATCAAAGCAGATGGTTTACCCCTTTCACAATCGCGGGCGGAAATCCAATTCCGGATAAAATTGGTGGATTGACCACCTCTCATGACTATGTGGTTCTCAAAGAAGGCGAAAATATGGCCTTTACAGATGGTCCTAACCATGATGGTGTCTATGATCCTGAAGCAGATGCAGGTGATGCGATCAGAGGCTCAAATAAGTTTTATGCGTTTGATAATACATCAACCGATATGTCGTTTAACGGTACTCTCCAATACGACTTGAACCCACTCGTTCTTCGTTTGGCGGGTACTTTTACTACAGATACCTATCAGAGCGCTGGTCTACCAATTCAGAGCATGTTTAACTCTCGTAGACATGAGACCACCACTCGTAACCACCTTGTCAATCTCAAGGCAACGTATTTCTTGAGCACAAACACCTATCTTCGTGCTAACTTTAGATTGATGGGTCGTTTTTCTGAATCCTATGATAAGTCATTCAATAACGAAAAGGTTACCACTGCTGATGGTAGAGTTGCAGAATTCAAAACGGGTGAAAATAGTGAACTTAAAGATTGGTTAGCATGGGGCGATCGCGATGCTGTAGCACAAATCGACTCCAACTGGGCCAATCACTTTGGTACTCCTGGCGCTGATTCTTTTGCTGGTAGTTATCGCTATGTTGAGCCTTCAAATTATAACATCAACGGTTTCCGTTTCCAACGCGATGGTGCTCGTCGTGGAGGATATAGCAAGTCTCGCGATGGTTACTTCGGTTTTGATGCTGAGTTCGTTACTCAGCTTGGTGAGCATGAAGTAAAAGTCGGCGGTGACTTCTTGAGCTATACCTATCAGCGTTACAGCTACACTGGAATCAATTCTTTGAACTCAAAGATTGGTTTGGACTCCACTCTTTATGATGCTGTAGTCGCTCAATCACAAAGAGCTTACACAGAAGTTACTGAAGCGCGTCTTTCATCTTTCATTGGTTATGATCCGCTAGGTAACGACTGGGATTCTAACGGAGACACAAAGAATGAGTATGACAAGCCTCGTACACCATGGAACTTCTCAATGTATGTCAATGATAAGTTCGAAGCTGGTGATTTGATTGTCAACGCTGGTTTACGTTACGAAGCAATCAATCAGGCTAATCTTGATCTTAAAGATTGGAACAATCCTCCAATCGATCGTAATTACGAAATTGTTGATCCTTTCCATCCTCAATATGGATATAAGGACATGCCTACTCAAACCTACTTACTTCCAAGGCTTGGTTTAGGTTTCCCAATTTCAGACCAATCTTCCTTCAAATTGAACTATGGTAAGTATGTACAGATGGCTCCAATGAATCGTCTCTATCGCAGTCGCGCTAGTGGATGGTCATCATGGGGTTTGCTACCTACCAGAGAAACCAAATTTGAGGTAGGTTATGGTACTCTTATTGGTGATGTTGCCTCTATCGACCTTACAGTGTTCACACGCAACCCAGAAGATCAGGTCAGTCGCGATGTTTACATCCCTGGTACTGGCGAAGGTATGAACGCTTACGGTTCTAGAGACATGACCGTATATACTAATACTGACTTTTCGAACGTAATTGGTATTGAGCTTGATTTTAAATCAGCTCGTGTTAACAACTTCCAGTTGTTCGCCAACTACGTATTCCAAGATGTTCGTGGATTGAATTCTTACCCAACGTTAGGTACTATTGGTTGGGGTAAGTCAACTATGATTAACGCTACACGTTACGACCAACGTCATCAGGCAAGCGCCGTTCTCGACTTTAGAACTGGCCGCACTGGTAACGTTGTAACAGACAATCTAGGAATGAATATGGTTGCTTCTTTCAACAGCGGACATCCATATACACTTTCCGATGGCTCTATGGGTCAGCGTGACGCAGGTGAGGGTGCATTGCTATCTGATAATGACCCACGTAACCGCGCACCACGTGAGGCGATTAACTCATCAACCACACCATCTTATTTTAACTTAGATCTTAACGTTGAGAAGACGTTTGCAGTACCTGGTGTTGCAAACTTTAAGGTATACGCTACCATCACTAACTTGCTCAACACTCAGCATATTATCAACGTATACAACCGTACTGGTGATGCGTACGATGATGGATTCTTGAATGACCCAGATCTAAGTTCGTTAATTATTGAAGGTCGTGGACCTGAGTATGTAGAAATGTACAGGAAAATTAACCTAGCAAACCGCAACCACTGGTTGAATGACCATAGTTTCGATTTGTTTGGTATTCCTCGCGAATTTAAAACTGGTATCCAAGTCTCCTTCTAAGGCGGCTGATGATGCTAAGAAAAAAAGTGGAGAGTTTTATGAACTTAAAAAAATCGATCACTTGGGCAGTCGCCGGTTTGTTTGTCTTTGTTTCAGTGCTTAGTGCTGAAGAGATAAAGGGAGACAAGACCGCAGGAAAGACTGATGCCAGAAGGCTGGCAAAGTCTGGAATGGATGACAGTGGCCCAACATCTACTTTCTTTAACATTAATAGTTGGAAAATCCAAATGGAACACCAAGGATTCTTCCAGTGGAATGGTACTTCGCACGGTTCTGCCGGTAACTACCCAAAGGGTATGGGAAGTGTTATTTTTGCTGAAGGTATTCTGTGGGGCGTAAAAGCCTCTGATAAATACGGTGTGGATGGTACTACCGGTGAAATCCTAACGGATGGATCAGGAAGTGGTTTGCCTCGCGTCCGTGTCAATGGTTCCATGTACAACACTGGTTTGAAAGCTGGTAAGGTGCTACGCGATGCCAATGGTAGAATTAAATCCAAAGACTATTCTGAGAACTATCGCGATCAGCAGATCTGGAGAGTTCGCAAGGATTGGAATACAGGCGATCTTACTGTTGACGCATCGATCCTTCGTGACATCGGCGTATCTGACGTTACTGAAGCGATGATTGCAGCTGACAAAGCGCAGTATGAGCACGATTGGAACCACTGGCCAGTAGCTGAGGGTGCACCCTACGACGACGTGGATGGTGACGGTGTATACACTCCTGGTACTTGGAGCGCAGAGAACAACGCTTGGGTAGGTGACATTCCAGGTATTCCTGGATCGGACCAGACCGTTTGGACAGTTGCTAACGATCTTCCAGATGAATATGCAGAAGGTGGTGTAGTTAGTGTGTCTGAGGGTGGTTGGGGATCTCCTCCAGTTGGTTTTGAAATGCAGTTAACCTTGTGGGGTTATGACTTCCCATTTTCAAATCCAATTTCGAGTATGATGTTCAAGCGCGCTCGTATGATTTATGTTGGTCTACCTGGTGGTCCAGCAGATGCTAAGCTTGATACGGTGTACTTCACTCAGTGGTCAGATCCTGATCTAGGGACTTACACTGATGACTACGTTGGTTGTGACACAACCCTCAGTCTTGGTTATGTGTACAACGGTAATACCTTTGATGATCAGTTCCTAAGCTCATTTGGTAGCCCGGTCCCTGCAGGTGGTTATGACTTCCTTGAAGGACCAAAAGTTGATACCAATGGTGATGGAGTATTGGATACTCTAGGTATGACAAGCTTTGTTTACTTTGCTGCTGGTTCCTCAGTAAGTGACCCATCAACCAGAGTTTATTCAGGTACTCTACAGTGGTTTAACCTCATGGAAGGTTATTTGCCTCGTCCAGAGTATCCTACGCAGCAGCCATTTGTTGATCCAATAACTGGTTTTGCTGAACAGTTTGTACTTGCAGGTGATCCAACCTCTGCTACAGGTTGGGTAGATGGAATTATTCTGCCTCCTGGCGATCGCAGACTTGTGATGAATACTGGCCCATTTGAAATGGTCATTAATGATACGCAAGATGTTGTGGTTGGACTGATTGGTGGTATGGGTATTAACAACCTATCATCCGTTGCTGTATTAAAGTACAATGACAGATTTGCTCAGTTTGCTTATGACAACGACTTTAATCTTCCACAGCCTCCACCCGCACCAACCGTGTCGGTTTTTGAAGGCGATGGATACATTACGTTGAATTGGGCTGAAACTGCAGCTTACACGAATTCAGAAAGTTATAACCAAGCCGGATTTAAATTCGAAGGTTATAAAGTATATCAGCTACCAAGCGCTACAGCTAGTGCTGCAGACGGTGTGGTAGTTGCAATCTACGACGTTCCTAATGGTGTTAAGGTGATTAGTGAGCCTGCCCTTGATGGTGCAACCGGTCTATTTTTTGATAAACCTGCACATGTGGGTGGTGACTTCGGTGTAAGCCGAATGGTCATTATTACTAATGATGCGCTAAAAAATCGCCCCATTACTAACGATCGCCCTTATTATTTTGGTGTTGTTGCCTATGCTTATCTTGAAGATAATGCAGGCGCACCATTCAAATCTTTGGAGTCCTCACTGCAGGTAACTACAATCACACCAAAACAGCCTGACCCAGGTACAGCTTATGAAGTTGATACTGGTGACTATTTTGATATGGCTCATAGCGCTGGTACTAGTGATGGTCAAGGTCGTATTGAAGTGATAGATCCAAGCGCTGTAACAGGTCACAATTACAAAGTTGATTTTGAAGATGACGGCACTGGTACATTAGTGTGGAACGTCACTGACCTTACAGAAGGTAGTAAAATCTTAAGCGGATATTCACAGGGTGCTACTTTTGCTGACCCAGGTTATCCTGCTGCTGATGGTTTAGCCTGGAAGGTTACAGGACCACCTAATGCATTTAAGAACTTCATCGTTGTAGCTAACAAAGACGGTAGCTGTACTGAAGAAGCTCCTTGTCAGGGTACTCAGGATTGGGGAGGCTTCCCAACCGCTTACACCGGCCGAGTGAACCAGTCAGATGGATACGCATGGATGTTCCATGGTGGTGGCGCAGCTGGCAACAGTTATGACAATATGATTTCAAGAATCATCAGATCAAGCGGATGGAAATATTTAATTCCTAACGATTTTGAATATCGTTTCACTTATGAAGATGATAACTATGCTTACTTGGCATATACATCTGGTTCATTGGTCAGAGTTCCATTTGAAATTTGGAACGTTACTGAAGGATTCAGAGCTGTATCATGGCTCTACGATTATGATGGAAACGATGCATATGGTTTGCATGCAAACGATCACCCAGGATCTGGTGGATCGAATGATCCCTATACAGATTGGCACTACCCACGCCTACCTGCCGATACTTCACCTGGTGAAGCCGGTTATCAGGCATGGCTTGCAGCTTCTAAAGCAGCAGGTGGTGGTTCCCCAGACGCGAGTGGAAACTACGTTGACGGCGGTAACTACGACGGTGGCGCAGGCTCAGAGATCATGGGTCGTAACATTTGGTTCGTATGGAACCTAGATGATGTTGCAGATGGCACCATAGACGCATTTGCTGGAGAAGACGTTAACGGTGATGGTACTCCCGATAACATGGGTCCTGAAAAAGGTACCCTCCTTAGGATTATTACTAACAAAACAAATCAGCTAACTGATGAGTTTACGGTAACTGCTCCTAAGCTGGCTTCCTCAGATCCAAAAGAAGACGTAAAGAAAATCAACGTCTTCCCGAACCCATATATGGGTCGTCATGATCTTGAAGGAACGGATTCGGTGTTACCACTACCTAAGTATGTGACATTTAATCATCTTCCAACAAGCCAAGATGTTTATTTCAAAGTATTCAACGTAGCTGGTACGATGGTTGCGAACTTCCAAAAGTCAACAACTACTCAGTATCAGAGATGGAATATGAGAAATTCAAATGATTTCCCATTGGCAAGTGGTGTGTATGTCATTCATATTGACATGCCAGGACTTGGAACTTCAAAAGTATTGAAGTTTGCAATGGTCACTGAAGAAGAATTCTCAAAACGCTTTTAAGGCGAGAAGGATAACATGATTATGATTAATAAAAGAATAATTGCGATCACAGCTGTATTAG
>PBPT01000072.1 GCA_002724735.1 Fidelibacterota bacterium | reverse complement strand
ACCGGTGCCCTTATATTTTGGAGAGCACCTGGCTATCAACACCCTGGAGCTCATATAGACGTAGCCCCCAACGATAGCCCTAGCAGGGTAGAGGGGGTTGAGTATGAAAATAATTTTCATGCAACTAACGCAAGCGATAGCATGGACAAGAAAGACTTTTACCCTGTAGTATCTAGTTACAATTGGATATTAGATAAAGGTGATGACAGTGCCATGACATGGTTCCGCCCTAAAGCTGATCAAAATGAATCTGAACTACTAGAACTTAAAAAATTTACAGACGCTGTACACTATGATGAAGTACCACTAGAAAAATTAGATGAAATAGACAGGTGTACAATAGGGCATGATAAACTAGTAATGGTACGTACAAATGTATTACATAATGTAGACATGGGTCAACAGGAGCGTTGGGCTATTAGTGCTAGATGCATAATGAACTGGTCGACGTGGGATGAAGCTGTTGATACCCTAACAGATTGGATAATAGAATGAAATGGGCCTATGTACTGTACGTTTTATACAGCTTTGAATCCCCTGATCTAACAGAAAGACAAACTGCTGACATTATTAGTTGGGGATTGCCGTTTAACGCAATGTGGGAATGTGTCAGCTTTTACAATAGATACAAACCTGATATAATGACAGGTGCCGAAACCCATATCATACAAAAACACAATGATTCAGCTGAAATAGAAGAAGCTGGGTGTGTAAAAGTTTTTACAGATGGAGATAACACCAAACAAGGTGAGAAAGTGATGTTATATACAAAATGAAATGGATCTTAGTTTATATTGCAATCAACAACGGAGTGCCAATAGCTGTCAATGGAGCAGGTCCTAACTATTATTATAACACAATGACAGAATGTTTCTGGGCTAGAGAAAAACTACAAAAAGAAATTGCATCCGAAGCAATGCATTCTGTTTATTTTCCTATAGGTAAACAAGCAATTTGTATGAGGTTTGAACAATGAAACGCTGGTCAATTTTTTTACTTATTTTTTTAGGATTTTGTCAACATCCTGTGCATGCAGATCAAGATAAAGTAAGCTACCTAAAAGCAATTACCCCTAATCTAATTAGTTTTATAGAAGATAACACTCTTTATACCTATGGTGGTTGGGAGTACCCTGAAATCATAATAGCTACTATGCAAGAAATTTGTAAGTCAGTATATGACCCTCCAAGAGAAGAGTGTGACATAGCAGGTTACTATAATGATGAAACAAACACAATTTACATACGTGATACTCCTACCCAACACATGGTTGAAGATAGATTTGATGAAGTTGTACTAGTGCATGAGCTAGTACACTTTCTACAATATCATGATGGCACATATGATATTGTACCTTGTAGGAAGAAGCTAGAAGAACATGCGTTTGAAGTACAAGATAAATTTGTAAAGGCTCATGGTATAGATCCGCAACAGGCTCCTGACCCTTTGTTTAGTTTATTAGTAAGTCAATGCCAAGACCAAAGTAACCCATACTTTTTAGGAGGAGGCTAATGAATAACTGGCTTGAAACTGGATATCCTGTAGATCACGCTTTGAACATAGATGTCAAAGACTTTTGTTTAAGTGAGCCCATGCGGGACGGTATTACACAACTTTGGAATGAAAAGGTAGGCGTATGGCAACTACCTGCAGAACATATATTTAAAAAACAATGGCTACAAGAAACAAACAAGTACTTTAATGTAGATATCACAGGTGGTCTTATATTTTATAGAACCCCAAAATATCAACACCCTGGAGCTCATACAGATGTTGATCCGCAAAATGGTGTTAACCTGCCTGTAATCTTTAGCTACAACTGGGTGATGCAGGAAGACAGTCTCAACCCTATGGTTTGGTATAAGCCCTATAGTGGCGAATTAGATTCAGATGTTGACCAGGGTAGCATGGCCTACAAAGAATGGCCTACAGAAATATTAGAACGTGAAAGCGAACACTGCTTATCCCATGATCAAATCACCATGTGCAGAACAGATATTCCTCACAATGTTGATATGAACAGCGAAAACGAAAGATGGTGTATTACTGCTAGGTGTTGGGGACATCATCAAAAAGACCCTTGGTCAACTGTTTATGAAGAACACTTGTGTTTGAAAAAGAAATCAGATCTACGTCTACGTTGATTACAAAAGGTTTCAAAGTATTCATTTCTTCTGATGTTAATAAAATGTGGTCCTGCTTTTTTAGCTATTTCTGTTACAGGCTCTACACTCTTTAATTTTGCATCAATGTATGGTCCAAGAACATTTTGCCATATCTCATCATTATAGGTTCCTCCTTCAGGAGTTCTAAATTTTAGTAGCTCTGTATTATCTTGTATAAAAGGTTTCCAATGTATAATATTAAAACTTCCTATTAGAGCTTTGTGATAAGCATAACCTAATCGCCAGTTCTGCACAAAATTTGTAGCCTGTTCTATATCAGCCCAGTCAGCTTCCCAATATAAACTGCTATCATCAAATTTATGTTGTACTCCGTCTGCTGATCTCGTGTAAATGTCTTGCACCCTTTTTATTTTTGTAGGATCTTGTATTTGCCTGTACCCGTGCTTCTTCCATTCCTTACTAAAAATACTTGTTGTTGCTGTGCTGGTATCTGTGCTTATTTCTAAAGGCCACCAATCCCACTGTTGATCACCCCAGTTTTCTTCTAACCAATCTTCTGATCTTTGCCAACTGTCAGGTGTTTCGTGTGGTAGCCCTGCTATCATTCCGCAACTACCTCTATATAATCCTAGTTCACCCATCATGTGTTCACGCATATCCAAAAGACCTTGTTTGATACGCTTAGAAGGCATACCTTTTGCAACTGCTTTACCTGCGGCATCACAAAATGTTTCGACACCATAAAAGTGAGCCCATACCCTAGCCCTACTTAATAATTTAAGCTGTTGAGGTTTAGCAACTGTAAGGTCCATGCGTATAAAACAAGCAAAGTTAGGCTCAAATGGCAGTGATTGAACAACATCACCTAGCATCTCAAGTTTTGATTCTCTATCATTTAGAGTATCATCAGCAAGTATGTAATTGGTTACCCCAAATCGTTCATAGTTATCTATCAGTTCATCATATAGTAATTGCCCAGCTGTTGACGTGTCCTCTTTTACTCCTAAGAAAGCATAGTTACAATATTTGCACTGAAACTTACACCCTCTTGAAAGCTCAACTGTAAGCATCTCATGTGGTTGTATAAAGTCATCATCTCTGTAGTCTATTCCATAGTCTCCTAGGTTCATAGCTGTGTAGTCACTGTTGCAGTCTATAAGCAATCCACCTAGCATGTCTTTGCCTTTGGGTTTTGGTCCTCCATCAAACAGCCATGCTAGTACTTCAGGTATTGCTTTTTCTGCATAGCCGTAACACATAACATCAAAACCCATGTCATACTGAAAAAACTGTTGTCCGCCTGCGAGATACTTACGCCCAGGGTATCTTTTCTTAAGTTTGCGTACTCCTTCTTCAACCCACCAATGTTTCATCCAGGTATAAGAAAATGCAAACATCACTGTGTCTGTTCCTACAACTGCGTCTAGGTATTGCCATAGCTTGTGTTCTGGCCAATCAGGTACCCAATCAACCACAGTAACACGCCAACCTAGCCCTTCTATTTGATTAGCAAAGCGGTATGCTCCTGAGGTTCTACGCTTGGTTTCTTGATTAGCGTTGAATACCACGCAATGTCGCAAATTATTCTCCATTATTATACGTAATTATCAATCCATATATATTTATCGCTAAATACACCAGTGAGGTTGATCTTAGTCATATTATTACTGCTTGCAAGCTGTACAACTCCTAATCCTTTAGTCGTTGCTGAAAAGCAAATTGGCCTCAACGAACAAACCGACCGCAAAGAACTTATAAACTACATGGACGGTTGGGATCCCTACTATAACGAATGGTGTGCGGCCTTTATCAACGCTGTGTTGCGTGAAAGCAACATAGACAACCTCATAGACATGAATCACCCAAACCCTTATCTTGCTAGAAGCTTTTTAGATTGGGGAGAAACTGTTACACAACCACGTGCAGGAGATATTGTGATATTTCCACGTGGAGACAAACAGTGGCAGGGTCATGTGGGCTTTTATGTGGGTTCAAAGACCGTGCGTGACATAGACTACTATCTCATACTGGGTGGCAATCAAAACGACAGTGTGAGCATTGATCTATATCCAACAAACAAAGCAATAGGAATTAGACGCTATAAATACACACATGGAACAACAAATCATACGCCAGCAACTTGATACACTACAAAAAGAATGGCATACCACTGATTGGGACGACTTTGAACGTAGGACTTCTATCATGAAACAGCGTATATTCCTCATGCAAAAACTAATCAATTGGGATCCTAGACATGTTGAGCCCAAGGCTGTTGCCAAAGACACACGCTCTGATCTAGACGATCTTAGACGCAAACTTGTGCCTCGTTGAGTGCATAAATATCATTAACCAACCCAAGAGAGGTAAAATTCCCATGTCTGATGATGATAACCCCGAAGTACCAGAGATAACTAGTGTGGTAGAAGCACTGCTTAACCTTGTAGGTCAAGTAGCAGAACTACAGCTAGACGATGACTCTAGAGAAACCATATATGATATGTGCGACATTGTGGCCACACATCATGGTATTCCACGCTTTGATGCTGTTATGGAACCACAAGAAGACGGAACCGTGATCACACGCTACTATGGCTCAGCGGACGAAGCCGCCAGATCAAAGCCCCAGCTCAAACTAGTGGTAGACAATCCAGAAACAGACGATGACGACACTACCATACATTAAATATCAATAAGGAGAGACAATGAAAAAACAACAGATCGACCTAGAGCCTGTGTACCAAGCATGCTCAGGATTTGCCCAGAGTCTGCTGAGAGATATGGGTGTAGATGAACTAGAAGTAGCGGCTGTGTATGCGAGTATTGCACTGTCAATCTACAGAACCACACTAAACCCTGATGAATACGAAGCAATAGTTGATGCTATCAGTGACAGCAGGCACAATGTGAATCTACTGCCCACAGTGGATCAAACCATTCACTAGGGGTTGACAAACACACGTTCTGTTGTATACTATAACTATATAGGAAACACATATGCCAAAACTATCAGAAATTAATCCAGATTCAAACTGGAGAGGCTCACAGGGTGCTTCAGTACCCGAAGCCACTGCCAACCACGCAAGCTATGGTGTAGGCAACAACACCGCACAGTCAAAGATCAAACGTGGTCCACCCAACCCTACTACACAAACCATGACAGCCCAACAGAGCATTGACTATGCAAATGAACAGGCCATGACCTATATCTCACACAGGATTACACAACTAAATGAAGCTATTCCAGAAGTTAGAGAAACAGGTAAAAGCGTACATGAATGGGAAGCACTGCTTATGATCATAGATGAACTTGAAAAGGTACGAGTGAACATTCCTAGTTACACAGATCCCGCAAGAGGTATGAAAGCATGACCACACTTGATCTACACAGAATACACAACGTAAGAACACTAGTCGACACACTAGAACAAAACACATGGGCACACACCTATTGGAGTACTGTACTGCGTACACTTAATAGAAAAGCCCAATATTCACTGCCCAAACATTTCCATACGAGATACTTTGAGAAGACCTCCACGCAACATAAAGCCTGAACGCTATATTGAATTGCGTTTAAAGATGCTGTATGAAGAACGTGCTAAGAACAATGATCCTGTAGCACACATGGTTCTAGACAAAAGCATACACGAACTGCACATAGTACTAGATCTAATCAACAGACAAACCCACACACATGCATAGGCCCCGCTGTTACGGTAAGCGTAGCCGTGAAACGGCTCGCGGTAAGCCCCGAAAGCACGAAGTGTCCGCAAAAATTTTCGATCCACGAAAGGTCTACTGGCTCTACACACTAGAACACGGTGGTAAAAGCTAATTGGCCCCGCTGTTACATGATCGATCTGACCTAGAAGACTTAAATACTCTACCATGTTAACACTATATCGCATAATTGATGAGGACACACGAGAGGTTCTAGCTGAGGACATTACACGTGAGCAGATTTGGGAGTACTCTGAACAGTTTATGAACAGTGGTCATCACCACTTGCGTACTGAGCAATACACTAAGAGCACGGTGCGTCCAGGGTTCGGGAGAGATCCTGATCTACACTAGAGAGTATTTGAACTATGCCTCTCGGCACCACGAGCCTCCAGAAAAAAATTTCCTAACAAATCTGGATTAACCGTAGGGCATGTGCCAGAATCCTAACACCACCATGGTCTAACGGCCCCTAACATGGCCCTAATATCCACCTTAAGACCATGGTGTAACCCTTTGAATAATAAGGGAAAAATGGGGCCGAGGGGCCCCTAACACGGGGTCTAACACTAACGCTAACACACTACACTAACTAACCACGCTAACACACTGTAATATAAGGCAAAATCCAAACCGCCCCTAATACCCCTAACGGCCTAATAGCCCTAATAGCCCTAACACGCTAACATGCTCGAACACTAATGCGCCACCTTAAGAGAATGAGCTAACCTTTTGAAAACATTGGAGATTTTGGCTCGGGAGCGGAGGATAGTACGCCTCGCCCGAAAAATTCAAATGCAATATTACTCTGCTCTTGTGTTCTTCTAGTCCCTAAGTCATTGTTTTTATTGGCAAAATTAATTTGTAAGTGCTTGAAAACATTGAGAATTTAGGGGTTGACGTATAGTGTATCGATGTTATTATGTATGTATAACTTAACAAACATGAGGGCTTTATGTTAAACACAAAACAGACACGTAAATTTGTTAGGAACTTTGGAGAGGTAAAAGGGGTATGCATACGTGCTGACAGCTGGACTAACAAGTGCAGTGATGACAGCAAGAGAAACTTGGGTTTTGAGATGTTGTACGGGACTAGGTTTACACGAGAAGACTGTGCATACATAAGATGGATGACAGGGTGCAAGCGAGTGAGGACTAGTACTAGCACACGAGGCTTGAATTACGTGAGACTGTTGGGGGTAGAATTTTAGAAAAATAATTTACATTTTGGGGCATTTTTCGGTTGACAGATACTAGAGAGATGCTATTATGTATATATAAGTTAATTTAACGCATGAGGGCAAATATGCAAAATTTTGAAGCTAAACTAGCAAAAGTAATTACAACACTAAAAGCAAACGGTTGCACTGTAGAGGAGCAGGATACTAATTTGTATAATGTTACTGTACAACTTGGCGACGGCTTTGCAGGCGACTACAAAGGTGGCTATTGGGGCGATTGTGCTATTACAAACGACACGCTAGCACTT
>PBPT01000065.1 GCA_002724735.1 Fidelibacterota bacterium | reverse complement strand
CTGGCAATGTTACTTTGGATTTAAGTGGTAACTCTAATTACTTTGACGCTGAGACTTTAACTGGGGCCACTACCGTTACTTTTGGGACGCCATCTACTCAAAGCAAAAGATTTATTTACACCTTTATACCAAGCTACGACACCAGTGCGTCTTCAGTGGATGATACAGACACTTGGGTTATCGATGGGACTGACTATAATAATAATATGGAAACTGGTGGTATATGCAGAATTTTTAGCAATGACGGTCTTAGGTACTATACATCGACTTACACTGGCGACTGTATAAATGAATTTATATTAAGTGCGCCATTTGAACTTGATAATGCAGTTTGGAATCATAGAGTTTATTTGAACAATGAAAGTTCAAGTAACTATGGCCCAGTTATCAAGCAGTCGTTTGCCGCTAGTCTAGGTACACCTGAGTGTATGCGATTCAATAATGATGGGACAAAGCTATTTGTACTAGGGCGTAGTAGTCGTGGAATAAAGGAGTTTCATCTATCTACTGCTTTTGACCTGACTACTATTTCATACGACTCTAACTATTCTATTGGTGGGCAAGAAACAAGTCCATATAATCTTAGCTTTAATGCTGATGGCACAAGAATGCAAGTTTCTGGAGCCACTGGGGACGGGGTTGACCAATACGTTTTATCAACTGGCTTTGATGTATCAACTGCTTCATTCGTAAGGTTTGATGCAACAACCGCACTGGTTGACGGAAGTTCTGTTAATAGCTATGCAGGGTGTATGCTTTGGAACGCTGACGGGACAAAAATGTTCTACGGCCCCGGAAATAGCGCAACTAATTGCATATACACACTAACCCCCGCCAGCCCTTACCTTCTTCACAGTAATACGACAGTTGACTCAAATAAGATATTTAGATTTGGTGTCAATGGAAGTTCTACAGGGACATACAATGTGTGGTCACATATGCCTACACTAGACAGAATACATTGGTCTGACCAAATGATAATTATTGAACGTGGCACAAGGTATATACCAACTTTCGCTACATCCTTTAGCGGTGCTACTAAGTTCTTCACAAGAGGCTATAGACATTTTTTAGAATTTGAAACACACAATGGTGGTTCAAGTTATCAGCTTATAAACCACACCAAGACTAACATACAATGAGTTGATTTCAGATGTTTGGCGTTCTAGCAATATCGGAAGATAGTATCTCTACACAGGGCTTTGTTAAACTTGGAGTTCAAGAATTATCATCGGCGTTTACACAAACAACACCCGCAATAAAAAAGGTTGCTTCTGCCAATAACCAGTTATCAACAAATTTTACATTTGAAGCAGACCCTAGTGGTATGGCTTTGGGTACGGTTCAGGCAAGTTCTTCATTTACTCAAGAAACTGTTCAACAGTTACTCAACGTCAGTCCTGTTAATTACAACTCTAGTTTTACAAGCACCATCAATTCAATTAAAGAAGTGGCGGCGGCTAGTGAGATGTCTGCATCCTTTACGCAGACCACACCGCAGAACTTTACAGCAAGTGCAGGATTTGAACCTAGCTTTGCCTTTACACAAAACCTGTCTGCGGTAAAGACAGTCAGTGCGCTGTCTGCACACAGGGCGATAGTGGAACAAACTACAGCATCGTCTGTTACCCGCTTCTCATCTGGTGATTTGTCGTTCTCATTTACGAGTACACAGATTGGCAACAAGATGAAAGACGCCAATCTTGGCACACTAACATTTACATTTAGTCAAGATACATTTGGAGATAACTTGTACGAGGACTGGGCTGACCTAGTTCCTTCAGCCACGGAAAACTGGTCAACAACCAGCAGAGGAACAGGCACATGGACACCACGTTCTTCCGTTTCCAACGCAACTTGGGTGGACCCTGTAAGATAGTTAAGCCGCCAATACCAAGACTATGATATATTATATTAAGTCGAGAAAGAGGATAAAATGCCGTCAACCTACACCAATCTAGGAATTGAAAAACAAGGGTCGGGTGAAAACGCCAACTCTTGGGGTGATATTACCAATACTAATTTTGATATCATTGACGAGGCAATGGCAGAAATTTACACAATTTCTTCTAGTGCTACGTCACAAACTGTTTCCGCACCAACCGATGGCACATCTGGTCAAGAAGAGAGATACGCAACGTATAGATATACTGGTTCACCATCTGGTGCGGTTACCGTTACCTTGCCATCATCTGTTAAAAAAATAATTAACATTATCAATGGATACTCTCAGAACATCACATTTCAAGTTGGCAATGGCGCAACAACAACGACAGTATTTGCAAACTCCTCTGGCATTATACACACTGACGGCGTTAACAGTGTTTACTCCCTGTCTGAGGGGTCCGCTAATCAGCTTAGACACAACGGTGTAACAAAAGCAGAGGCCGTATCAGGTGGAGTGGATGTAACTGGTATACTAAATGTCTCATCCAACATAGTTGGTTCTGGAACTCTAGCGGCTGGCAACACAACAATTACAGGCACAACTGATATAACTGGTGACCTTGATGTAGACAACATTAACATCAATGGTAATTCAATTACATCTACAGATACAAACGGAAACATCAATCTAACACCAAACGGAACTGGTTCTGTTGTTATTGACGGACTGTCATTTCCTCAAGCAGATGGAACCGCTAATCAAGTTTTAACAACAAACGGCTCTGGGCAAATATCATTTGCTAACGCATCATCGTCCTTAGGTGCGTCTCTAAGTCTAGTTAATGCTGGCTCCGCTTGGACGATAACAGTGGACTCTAGCAACAACTTAGTCTTTTCATACGGCGGCACGGGAGTGGCAAAGATAGCAACTAACGGTCACATAACATCTGTTGATAACGTAACAGCATTTGGAACTATCTAATCATGACACTACAAACATCAGGCGCAATATCACTCGCTGACATAGCGGCTGAGTATGGTGGTACTGCACCGCACAGCATATCGGAATACTATTTAGGTGTTGGTGCGCCATCTACAGTGACAGAACAAGTCACAGCGAGTTCTCTGGCGGGAAGTGTTTCGGATATTCGTGGAGACTATTGGGGTACTCCAGCTACCTTGAATAGCGGAAACTATCTTTATGTTCACAATAGATGGGCTGATAACGGTGGGGTGGGTTCAGGCAATACATCTTGGGTAATTGATAAAACTGGAACTTACAACTATGCAACTTCTTATTATATCCAAAATGGATACAATAGGGCGCAATACACATGGAATGTAAAGGCAGGAGATACTGGTAGTTACTCTCAATATACACAATACTATACACCCTACACCGTAAATGCGAGTGTTGGTGTTAGCGGTACAATACCATTGAATGCTGGTGACAGAGTCCAGTGTGTTGTGTCTTGGCCTTCCGCTGGTTGGGCCAGTTCAAGTGTTCAGTTTTATGGAAACGCCGGAAGCACAAGCATAGATGTAGCCGCCAACTCTTCTTTGCCTTCATCTGGAACAATAGGACTTAATCAATTTTATGGTGGAAGGGCTTCTTAATGCCACTAGCTACTTTAAAATTTATGCCGGGAATCGTAAAAGATGACACTAGCTATTCATCAGAGGGTAGGTGGATTGACTCTGATAAAATACGATTCTGGAACGGCAAGGCGGAAAAAATTAAGGGGTGGCAAAAGCTAACACAAAACCAGTTCTCTGGCTCTTGTCGTGGTCTTGTGCAGTGGAGAGACAACGATGGCAACGCCCTCATGGCTGTCGGTACACATACACATTTATATATACTTAAGGGTGGTGTGTTGTATGATGTCACTCCAGTCGTCTCGTCAGGCAATCTTAGTAATGCATTTAGTGTAACTAATGGTTCTGCTACCGTAACAGTAGCATCATCCGCACATGGCATGGTGGATGGAAATAGAATTATTCTTGGGGCGGCAAACTTCAACGGTATATCTTGGGCGGCTGGCACAGAGTTTACGATTACTTTTATTAATACGAACTCGTTTAGTATTACAGCCTCTGGCAACGCCACATCAACAGGTTCCTCTGTAGGCGGCACGGTATCGTTTCAGTACCTTTTAAATCCCGGTCAATCTGATTCTGTATTTGATTACGGTTGGGGTGTCGGAACTTGGAACACTGCAAGAAACGGTGGTGGATGGAATGTGCCAGCAAATACCACAGGTCTTGAGGTTGATGCAAGAACTTGGTCGTTTGATATATTCGGTGAAGATTTGGTAGCTTCCGTTATCGGTCATCCGCTTATGACATGGGATGCTTCTGCTGGTGTTGGAACAAGAGCCACACAAATAACAGACTCATCCACAGGCGATAGTGAAACACCAAACACATCAAGAAGCGTTATCGTTTCCACACCAGATAGACATTTAGTTTCTCTTGGTGCAGATGACCCACTGACAGTTAAGTTTGCCAGTCAAGAAACAACGGGAACGTGGACAGCCGCCGCGACAAATACTGCGGGTTCACAAAGGTTGACTGGTGGCTCTAAGATTATTGGTGCAAGAAGAACTCGCGGTCAGATACTGATTTGGACTGACACAAGTCTGCACTCTATGACATTTCGTGGGCCACCGTATACATTTGGCTTTCGTGAATTAGCCACGGGATGTGGGCTTGGTGGACCGCTTGCTTCTGTAGAAGTAGGCGGTATTGTTTATTGGATGGGTATTAACCAGTTCTTCGCCTTTGACGGAACGGTTAGACCACTTATTGGTCCAGTAAACAATTTTGTTTTTGAAGACCTCAATCCTATTCAAGTAGAAAAGGTAGCGGCAGGACTAGACAAGGAACATAGTGAAGTTTTTTGGTTCTATCCAGATGCCTCTAATAACGAGAACAATAGATATGTTAAATATAATTATCGTGAGAATGTCTGGGATGTCGGGACAATGGACAGAACGGCATGGACAGACGCATCAACATTCCCAAACAATACAGGTGCCGCAACTAACGGATATCTATACTCACATGAAATCGGTGAGGATGCAGATGGCGCGGCTATGCAGTCTTATATTGAGTCGGCAGACATGGACATTGGGGACGGCCAAGAGGTTATGTTCGTCACTCGCGCACTGCCTGACATTGAAACAAGCGGAACGGTTGACGTTACCTTCAAAACAAGAAAAGACGCTATGTCCAGTTTTACAACTAAAGGACCATTTCCAGTCACCTCAGCTACGGAAAGAATTAATCCAAGGTTGCGAGGAAGGCAGATGTCTATCAAGGCAGAAAGTAACTCAATCGGCACGGGTTGGCGTCTTGGCTTTACAAGAGTCGATATGCAAGCAGATGGTGAGAGATAATGGCTACACTACCCAGACCGACTGAAGACTTAAGATACTGGGGTGACGTTCTCATAGATGAACTTGAGAATGAAATAGAAAAAATAAATCAAGCGGCCAACACGGGTAACCCAGATGTTAGCTTTTCTGTAAGTAACTTTACTCAGGATAAAGATTTGAACGCTGGCACTGCAACGACTGCGGACGTTGCTAACGTACTGGCTACGGTAATACAGGCACTTAGAAATAAAGGGATACTAGCGTAATGTGTTTTGATTCAAGTTCTCCAGATACAGACAGCGATGCCGCACAACAAGCCGTAGATAGTGCTAATGCAAACTTAGGTTCTCAAAGAGCAGATTTAAGTTTTGCTGGTGGCTTAGATGAAGGTCAGGATAAGGTTACTTTCGACACCATCAGAGGCGGTGGTAACGTAAACTTCACATCAGGTTCAGCGGACAGCGGATTTAGTGAAGATAGTTACAGAGGGCCAAATAGAAGTGTAACATCTAATCGTTTTAACGAAGGGGTAAAAAATATTTTTGGTGACCAAGGTGCCGATACATTTGCACCCGGTTCTGCCTATAGCAAGTTTAGAGAAAACTTTGACAATACCCTCATGACAAAAATTGGTGGCGGTATTGCCAAGGCTATGAATTACACACCAATGGGATTTATT
>PBPT01000071.1 GCA_002724735.1 Fidelibacterota bacterium | reverse complement strand
TTGAATTTATTATACAATATTGGTATGAGACAGACAGGCAAAGAGCTCCATTCTTTAGAATCAATGACGATGACGGTTCTGATATCACATCTCAGTGGCTTGGAGATGAATTTATGGCAACACATACATATGGCGGAGGCAATGGTATGTATTTAGTTGATTTTAATAACGATGGTTTTTTAGATATCCTACCTAAAGATGGATGGCATTTTACAGCTGAATCACATAATCCTCCTTTGGTTGAGGGTGATTATGGAACTTTTGGTATTTTTATGAATAATGGTAGCAAATTCGTCCTACACCATGTTGATTTCACTAAATTTGGTAATTTAGATTTAGGTGGTGGAGCTTTAACCTTTAATCATCCGATTGACATTGATAACGATAATCGTTTTGAGGTACTAATAGCGTATCATGGATATAACACATTTAAAACAGGTTTAGTACAATTTGATTTTAAAAATAAAATAAAAAAAATAGATAATTTTTCCATTCCTGAAGATTCAATGACAGCTTTAACTCTTGAAGCTGCTGATTTTTGGGGAAATCAGGTTAGCTTTAATGTTGAATCCTCAGATCAAAATCTTGAAATTTCACTTTTAGATGACTCTCTAATCGTTAAACCAATTTCAAATTGGAGTGGATCCGCTACTGTGACCGCATACGCATCGGGAGTTAACTGGAAAGATTCAACCGTTTTTAATGTAACTGTTGATCCAGTGCAAGACATACCCATGCCGTTTATATGGAATACGGCTAAGTTCGATAGTATAAATATCACTAAGAACAATTTGGCCTCTATATACAATTTAGATTGGACTGAAAGCGTTGACGTAGATGGTGATTCTATTAATTACGTTGTTCATGTAAAAATAGGAGAGTATCGCTCAGATACAATTATTGACACCACCGCAACAAACTACCCTTTGACTTATAAGCAGATTGCTGAACATGTATTTGATGGTTTACCTGGAAATAGCGCAACATTATATTTTACAGTGTGGGCGCACGACGGCACAGATTCAGTTAAAGTGAGTAGAGGTGATAGGGTGCTTTTTATAAATCGCTTAGAGTATCTTTCTACAGAGTACAAAAGCATTCCCATTGAATTTGCTCTTCATGATAACTACCCAAATCCTTTTAACCCAACGACCCAGATTCGTTTCGACATTCCTAAAATGACCAATGTTTCCTTAACAATTTATAATATGCTAGGTCAAAAGATTCGAACATTCAATATGCAGAACGCTCCAGCTGGCTATCACGGCTTCAATTGGAATGCAACGAACGATCTGGGTGCTTCTGTATCGGCTGGTGTTTACCTTTATCAGCTTCATACCGATGAGTTTTCCAAAACTAAAAAGATGATTCTTCTTAAATGACGAAATTTGATTTGCTTCTATTTGGAGCTCTTTTATGGAACATTTATCAGTTAGTATTTAAAGGTACAAAAACTGGTCAGTCTCAAGTCGTTTTGGTAGCTGCATTTATTGCGCATCTTTTTTTTGATGGAGTGAGATGGCAAATTGTTCCTGCTTATTTGATGATTTTAGCCTTTTTCTTTTTGCAAAGAAAAACAAGTAAAGTTACTACAGCTTCACTTGTTGCGGGTCTTGTTGTTTCAGTTCTTTTGCCACTGCTGGTGCCAATCATATCTTTTCCGGATCCGAGAGGGGACTATGCTGTTGGTTCTTTAATTCATCATTGGGTAGATGGTGATAGGGAGGAGTGGTTCACTCCGGAAGATCCTAATGACAAACGCCAACTTATGCTCCAGGCATGGTACCCCAGCATTGAAACCAATTCTGAAAAATTACCCTTCCTAGATCATTTAAAAATTCGTGCAAAAACCATTGCACAGGCGGGAAAATTTCCATCTTTTTTGGCAATGCATCTTGAAAAAATCAAAACAAACAGTACTTTAAATTCACCCGTTGCATCAAACGCAGCGCCATTTCCGATCATAATCATTTCTCATGGTATTACTGGTATGCGCCAACTTCATACGTCCCTCGCAGAAAAATTGGCAAGTAGTGGCTTTGCGGTCTTTGCGATGGATCACACTTACGATGCAAATATTACCGTGTTTCCTGATGGGTCCATAGCTGATTATAGATCCAACATTATTGGGCATCCTGACAGTGTTTCGATTCGAAAAAAGCAAATAGACACCCGGGTGAAAGATATTCAATTTGTTACGAAGGAACTTGAACGGATTCAATCGGGAGCCCTAAAGCATACCCTTAATGGATACCTAGATTTGAGTAAAATTGGAATCGCAGGTCATTCATTTGGAGGCTCTACCGCCACCTTGGCAGCATTTCAAGATGACAGATATAAGGCGGTTGTTGCACTAGATAGCTGGATTAATCCTCTTCCAAAAGAAGTATTAAATAATGGAATTATACAGCCATATTTGTATATGGGAAGGCCCACGTGGGTAGACTCAGATTACCCTTCGAGTATTTCTTACTCAGAGAAACTTCATAAAAATAATAGAGGATCCAGTTATCATGTGACCGTAAGAAACACTCGACATCTCAATTTTGTTGACGCTCCTTTGTTTTCGCCCATTGGAAAGTATCTAGTTGAGATAGGGGATATTAATCGAAAGCGATCTGTGACGCTTGTTAATCAACTTACTTTTGAATTCTTTAATAAATACCTTAGAGGGCAACCAAGTTCGATTTTAGATGGGAGTGAGACCATTCCAGAATTTATTTTTTATCAGATGTAAATAATTTCTAAGGCTAACTCAATGAGTTTTTGTCTGGCATTACGACATTCATAGTAGGGTATGGAATGGTAACGCCTTCAGATTTAAACTGCTTGTAAATCTCTGTGTTCACTGCATCAACGGTCCTGCCACGTGTCTCAGGTTTGTAAATCCAAAAAAGCAATTCAAGTCGAATTCCTGAATCAGCAAATTCACGAAAACGCACTCTGGGTTCGGGATCTTTCAATACGTCATCATTTGAGGAGGCAATATTATTTAATATAGTTTTTACTTTGTCAATGTCTGAATCATATGAAACTTGAAGACTGATGCGAACGCGTTCTATGTCCTCAACACCTGACCCTCCGCTTTCGTTAATAATTTTAGCTGCAGCAATCACGGAATTAGGAATGGTGATTTCAATATCATCTCTTGTCATAAATCGCGTCGAGCGCAAGCCCATGTTCTTGACGTATCCTCGCTCACCGGTTTCGAGCATGATATAGTCTCCTTCTTTGAATGGAGAATCTGCCATTAAGAATACCCCGGCAAAGAAATTTGAAACGGTATCTTTTGCAGCCAAACCTAGCACAACACCCAGCACACCGGCAGAAGCAAGAATTCCGTTGATATTGATATTCCAACTCAGAAAGATAAAATATGCCCCAAAAAGACCAATGGTGATCTTGCCAAGATTATTAAAGAGAGGAAGGGTGCGGCTCTGAAGGAGCTTATTGTCCGTTCTCTTAGCAGTCCAGTCCATTGAAATCGTAAAAACCTTAACCAGAAGAGAAAGCCAGATCAAAATTGTAGCTGTTTTAAAAATGCCTAAAATGGCAAAAGAAATATATTCAGGGAGCCCTAAAAGGTTGACGCCAGTCGAAAAACCAAAAAATAGAATTGAATAAAAGATGGGTTTGTGTAAAAAATTAACCAGACTATCATCGAGACTCGTTTTAGTCTTGGATGTCCACCGTTTAAAAATGCCGACAAAAATCCAATCGGTGATCTTCGCGATAATGATCGATCCAATGATGACGATACCAGCACGCACAAACGGATTTAAAAGTAGTTCAGTGTAGTTGTCTTTTAACCAATCCATAAGTCTAAATTTAGATATATTTTTGAAAACTATCTATTATTGGTAAAAATTAGCTTAAATTAATAATTCATTAACTTTTACTTATTACGAGCAAAAAGGAAATCGCTACTATGATTCATTTTTATTTAAAAACTTCCACCTTAGCGTTGTGTGCGAGTCTTATTTCATGCACGATCGAGAATAGCTCATCTGCAAAGTTGGGTGTGATAGCTAAGCAATACCAAAAAAATGGTGATCTAATCATCGATAGGGCGATGTCTGATTTTGAGGGGTATGAGAGACTGGGAGAGATGTTAGACACTTTTGGTCACAGATTGTCAGGGTCTTCGAATTTAGAAAAAACTCTAGAATGGATCATAGACACTATGAAGAAAGATGGATTAGAAAACGTTCATGGGGAAGAGGTCATGGTTCCAAAATGGGTTCGTGGTAGAGAGTACGCTCGTATGTCAGCGCCATGGGGAAAGGATCTTGCTATGTTAGGATTAGGTGGTAGCGTTGGTACGGGAGGAAAAGAACTGGAAGGGGAAGTGCTTGTAGTTAGCAATTTTGACGAATTGAAAGAAAGAGCAAAAGATGCCAAAGGAAAAATTGTATTATACAACGTACCGTTTACAACGTATGGCAAAACGGTTCAGTATCGCTACAGGGGTGCTTCAGAGGCAGCAAAAGTTGGAGCCATCGCAAGTCTAGTTCGATCGGTTGGTCCGTATTCCATGAACACTCCTCATACTGGAACGAGTGCTTACGAAGATGGAGTAAAGAAAATTCCTCACGCCGCAATCACTCTTGAAGATGCAGCTATGATGGGCAGAATGAGTAGATTAGGATTAAAAATTAAAGTAACACTTTATATGGAAGCTCGCTCATTTGGGGATGTTCCATCGCAAAATGTCATGGGTGAGATCCGAGGATCTGAATATCCCGATGAGGTGATCGTTCTTGGTGGTCATATTGATTCTTGGGATGTGGGGCAAGGTGCGCATGACGATGGAGGTGGCTGCGTGGCCGCATGGCATGCTGTAAAACTAATTAAGGATCTTGGATTAAAACCAAAGCGTACGATAAGGGCGGTTATGTGGACAAATGAGGAAAATGGGTTGAGAGGCGGAGAAGCCTACAGGGACAATTACATTAATGACCTTGACAATCACATCCTTGCTATGGAATCGGACGCTGGTGTATTCAAGCCTTCTGGGTTTGGCTTTACAGGTTCTGATGAAGCATTTGCTATTCTGCAAGATATTGGCACTTTGCTCACAAAAATTGATTCTGGGGTAATTACAAAAGGCGGAGGTGGTGCGGATATTGGCCCAATCATGCGTGAGGGTGTCCCGGGAATGGGCCTAAAAGTGGATGGAACTAGGTATTTTTGGTATCATCACACCGCCGCAGATACCTTTGATAAGATCGACAAGGACGAATTCAATCGATGCGTTGCTACAATGGCTGTGATGGCCTACGTTGTTGCGGATATGAATGATAAACTTCCTAGGTAATTATTTTTGTTGAATCGCCTGGCCTAAAAATCATAAATTTATTAATAATGAAACTTCCTTTTTGCATATTATTGTTCTCGTCTACTGTTTTTGCTCAGGATGCATTAAAGAATAGTGACTTGAGCGCGTCGCCTCACTATCACATTGACAGCCCAGATCATGTTTGCGGATCGCCCATGTTCACCGAAGAATTTATTTCAAACAATCGCGAACGCATGAGAACGCTCTATCCTGATGAATATCAGCGAATGCTAATGCCCAAAACACTGAACAAGACCTATAAGGTTGGTATGACGGAAAAATTCTGGGTAACGGTTGATGACACGACTGATCCTGGACAAACCAAAGATGTTGAAATTACCGCTCAACTCTTAGCAAAGGGCAACAAGGCAGCTATTTGGGCTGACGTAAATGAAATTAGCGTCAACAATAACATCAATAACGATTTAGCCATCGGATATTTGTCCTTTTTAGAGTTTGCAACGCCATCAACTTCTTTGGATAGCACCAAGGGCGCTTACGAAATAGTAAAAACCTATTTTGGCAATGAGCCCAATAAAGATGGCGATGGAATCACAGACTTTTTGTTTTATGAAATGTTTAGTGGTGCTGCTGGATATTTTAGCTCAGGCGATCAAGGTAATAGCGCAGGAAGCAATCAACGCGACATATTGTATATAGATTCGAGAGTAAGCATTGCTTTTGCCACAAGCACCATAGCGCATGAGTTCCAACATCTATTACATTACAGCTATACCAATAAGGGAAGAAAATTTAACGAGGGTATGAGCGAGGTCGCCTCTGTGATCACAGGAACCGGATATCCTGGATTCAACCCCAATGCATATTTGACAAGAGCAGGAAATACGGGTTGGTCCTTTGATCTTACTGGAGAGCATTATTCAATGGCCGGTTTATTTGTTTTGTATTTTGCTGAACAATTGGGTTACGCGTCTCTTTTAAAATTTCAAGAAATAGATGCATCTGATTTAAATGCTTTTCAGCGGTTGCTCAACATTTATAACACAGGAAAAAGTGTTAAGTCTTGGTTTCAGCAATGGCACATTGCAAATTACCTTAATAATAAATCCATAAGTCCGCTGTATGGGTATGATTATGATCGCGTTGGTAGATCGAACCCCAACATTCGACATACTACTGGACAAGTAGAGTCGGCCGACAATACAATATTGAATTACGATGTAAATTATATTTCTTTCACTGCGTCTGCAGATTCGCTACCAATAACGTTTAATACTGTAGGGTCCCTTGAACCAACAGTATCAGCTATTCAATTTACTGATGATTCGGTGAAGATTAAGAACGTAGACATGAGCACTGAATATCTGGTTACCGATGCCAACTCAAAAGTAAACGAAGCTGTCTTTGTTGTAAGTAACTTGCACTCGGTATCAACTGGTTATAACTACAAATCGGAGGGTGAAAATACTGGTGGGTGGTTTGCGCAGAATGAGATTTCATATGATGATGGTGAAGTTGACGTCTTCAATCAAAGCGGGGGCGGCGCTTTTGGTTACCTTGGGTGCGGTGGTGATCCTGGATGTGGTTGGGGCGTAGCGTTTGATCCAAAAGTTGGTGAAAATCAACTGGTGAGTGTATCTATTAATATGGGTTTTGCTCAAGATTTTAGTTCTGGTGCAGGTATTCCTGCTTCCGCTGATAAGGATTTTGATCTACATATTTGGCAAGTGGTTGACGATAATGGTGGGGTTCTCGATGTAATTCCTCCTATAAAGATTGATGGAAAAGAACGAGGAATCAATGGTATTGGTTGGGTAAACATTGATTTGCTTGATTACGCGCAAGACCTGACAAATCTTGGTGAAATTATCATTGGTGTGGTTGATGATGACACTCTTGGTGTGTATTTTGGTATGAGCAGCGACAGTCGACAAAATAGTTATACTTATAACTTTAACAATGGAAGAGTAAGTTCGATAGATAACTTTCAAGTTGGTGGCGATCCCCTAGACGGGTGGAATTTTATGTTCCGATCAACGTGGCTCGTTAAAAACACAACGGTTCCGAACCTGCATGCTGGATTTATGCAGCACAGTGTTTTTAACGATCAGCTTAAAATATATGTTTTAGGAAATTCAGTGTTTAACAGCGAAGAACTCAATGTGTATTTGACCAGTGAAAATGAAGTGAGTTTTCTAAATACCTCACCATTGGTTTCAAACGATTCTATCTTGATTTCCGATTTTAAATTAAAAAATAGTGGAAATCTTGATATCAGAGTTGCGGGATCCTATCTTTACAGTAATTCGAGGTTTGATACCACATTTAATTATAATGTTGGTTATACGGATTTAACCAAACCGATTGCTGTAAGCTCTCGAGACAGTAAATACAAACTCACGATACCTGAAAATGGTTTCGATCAGAGTACGTATGTTGTTGTTGGACGTAACAGTTATTTAAATAGACAAGAACTTATGAGCGATGACGTTGTTTCTGATATTTATTCATCCGGTTTTACGGGTATGAAGCTAAACGCTCCCGCTTTTCTAGAATTTATTGTTGAAGATGCTGACAATAGTGTCTCGATTGGATATTTTGATGGTAGGAAATGGTATGAATTGCAATCCTTTATTTCCAGCGATAACAATAGCATTTATGCCTACACAAGTTTTCTTGGTCATTTTGCTTTGATCAAAAAAGGATCAAGTTCACCTCTATCCATTGATGAGGCGGTAACAACTCCAACAGAGTACGCGCTCGGTCAAAATTATCCTAATCCATTTAACCCTGATACTAGAATTAGTTACGATATAATTCACAATGAAAAAGTTTCGTTGGTTGTTTACGACATCTTAGGAAGAAAAATAGTTGACCTTGTAAACGAGATCAAAGCGCCGGGAAGATACAACGTCATGTGGAATGGTAACGATGCAAACGGAAACCCTGTTGGAAGCGGTATGTATCTTTATCAACTCAAAACTCGGTCGTTTTCAAAAACTAAAAAAATGGTAATATCTCGATGACTCGACGCTTATTTAGTTTTTTGTTATTTTCTGTGTTTTTGTTCAACGGATGTGAGGACAAAGAGGAAACCAAGTATGTTATTCAATTTGAGCCAGCATCTGAGCATGATTTTGGAAAAGTTGAGGTAAACAACAGCGCTTCCAAAAAAATTCGCATTAAAAACACCGAGGAATCTTCCGGCTCATTTACAGGTACCGTTGAGATACTTGAGTCTCAAAATTTTCAAATGGACTTTAGCGGTGTTCTTGTTCTTCAGAAAAACGAATCAAAAGACATTTACCTCACATTTATTCCAAGCGCTGCTGAGGAATACTCTGGCAAGTTGGTTGTAAAAAATGATGATACTTTTAACGAATTTTACCTTTCAGGCATTGGTGGTTCGCCTGTTTCGTTTTCAATTTCACCGGTAGCTCTTGACTTTGGTTTGGTTGAATCTGGCGGTACGAAAGACCTGGATTTAAGATTTGAAAATAACGCAGGGTCAGGTTTTGATCTCGAGCTTGCTTTAGATCTGCCCTTAAGCGATTTCACTATAGGAAGTCAAACCAATTTTGTCTTAACCCCAGGTGCTAATAAAACCATCACAGTTCGTTATACTCCTACACAAAACACTGCTACCAAAACTATCCAGATTACCCACAACAGTTCAATTAGAGCAAATCCTGCTACAGTTCAACTTACTGGGGTAAAGGATATTTCTACTCAATTGGTTTCAAATGTGACTGAAGGGTGGAACCTTTTTTTAGCTAAAGACTTCTCCGAAAGCGTTAAGAAATTTCAAGAGACAATTAACGGCGCTTTTGTGAATTCAGTATACGACTCGATTAGCGATGAAGCTGTCCATGGTCGTGGTTGGGCCCGATTGTTTGAGCAAGGAACAAACGATTATGCGCAGGCTGCATTTAACGACTTTTTAAGCGCATTTTCAGGCGGCCTTATGTCAAGCAATTCAGATTATGATGCATTGGCGGGTGTTTCGATAAGTGGCGTTCTTGCATTAGTTAACAATACGAATCATTATGACAATGTAGTAACTGCGGCCAATACGTTACTTAATGATGTTCAAAACTATCAATTTAAATACAACAATAATGTGGATCATAAAGATGTACGATATGCCTTAATTCAAGCCTATTTTAATTTATCAAATTACTCAGATGCAGCTAAACAGCTTGATATATTGGTACCTGCAAATGCACCTCACACCCCGAGTGCGGAATCAGTTTTAGTTGCCATCCAGGCTCTGGCTGGAAAGCTCTAGTCAAATACAGATTTTCGCTTAGAGCGTTTTCGCTCTTTTTTTCTCTCTTCTCTTTTTTTCCACCATTTCCAGATACGCGTTTCATATACAGGTTCTACAAATGGTTGGGCTTGATTGATGGCCCATTCTTTCGATGAAAAAACAAACATATTTTTAGGAAATGGTGTGACTTCGTCCTTGGGAGTGAAATAATTTGATCTTCGATCCATATACCAATCGTATCCAACCCAACCCAAGGTAAAGACTGAAAAAGAGGTTATCATAGAATAGTAGCTATTTGGTTTTTTTTCAGGATTGCCAAAATTTGGTAAATAATTCAAAGCGGGCTGACCAGATTTTTTTCTCCAGGCTTGAAATGCGATAGACGTTCCGTGAAACAAAAGCGCTGAATAAAAACCCCGTTCGACAGATCGCTCTATATACGAAGGACCAGTATATACCTTGTAGATATCATAGAATGAATGGAACCTAGGAAGCCCTGTAGTGTCGTCATAGTGAAAAGTAGCAACGTCAGGTGTTTTCAGCGATGGTTCAAAAAAAATGTTGTCAAAGTTGAGCGTGTCACCAGAGTGAAACACGACATATCCATCGCGTTTTTGGACTTCGTTAATTCGATCTCTGAATGAGCGACTTTGATGAATCATATACCCATAGTCATTATAGATTACATACATATCGTCCATGGGAATTGAATCGCGAGTCAGCTCTCCAGATAGCGTATAAAAAACGCTATCCCGCAAAATAGAGTCAATTTGTACGGTATTTGCACTTCCATCCAAACCAACTACAATATGGCGTATATTGATTGAATCTGGCTCGACTGGATCGGTAGCCATGCGCTTGAAATATATCCTTGTAGAATCGGTATAATCCCCAATTTCGTATTTTGGAAATTCTACTTCGTTCTTAACAACTCCTAAGTCGAGGTTTTTGCTTTTAAGATGAATACGTTTTTTGATTCCAACGCGCGTTCCAAGGTCCACAGAAATAATATATTCACCAGGCAAAATATTTTCAAATTCAAACCTGCCACCAAAAAACCTTCTGAAAAGCTTTGTGGTAGTTCTTGTTGTCTCTAATTTCTTTTCCAGAGTATCCATAAGCGTAACCTCTGCGTCAGGTACCAAAACTCCATTACCATAAGCAGCTTTGCCGTAAATAGTAAATCGTTCTTTAAAGGCGTTCAGGGAGTCCGCTCTTGCAATGCTTAAACTATCGTTTTCAATTGCGACTGAATCTTGATCAGGTTCCAAATTCACATCTTCCTGCGAAAACGCAACATTAGAAGTAATCAAACAAAGAAAAAATAAATATAGTAGTGATTTAAATAATTGTTGTGTTGAGACCATGACAATCAAAAAAAAATATCGTAATTTTTGCAAGGCAATCTAATGAATGTTTCTAGAATCTTATCAATCCTACCCCTACTCATTTTCACAAATGAAGTCTATTCACAGCCAAAGATTAACTTTATACTTGGTACAGGTTACTACAATCCAAAAATAGAAACAAGTAGTCCAATCCCTAAAATTGGATTTGTTGGAAAAAATTTGCTACTAAACTGGGGTGCAAGATACGAAATTTACCCTAACGTTCGCATTGGCTACACCCAGTCACATTCCCTTCATTCTGGTACTATTGGAAATGATAAATCAAATTATTTAAGAAACATTGCCTACCGATCGATTAGTTTTGAAACCTTCTTTTATATCAGAGAAAAGATGGAGATGAATTTTACTCTCGCACCGATGATTAATAAGGGTTCGATTACCATTACTGCTAAGGCCCCAACCAACGACTGGGATGCTCTTTTAGAAACCTATGGTAATTCAAGCGTAAGCCTTAAGACTGGAAGTAGCATGACTACAAGATGGATGGGTTTTTCAAGCCATGTGGGTTACCGGTATTATATTTCAAGATTGTTATCTTTTGAAGGTAAGCTAGGATATTTTATGTCAAGTTATAACGAAAAGAATTGGAAGCTCGAAGGTAAAGATGTAGCTGGCCCACCAATGAAAATTGGTCGATTGCCTGTTTTTCAAGTTAATCTTGTGATTGGTTTATGATGGTTATAAGCAAAAAAAAGATAGTACTTTTATTTTTTTATACTTGCACACCTTTTTTGCATGCCCAAATTGAGAAGATAGATATTGATTCAAAAGAATACGTAGAGTGGGTAGGCTCTTGCGAAACAGAGGTTGTTGAAAAAGCTCAATTAAAGGGTCTGGCTTCTTTAACTGCAATGGAGCGAGTACGATACTATATAGATACTCAACGTTGTAAATATAAAAAACAATCCAAACTAGTTCATGCCCAAGTTGATGAAAAGCAGCTTAAAGAAGACGCCAAAAAATCCAATCAATTTAAGGGTAAATCTGGAAGCATTACCTATTGCGTAGCCTCTTTGCTTTTGTATTTAACCCTAACCAATGGTCAAAAGATGCTTTGATAGTGAAAAAATTAGTTTTTATATTTATTCTTACAACGCTACACGTTCTTGCACAGCCTCGAATTCCCAGCTCTGATTACAAATACGTTCTTAGAATTCAGCGCGGCATCGAGTCTGAGGTAGGTTTTTATCTAGACGAGCCAAGAACGGGCGACCTTAAAAAAGTTCATAGAGAGAGCACGGAATATCTTTTACTTTCTGAAGCAAAAGCAGATAGCGAGGTATTGACACTGCGATCTGAGAGGATTAAGAAAGCGGTAGAACAACTAGTTGTAAAAAATTATGAACCAAATTTTAAACCTTTGAAAAAAAAGAATATTAGGTATCACTACATTTATATTGATGAGTTTTCTAATGATTGAATGAAATCATCTCCAAGTTCTTTAAGTATTATTTCCGCCACTGCTTCAGCTATTTGATCATCTTTTAAATTCTGATCTTTAAGTTCTTGCCATGATTTGGTTAGGGTTTTAAGGTCCTCATCATTAGAAAAAATTTCATCAAGGACAGGAGCTGGGACATTAAAGTCTCTTAGCCGCTGATAAATGTTTAAATTCGATTGCTGCATAGTTTAACTTACATCTATTCAATCTGACGCAAAAGGAGTTGTTGTATGGACAAGCATATTAAAACCATTTATGCATTATTAATCATTGGTTTTCTTTCTATTTCAGTGCAATTATGGATTCAAAATAAGGCTCTGAACGATTTAAACACAAAAATGGAGTCTGTAAGAGAATTATTATTTCGATTTGCATGATTGATATATGAATAAAAAAAGTTAATTTCTCATTCGTTTATTAACAATTTACTTTTGGCGTCGTACCCAAGTGGTCTAAGGGATCGGTTTGCAAAACCGCCATTCGCCGGTTCGAATCCGGCCGACGCCTCATCAATATGTGCCCGGGTGATGGAATTGGTAGACATGACGGACTTAAAATCCGTTGGCTGAATAAGCCGTGGCGGTTCGAGTCCGCCCTCGGGCACTTCAAATTTCACCTTGATACCCTAGAAATTAATATTTGATTAATTCTCCATCCTTTTTCTTAGCCTCAATGACCATATTCTCAATATCTTTCAAGAGTTGTTTGGCGTTGTAAACAATACCATCTTTTATGGTGGTGTTAATGCCGCCTACACGAACGGGTTTGTTTTTATCATTTAATTTGATAGCCCCCGTTCCATACAGTACCTTAAAATTAGCCAATGGGTTTTCATCGACTATGATTAGATCAGCCAGATATCCAGGCGCAACCAATCCAAAATCAGGCTTTGTCCCTAAGGGTTTATGTAAAGTTTCAGCACCATGGAGCGTGGCAGCGCGTACGACTTCGAGAGGGTGAAAACCTGCTTCCTGTAAAAGTTCTAATTCTTCAATAAATGCAAAACCAAACAGTTTGTAAATAAATCCGGAATCGGATCCTGTGGTAACCCTACCACCTGAATTCTTATATTCATTCAAAAACTGCATCCAAATCTGATAGAATTTTTTCCATGCTATTTCGTCATGTGTTGTCCAATCAAACCAGTACGAACCATGAGCTTCTCTGCTTGGCATAAAGAAATTCCATAAAGAGGGTAGAGTGTATTTTTCATGCCATTCGGCGTTCCTTGCATGCATGACGTTGCGTCCTGCGGCGTAAATATTCATTGTGGGATCAAGGGTAATATCAAGCTCAAGAAGCTCCTTTTTTAACGATTCCCATTTTTCTCCATTGGGTTTAACCAAATCCCATTGTCGAGCGACTTGAGCAAATCGATGCTGCTCGTTGTTATAGTTCATGTTGACAGGGTAGGGTTGAACATCGTTATGTTCATACATGGATTCAAAAAGGCCATAAAAATGAGTTTGAGTTCCAAGACCCAAACGCGCAGCATCAATCGTATTCATGCGTGCCACTCCAGTCTGACCTAGGTGAGCAGTTGTGCCAAGCTTTTGTTTTATCGCTTCATCAATCAACGCCTCCATCAGATCTGGTTCATAGGAAACTAGCTTGACACCATCCACTCCTTTATTTGCAGCATATCGAACCCATTTTCTAGCCGTTTGGGGATCTTGAACTTTTCCACCTCTCCAATCTTTACCTTGACCTGGTCTTTGATACGCCCATATTCTAGGTGCGGTTATTTTATTAGACTCCGATCTATTTTTTTCGGATAACGAAAACTCTAGCGAAGCAAGACCAACACCGCGAACTGTGGTAACGCCATGTGCCAGCCATAATTTGTAAACATAATCTGTGATGGGGGCTTTTTGAGGTGAGCCCGCATGTGCGTGTAAATCAACAAATCCAGGCATAATATATTGACCTGAAGCGTCGATTTCAAAATCACCTTTTTTTGGGCGTCGACCTTCGTCTATCGGAACGCCAGGATACCCCACGCTTTGAACACGGGTAATTCGGTTGTCTTCAATTACAATATCCACGGGACCAATGGGTGGTGATCCGTTTCCATTTATTAGTGTCCCTCCCCGAATTACCATACGGTTAAATGGACCTTGCCCCTCAGAGCGATCTGAGCCAGGAATTAAAGCCGGGCCTGATTGCCCAAGCAGTATGCAAAAAATATTTGTAGCAATGAATGCTCTAGTAATCGAAGACATGATTGAATTCTCCTTTAAATTTTTTAGGAATTATTTACCATTGTTGTTACAAAATCTAATTCTTCCCTTAACAGTTTACGTATTTCAGTCACTCTTCTTACTTGTCCCTTGTACCATGACTGAGTATAACGTTGCCAAGTAAGCATGCTTGACGCATAAAATCGCATTTTTTTAACATCGGGCATCCTATAAAGGCTGACCTTGGGAAAATTTTCATAAACAATACTGTTTTTATCTTCTTTATTGTAAAGATTTTCATCGGCGTAGTCAGACAAATATGGGGCTACTTGGGTTCTAACAAAATCATTTTGAAAGGCATCAAGAGTTTTGATAAATCCAATTCTTGTATAATAATCATGCAATTTTATTACTAGGTCTTCATTTGTTATCAGATCGGTTCTGCCAGAATTTTTTAAAGCTATATACTCCTCTTCGTTGTGAACAAAAATTGTGGCGATCATCATAGCGGAAATATCCTTTTCGATTGAATCATCAATTGAAGAGAATGTAGGGTTGCTATCACACCACTTTATAACGTTCTCAGATCCCCTTATTGCTCTTTCGTAAGCTTTAAAGTTCCAAACGCCATCGGTTGAGTCTGCTTGAAGATTGTGGTATAATCTGTTCAAAATTTTTTTATTTTGAACCTTTAATTCATTTTCTTTTGCGTTGTTATCAATCCATAGCGAAATAGATAGGCCAAACAGTACCGCTATAAACTCTATCCCACCTCTTGTAATTGCATTCATATTTTTTTATCTTATTTTTTAAAATTAAACATTTCTTCAATTACTAATTCTTTAAAGATAAAATTATTAAATTTGAAGATGATTTATATAAAGTTTTTTATTCTATTAATAATTGCCGCACTTGCGTATTACGTTTATTATGTTATTAAACTCAACCGTAAAGAAATCTCTTCGCTTATTAAGGGCTTTATAAACCGTCAAAATCCTTTTGTTCTATACTCTCTATTTAGATTCTTATTAAGAATAATTAGAAGATTTTTCTTTCGCATTTGAAGCATTTTCATTCTATTTATTAAGCTGCTCTTTGGTTTAATAATTAATCAAATAAACCGCAAAAATTGTAAAAGAACCTCCAACAATAGTTGATATTAAGACAGGCTCTCCAATGATAATTGACGAAGATAAAATTGAAGAAAACGGGACAAAAAACATAAACGATGAGGCTTTGCTTGAGCCAAGTTTCATAGTAGTATAAAAATATGCTGTTGTTCCTAAACCCAAAGCAATCGAAGAGATCAGCAAAAAGTTGATCCAAAATTTAAGTTCAAAAGAAAAAATATTATAAAAATTCTCTGAAGGAAACAATATAAGCGCTAAAACAGATCCAAAACCATACACCCAAAAGCTAAAATTAATAGGATTAAGGGTGTTGTTAGATTTTTGTGTAAAAATTGTGATTAATGCCCACGATATTGCGCCCAAGAAAAAATAGACACTGCCACTTCCAATTATTGCATTTACATTCATCTCCCACACTCTAATCAAAATCCCGCTTCCACATAACCCCAATAACAAACCAAAAACCCCCTTTTTTTTGAATCTGTTTTTAAAAAAAAGCGCACTTAAAACAAATGTTATTATTGGGCTAACGGTCGGTACAATTACGCCTCCAAGACCAGACATACCAATTTGTGTGCCTTTAAGATAGTTGTAGTTGTAAAAGATAATAAGAAGGCTAGCAGATAGCACATATTTTAGGGCCTTGCCTGGAAGGGTTATTGGAATTTTAAGAAACATCATCACAAAAATCATTGATATCAAACCAAACAAAAACCTCCAAGCGATCAAGCTCTCAGGTTTAGCGTATTGACCCACAATCTTAGCCGCAGGCCATGAAATACCCCATGAAATCATAGCCATAATCATTATAACAAATAAGAAAAAATTATTTTTTACCACTTTTTTTTCTCAACCTTGAGCTCAATGTTCAATTCGTGCATAGAAATGCAACCCAATTAAAAGTAAGTGGTTGAATGCGTTCATAGGTATATAGAATAGTTTTAAACCCATACAGATTTAGACCACGGTTCATTCTTTTTCAATAAATTCTCTTTTTTCATTACGAGAAAAAATAATATTATAGTATCTATATAGTAACCAGTTTTTAAAAAATATTAATGAAAAATAGTAAACTCTTAAGCGTGCAAGATCAATATGCTAAGCGTTCAATTTGCTATGGGTGTGGTCCAGCAAATCCAAACGGCTTGCAGATCAAATCCTATAGAACCGATCAGGGCTTAGAAATGACATTTGAAACCAAGCCTGAACATCAAGCCTTCCCTGGAGTGATTAATGGAGGCGTAATTGGATCGTTATTTGATTGTCATGGAAATTGGGCGGCTGCAGTTGCCCTTATGGATAAGGGGAAATTTTCGGAATTACCCTCAACTGTTACCGCATCTTATACTGTAAAAATGTTTAAACCAACACCCTTTGGAAAGACACTAAATATTATAGCACAAGTAGACCACCTTAAGGAAGATCGTGCCGATGTTACGATGGAGCTATTTTGTGAAGAAGAGCTTTGCGCTAAAGGTCAAGGACTTTTTGTTGCAGTGGGCAAAGATCATCCTGGATTTCACCGTTGGTAGTCAAATTAATTTTTATTCAATTATACACTGGAACTACAGCTTGATTGAGCAAAATCTTTATCTTAATTTTTGTAAAAGATTAATCCAATTCCCCATAGTCAATTAATAAAAATCAAAAGGAATATTTAATGGCAACTTTGATTCTACGTGAAACTTATCGCACCCTTGAAGAAGAGATGAAAAAGATTGATAGACTAAAGCGGGAGACATCCGCTCGAATAAAAGAAGCTGCCGATCACGGTGACCTTAAAGAAAATGCTGAATATCACGCCGCACGAGAGGAGCAAAGCCTAATTGTTTATAAAAAACAATTGATGCAGTCTCATGCACCTTTTCGTTTTGTTGAAAGCGATGAAATTGATACCGATGAAGTAGGATTCGGTAATAAAGTTACCATCTTAGAAGATGGTCGTGATGCCCCAGAGGTTTACTATTTACTTGGACCGATTGAGTTTGAACTGGATTTATACCCAATGATTGTAACATATCTTTCTCCTTTTGGCCAGTCAATGATCGGCAAAGAAGTTGACGATAATTTTGTTCTTGAAATTGAAGGTAAAGATATAAAATTTACCATTCAATCGATAGAAAAGGTTGATCCGTCTCAATCAAAATCAAAGTCTTAATCGTTAAATCTTCAAACATGCCTTTTAAAAAATTAAATTTTTCTGAACTTGATATCATCGAAATGAAAAAAAGATCAAAACTCCTACTGCATAGTTTAAGAAAAAGAAGGTCGGTAAGAGAATTTTCTTCTAGAAATGTTCCTATTCAGGTAATTACAGACTGCATTAAAGCGGCAGCCTTAGCCCCTTCTGGAGCCAACAAACAGCCCTGGCATTTTGCATTGGTCAAAGATAAAATGGTAAAGAAACAAATTCGAATAGCAGCAGAAAAAGAAGAAAAAGAGTTTTATAAGCATCGGGCTTCTAAAGAATGGCTTGAAGATTTAAACCAGTTTGGCACTGATTGGAACAAACCTTTTTTAGAAAAAGCCCCTTATTTAATCATAATTTTTAGTCAAATTTTCGAGGATACTGAAAATGGAAAGAAGAGAAAAAACTACTACGTGTCTGAATCTGTAGGCATAGCAGCTGGTTTTTTGCTAAGCGCTCTACATAACGCTGGCCTTGCAACGCTTACCCACACTCCAAGTCCAATGAATTTTCTTTCAAAAATTTTAAAAAGACCCGAAAACGAACGTGCTTTTTTGTTGATTCCTGTTGGTTACCCTGCAAATGATGCTGAAATTCCAATAATCACCAAAAAACCATTTTCTGAAATTTTTACTAAAATTTAAAAAAATCATATGAAGCAAATTATCTCATTACTACTAATTTTTTCTATTTGCAGTTCTCAAGATTTTGATGCCGATATTGTAAAAACAAAAAAAATTACCTATCAAGTTGAAACCTTTTCTGAGGGATATGAAATTCCATGGGGAATGGCTTTTTTACCCTCCAAGGAATTGCTGGTATCTGATAGAAATGGTGCCTTATATCGAGTAGCTCAAAGTGGAAAGCAAAAAAAACAAATTTTAGGCGTTCCAGAAGTTCTCTATAAAAGCCAAGGGGGTTTATTGGACATCGCTGTGCATCCAAATTTTTCAAACAATAAATTAATTTACATCTCTTATAGCCATGAAATTGCTACTGGGTCAAATAAAACATTCTCTAGAACCACGTCTTTTACCCGAATAGCTATGGCGCGATTAGAAGAGTATACCTTAAAAGATTTAAAAGTCATTTACAAAGCGGATGCAAAGCACTATACTCCCCGCGCAATACATTTTGGTAGCAGAATTGTCTTTTATGATGATCATGTTTATTTTTCTGTTGGAGATAGTTTTGAGCGCGATGAGGCTCAAGATTTAAATACACCAAATGGTAAAATTCACCGTTTGACCCTAAAGGGTGATGTACCTAATGACAATCCTTTCAAAAATAAAGATGGAACTGTAAGCTCAATTTGGACCTATGGAAATAGAAATCCTCAAGGCCTAGCTGTTGCCAAGGATGGAACTATTTGGGAAACAGAACACGGTCCTCGAGGTGGTGATGAGCTTAATATAATTTCAAAAGGTGTTAATTATGGATGGCCAATTATCACCTATGGAATAAACTATATTGGTACAAAAATCACAGATATTACAGAGAAGGAAGGAATGGAGCAGCCGGTTTGGCATTGGACCCCTAGTATTGCCGTTTGCGGGATGGCCATTTATGAGCATTCACTTTTTAATGCTTGGAAGGATAATATTCTTGTAACCTCTCTAAAAGATGAATATCTAGAAAGAGTTGTGGTGAAAGATAATAAATTTGTTTCTCGTGAAAATATTTATAAACCTGGAAGTCGTGTTCGCGATGTTGAGGTTGGTCCTAATGGAAGAATCTTTGTCGCTCTTGAGGGCCCTGGAAGAATTGTCGTTTTATCTCCAACACAATAAGCTGTGTTAGAAAATGAATAAACTTTTAACTAGAGGAGGAATAGAATTTGTAGCTGTTTTTTTAGGAATTGCTCTTTCGTTCAATGTCGAAGAATGGAGAGAGGACGCGCAGATTAAGAATCGACTTAGAAGCGATTATGTAAATATCAAAAAAGATCTTGAAAAAGATCTCCCATATCTCAAAAGAATTGCTCTTGAACAGCAAACGGCAAATCAGAGTTCAGTCAAAATGTTGACTATGCTCAACCCTGACACTCCTTTTGATTACAATGATTTTATGTCTTTAAATGATAAATCGGTAGCTAACAATACCTTTTTTGGTACTCAATCATCTTACGATGCTTCTGTATCGAGTGGAAGATTAACCTATTTTGGTAATGATGAATTATCGAATGAAATTGGAAAAATTTATAGCCATCACTATTACAGAATTCATTACAACGGTGAGCTACTTGATAATACCTATTTCAGAGAATTGCCCATTCTCGTCACAGGACCTTTGGCCAGTAAAAAAATAATTCGTCAAGAAAACACCCAAATTATTCAATCTCATGGTTATATAACTGAACTTCAGTTAAAAGAAGAGATTCAAAGGATCTACGTTTTAAGATGTGAAGCGGGTATAGATCAAATTCAAAAAGTCATCAAAATGCTTGATGAAGAATTATCAGAGTAGTTACAGAAAAAAATTACTTTGAACGATTAATCAAAATCATATGCGGAACCGTTAAAGCTCCAAGCATTGTAATAGCAGTATATACTGCATTTTTTTCAACGTTATTAATTTGATTTGGCGACTCTATAATATCAAAAGTGAGTTGAATTGCAACTATTCCTAGTATTACAATGGTCAACAATCCAAGAATAGGTGCGGTTCCTTTATTGAGTTTAGGAATCCAACCTTTCAAATGATGAACGCTGTGTAATGCAGTGAAATAAGATGCGAATGCAAAAAAGATGTTACTGGCCATAATTGTAATTAGATAAAAAGTAACTATTACAATTTTATCCAATCTTTGGTCTTTGGGATATAATGAACACATTAACGCAGCAGAAGAAATGATTAGTAATAAGGTTCGGTCGTAAAAATCGCTACTTTGGATAAATAGTGACGTGAACCACAGCGCTTCTTTAGTGCTTATAAGTAGTGGTAGGGAAATAATAAGAGACCCCCATCCCAATCTTGAAATCAATGGGTCTTTGCTAAAGTCTGAGTCACCAAAATGAAACGCAGAATAAGCGAGAAACAATAAAAAGATAATTAATGGATTTGTGTAAAAAAGCACAAAAATACTTGCCGCTATTACCAAATAAACGATAAGAGACACTAAAAACTTTGTTCCAGAGTATTGTTTTTTTAGTATAAAAAAATCTAATGCACCGTGTGGTAGACCTCCAACAAGCACCACCATAGTAAAAACATATAATTTTTCAGATAATTTTTCCCCTAAAATGAGATCAATAATAATTAAAGACAAAGACGTAAAAAAAAATGGTAAATATTTTTTCAAGATTTGGTACATGTTTATCGATGAGAGGACTGACAAGTAGTGCAAAAATATATTCTTCTACTTGATTGAAATTCTTTAACAATTTTTGTTTTACATACATAACAATTTTGCCCAGCTCTAGCAAAAACCATGAACCTTCTTTTTTTTGCAGATTTATCAAGTTGTTTCAGCATTAAATCATCATAAAAAATTGTTTTGCCTTTTTGCTTATACGATCTAAGAGAAACGTCCTTAATGCATTGAGAAAGTTTCGTATTTTGATCTTGATCAAGCTCTGATGCTTTTTGATGATACATGAGCTTTGCAAAAAACAATATTTCACTTCTTAAGTAATTTCCCAAACCTGAAATAAAATGTTGATTTAAAAGTAACCCACTAAATCTTCTGTTTCTAAATCTTTTGCTTACAAGGCGATCGTAAATTAGTTTGTAGGTAGTAGTTTTGTCTAATACATCTGGCCCTATTCTTTTAAGATAAGGATGGGTTGACTCCTCTGCCGTTGGAAGGGCAATAATGTCTGTTGCTGACCATAGTCTTACCGCTTTTGAGTTGGTACAAAATTCAATTCTTAGAGAGCGGTTATGTCTTATTTTTGTATTTAATCTATTGGATGTCCATCTGCCATAGAGCTGATTGTGCGTTATTATTGAATTTCCATCGCTTAAGCGAATTATTACGGCTTTTCCTTTTGAAGTAACATCTAGTATAGAAATATTCGCTGTATCTAAATTTTTCAGATTATCATGCAAGAAAGACGTTGAGACCAATTCTTGGTTAAGAAGCGATTTTTTGATGGTATCAACCATTCTTTTTGTTTCAGGTCCTTCTGGCATTATTTAAATTTTCTTTCGTTATCAATGAAATTAAATGATTTTCATTAATCGGTTAAAGTTTAAACATCGGTTTATTTAATTTTTCTTTAGAATGAATAAAAATAAAAAACACACTTTTTCACTTCAACAAACAGATAGAATTATTGAAATGGCTTGGGAAGATAGAACTCCTTTTGAAGCAATTGAGCAACAGTTTGGAATAAATCAAGATGATGTTATAAAAATTATGCGTAAAAATCTTAAAAGAAAATCTTTTCAAAATTGGAGAGAAAGAACAAAGGGAAGAAAAACAAAACACAAATCATTATCTGATGTTAAAATGCCTCGATTTAAATCGAGCGATCAAAAAGGATAGTTTAGTATTCGTTTCTTTATACCTGCTTCCAGCAATAAATTTCATTAACAAATTTTCTCAATCAATTAATGTCAAAAAATACAATTAAAGTTCGTTTTGCTCCAAGCCCAACAGGTGAGCTTCATTTGGGTGGAGCAAGGACTGCGTTATTCAACTGGCTTTTTGCCCAAAGGCAGAACGGTTCTTTTTTCCTTAGAATTGAAGATACTGATAAGGAGCGATCCAAAACTCAGTACACTGAGCAAATAATTGATTCAATGAAATGGTTAGGATTGAATTGGAAAACGCCTGTAGTGTATCAATCAGGAAGAACTGAGCGGTATAAACACTATTTGAATATTTTGTTTAAGAACGATCTTTGTTATCGTTGTTTTTGCTCAAAAGATGAGCTTCAACAATCTAAAGTGGACGGTCATTTCTTATATCCAGGTACTTGCAGGAATTTGTCTGAGCATGAAATTAAAACAAAGCTTAACCAAGGCATTACCTTCACGATTCGGATCAAAATAGGCTCTGGGAAAACGATGTTCAATGATCTTGTGTATGGTAAAAACGTAACAGATCATAATGAATTAGATGATTTTATCATTATTCGCTCTGATGGCACTCCAACGTATAATTTTTCCGTTGTGGTGGATGATTATGAAATGGAGATTAGCCATGTCATTCGAGGTGATGATCACCTATCAAATACCTCTAAACAGATAATTATTTATCGAGCACTGGGTTTAAAACCACCTCAATTTGCCCATTTGCCAATGATATTAGGTCCTGATAAAAAAAGGCTGAGTAAGCGACATGGAGCTCCAGGTGTTCAAAGTTTTGCTGATCAAGGCTATTTCCCTGATGGTCTCTTGAATTATTTAGCTTTGCTGGGATGGAATCCAAAAAATGATGATGAAATTTTTTCTTTAACACAATTATCGAATAAATTCTCCTTAAAGCAGGTTCAAAAAAAAGGTGCGATTTGGGACGAGCAAAAATTACATTGGATTAGTGGTCAGCATATGATGCAAAAATCCTCTAAATTTATACTGGATCAAGTCAGAGCCATAAACCCTGAATGGGGAAAAGGTTCTGATATTGCAGTTTTGATTCGAATTTTAGATCTTATGAAACCGCGGTGCAAATCACTTAAAGAAGTAATTTCGCTTTCTGAGCCATTTTTTATTTCCCCCGTTGTATTTAATGATGGTGAAAAAGCAAGGGCGTGGCCAAATCAAAAAACAGCCTCTAATCTAATTGGTTGTTTAAAAAAACTTGAGCAGATCGCTTTTTGGAATGCACAACAGATTGAAAGTGAAATTAAACAATATGTATCCACAAAATCCTTTAGCCTTGGAAAAATCATTATGCCGCTACGACTCGCTCTTTTTGGTTCTTTGAACGGACCTTCAGTTTATGATATTATAGAAATCCTTGGAAAAAAAGAGGTGAACAAGCGCATCAATTTTGCATTGGAAACTTTTTCAAATATATGATTAAAACAACAAACCGACACTTCATTCAAAAAATTATTGACGATGATAATCGTTCAGGCAAATTTAATAATAAAGTTCACACACGCTTTCCCCCTGAACCGAACGGCTATCTTCATATTGGTCACGCTAAGGCAATATGTTTAAACTTTAACATTGCTGAAGAATATGGCGGTAAATGCAATTTACGTTTTGATGATACCAATCCGATTGCAGAAGAAGAGGAGTTCGTTCGCTCTATTCAAGAGGATGTAAAATGGCTAGGATATGATTGGAAGGATAGGCTTTGTTTTGCTTCAGATTACTTTGATCAGATGTTTAGCTTTGCACTTCAACTCATTGATAGCGGTGTCGCATTCGTGTGCGACCTGAGCGCAGAAGAAATTAAACAAACCCGTGGCACTTTAAATGAACCTGGAATTGAGAGTCCGTTCAGAAATCGCAGCATTGAAGAAAATAAAGATTTGTTTTTGAGGATGAGAGATGGCGAGTTCAACAACGGATCAAAAACCTTACGAGCTAAAATCGACATGGGTCACCCAAATATGAATATGAGAGATCCTGTAGTCTATAGAATATTACATGCGCATCATCACCGGACCAAAGATAAGTGGTGTGTTTATCCAATGTACGATTGGGCTCATGGATTAGAGGACTCAATTGAAGGAATAACGCATTCTTTATGTTCTTTGGAGTTCGAGGATCACAGACCACTTTATGATTGGTATTTGGAGCAACTGGGTGTGTATCATCCACAACAAATAGAATTTGCTCGACTCAATCTCAGCTACACGATTATGTCAAAGAGAAAGCTAAAAAAACTAGTAGAAAATGGCTTAGTTGATGGCTGGGACGATCCCAGAATGCCAACTATTTCAGGTTTTCGAAGAAGAGGGTATACACCACAATCAATTAAAAATTTTATGGAAGAGGTGGGTGTTGCTAAACGTGACAATGTAATGGACGTTGCAAAGCTTGAATCTTCCTTGCGAACCGATTTAAATAAAAGGTCTGATAGAAGAATGGCTGTTTTAAATCCACTGAAAGTCGTGATAACAAACTATCCAAAAGATTCAGATGAGCTTGTCAGAGCAAAAAACAATCCTGAAGATGACAGTGCGGGAGCTAGAAACATACCGTTTTCAAGAGAAATATATATTGAAAAAGAAGATTTTATGGAAAATCCTCCAAAAAAATATTTTCGTTTGTCTCCTGGAAGCGAGGTTCGGTTAAAATTTGCTTATTTTATCAAATGTAACGACGTAATAAAAGATGAATATGGAGAAGTTGTCGAACTGCATTGCACTTATGATAAAAATACTAAAGGTGGAAAATCAAGCGATGGACGTAAAGTGAAAGGAACCCTCCACTGGGTTTCCGCTTTGCACGCAATCTCAGCAGAAGTTCGTCTTTACGATCGATTATTTCAATCCGTTAACCCCGACACAGACAGTGATTTTCTTGAATCAATTAACCCCAACTCTCTTGAGGCTTTACACGACTGTAAGGTCGAGCCTTCTCTGGGCGAAGAAACGTTTGATTTCCCTTTTCAATTTGAGAGGTTGGGATATTTCATTCGAGATTCAAAATCATCCAAAGAATCTCTAGTGTTTAATAGAGCTGTTGCGCTTAGAGATACTTGGAAGCAGTGATATTTGTTACTTAAAAATTTGATTGAGAATAGATAGATTTACCTATAATTTGAGGGCTTATGCAAATACTGTCTAAATACTTTCTTGCGTCTTTAATTAGTTTAAGCGTTTCTTTTGCGGTACCACCGGCGTTAAATATTTATATCATTCCGTTTGATAATACCAAAAGTGAACCATCAATCTCATGGCTTTCGGATGCATTTTCAGATATGATTTCTTCTAACTTGCTCTCCCAGGATAGAGTTTATGTAAAAAACCAGTCAAATCTTGAAGATGTAATGTCCAATCGATCGCTTTTATCTCAGCAAAAGCCCGGCACCAAAAATTTCTTAGTCCTTGGAAAGTTTGAAAGATCTCTTGACAAAATATTGCTTTCTATTCAGTTGATTGACATCGCGACTTGGGATGAGATTGATAGTAGGAAGGTCAGCGGCTATTATAATCAGATTGATGATCTGAATACATCGTTGACCCAATTGGTCAAAACAATGTTAACCCCGTACCTTCCTAAGCCTGTAAAAAGTAAATATCCTACACTCACAGAGGGAAAAGGGATGCAAGAGCCACCGACGTACGCTCAAAGCGCTATCGATGTTAGTTCTGCTATTGATCAGGCTTTAGTAGATTTAGAAAAAAATATGGATGTCTCCATTGGAGCGCAAGGAGAGAGAGATCCGAATGTTTCCCAAGAGGTTGAGGGAGAGTGGGTATTGGATATTTCAAAAGAAAGCTATGAAAAGGCAAAACCTGAAAACGAGATGAATACGGTGATGATGGTAGAGGTGCTTGAAAGCCTTATGAATAATCCTTACTCGGTAAGTCTAGATAAGCCCAAATTCAACTATGACCCTGACAATAAAAAAGAATTTCAGATATCGTTACCTGTAAACTACACTTTAAAATCAAGTATTGTGAAAGATATGCTTAGATCGTTGCCTTACTCTGGTCTTAAGCAGGACGGAAGCCTTACCATTTTCTACTTTAATAAAGACAAATATAATTTCCCACCCGATATTTCAGAGAAGATTCAATTAGGAAAATACCGCTCAGTTCCAGTCATCCAACTTCTAAACGCCTCGGGTAGCCCAATGGCAGTCCTGGTTGACTCGCATGATAAAATCATTCAGGGTCTTAATAGTGACCGCGTTGTCTATAAGCCTTTTAAATACTTTTCACCGCTCATCGATTTTACTATTGGAGGGTGGTCAATGCAGGTATCCCTTGAAACGGTTGAAATACCCGTAAATTACGAGTTTAATATGGAGGTTAGTTCTGCAAACAGCATTAGCAGAGTCAAATTAAAATTCGTACCCGAGAGTGAGCTACACTCTTATTTGCGCACCCTTTTATAAATTTTATTTATGAAAGCCTTAGTATTGTTGGGATTTTTAATTCTCAATCCTCTACTGTTCAGTCAAAAAATACAATCCTCATTAAAATTTAATCGTATAGATGGTAGAAAAATTTCATTAGATAAATATTTATCCCAAGGTCCTGTTTTAATCAACTTTTGGGCAACGTGGTGTGGGCCTTGCAAAAAAGAGATGATTCACTTGGACAGGCTCTCAAAAAAGTACAAAAATAATGGATTAAATATTCTTTCCATAAGTATCGACACGCAGCGCAGCCTATCGGAGGTGAAGCGCTATGTTCGTTCAAAACGATATAATTTTGATGTTTTTATAGACCCAAATCAACAAATATTTAAAAAACTAAATGGAAATATTATGCCAACCAATATTCTGATTGATAGGAATGGCGTCATTTTTTGGATGCATTATGGTTACATACCAGGAGATGAGGTAACTATGGAAAGCAAAATCCTAGAAGTGTTAAATCAATGAAACCATACATTATTTTTTTTCTCATTCAATTACCTTGCATGATTTACGCCCAATTAAACCTTTCTGGCTCGTATGTATCAAGCTTTGGAAAAAGCGTTAATAACTTCAATTTTTTTGAAAATAGGATTAACATCAATTCAGACTGGAACGATTGGACATCCTGGCTAGAGCTTGAGCATTCTAATCCACCTGAACTTGGCAAGAAGATTATAGGATTAAGAAAATTTCGATTTGAATATCAGGCAAATAAATATGGAGTAAAAATAGGTGATCTTTATGAATTTTGGGGTAACGGATTAATTTTCAATATGCTTGACGATCAATCTATTGATATGGACACAGGGATCAGAGGTGGGTTGTTTTCATACAATTTTGGTTTTTTGTCAGCTGAATATTTAATTGGAGCCCATCAATCTTTTCGATCTACTACCAAAGCGCCTGACTTTGATGAAAGAATTCCTAATTATAAAACCGATTATAAGTTACAAGCCGGTAAAATTTCTTTCGACATTTCAAGAAATCGTTTTGAATTTTTTGCGCTCAATGTGAAAGATCAGCACCTTATTCCCACTAAAAATCAATATTTAAGACTCAAGGATAGGTTGTTTGGTCTAAGCTTTTCTCACATTTTTGAAAATTTTGAAGCTGATTATCATTATGTTCAAAAATCTCATAACGATGGAAAGGCCTTTAACTTAAACACTTTTCTTTTCTTAGAAGATTATGCTATCAGTATCTCTTTTAAAGATTACCGTTTTAATGAACTTTCTCCCTTTGATCGATTTGACTTCGTTAATCACCCTCATGGAGTGTATTATTTTCAACAGATGCCCACGGTTTACAAAATACACAGCTCACTTTATCTTGGGAGGGTAGCCCATCAAATAGATTACAATGATGAGGTTGGATTTAATATAGGCATTGAAAAGTCCCACGCTCAAAACGGTACCATTCTCTTAAATTATGCGCAATCCAGTCGCCACAACGAATGGGCTTTAAATTCGTCTTCTGGTTTCAATTCCGTTTGGTCAATAAGAAAAAAATCAATACTATCCTCAAGTGATTGGAGATTTAATCCATTTAGCGAGGTTTATCTTGAAGTGAACGGATATTATGATTCCAGATTGTTTTATCAAATTTCATTAGCAAAAACTCGTGATATCACAGATATTTTTACCAATATCTATTCTACTCAGGGTCATTCTTTCAGCTACAATATGCTAGAGTCTATTACATTTCCTGTTTTGATTTCCTATCAACTAACGCCTCAAAACAGTTTTAATTTTCAGTTTGAATATCAAAAAATTAAAAAGGGCATGATAATTAAAAATCCAGAAGCAAACCTAGGCAAAGAGGTGTTTGGTTCGGCTTTTGCTGAAGATATTCAAGGGAATACTTTTTTAAGCATTGGTTATTCAAGGTCTCCGTACTGGTCAATAAGTATAGATATTGATAATGCTTCCACGGAAGACATATTGGTAGTTGAAAATGGTAGAAATAACAATTTCGTTGAAAATTTTTTGAACCCTTTTTTTGATAAATCAATGACATGGGCCAGTATTAATTATTCAATGAATTTGTTTAGCTCAACCTTGATATCACTGTCTTATGGTTCCCAACGAGCAGGTATTTTTTGTAGCAATGGAGTATGTAGAAATATGCAAGCTTTTGAAAAAGGTATTAAATTAGGAGTTACAACCGCTTTTTAATTTTTAAAATGAAAAGATTGCATTCATACATTTTACTTTGTTTGTTTTCCTTTTTTGCAGCTTGCGATGACAAAGTTGAGGTATCTAGCCTATCAAGAATCCAGCTTGTTTCAGCCGAATCGATACTTAGACCTAATCAAACAACCTTTTTTTACGCCAGAGGGTATGACAAAGATGGAAATCGCTTAGATAAGATTGATGTTGAATGGTCTTCTTCCGATCCAAATATTGCTGATATTAGTTCATCTGGTGAAGTCATAGCAATGATAGAGGGGGCTACTGAGATTTCTGCATCTTCAAACGGTATTTCGGCATCAAAAGAAATAGCTGTATCTAATACTAGAAGAAAAATTTTGAGCGAAATGTTTACGTCCAGCACGTGAGGGCCATGCGCCTCCGCGGAGCGGAGTTTAAGTTCTCTTTTAAATCAAAACTCAGTAAACTCTATTAGCGCTGAACTAGACAGCGTATGGCTTCGAATTTTTTATCATGTATGGTGGCCTTCCCCAGGAAACGATCCTATGTATGCGTTAAATCCTAGTATGAATAGATCTAGAAGTACCTATTACGATGGAAATTTTACTCCAAATATGTTTACAAATGGATCCAGCTCTGGTTCAAGTGTGAGCGTCTGGGTAGAAGACCCCAAAAAATATTTAAATACCGTTTCTCCCTATTTCTTGAGCTTTCAAGGTTCAGCTTTAGCAGATAGTTATAATTTTGATATTGCTTTTAAATCGTTAACAAATAGTGACGAAAATTCAGATATTCGTCTTTTTGTTGCTGCATCTTTAAAAAAAGTTGTATATCCAGGATCTTTCAATGGTTTATATGAACATCATAATGTAATGGTACAACAATTGCTCGGGAACGAAGGGAAAACAATTAAATTTCTATCCAATGTTGACTATAATGAATCCTTTAGTTGGAAATTTTCTAATGACTGGATTAATAATACTGAACTCAGGTGGAACAAAGAAAGTCTAAGAATAGTTGCTTGGATTCAGGACTATAATTCCAGAGAAATCCTTCAGGCGGAAGAGTTTTCGTTTAAGGAATAAACTCAAATTACTCTTGGGCTCATGAATAGTTCAGAGTAGATTTGACTTTCTTTTTGGTTTAATATTTTTTTATATAATTAATGCACCCGTAGCTCAACTGGATAGAGCGTTCGGCTACGGACCGAAAGGTTGAGGGTTCGAATCCTTCCGGGTGTACAGATATATAGGAGTTATATCTAATGCGTTACTTTAAGTCACTTTCGTTATTAATTTTATTGATCTCTGGCTTTGTTTATGGTCAGTCTAGTAAGCAGAGCATATGGTCTGATAGCAATTTTTCAGGATTGAAATTTAGAAGCATTGGTCCAGCCTTTATGTCAGGGAGAATATCAGATATTGCAATTCATCCTGATAACGAAAGTGTCTGGTATGTTACTGTTGGATCTGGTAACGTTTGGAAAACAACAAATGCAGGAGTGACCTGGACCCCAATTTTTGATGATCAGCCTTCTTATTCGATAGGTTGTGTAACTATAGACCCCAATAATTCAAACACGATTTGGATAGGGACCGGTGAAAACCTTGGTGGTCGACATTTTGGCTACGGTGATGGAGTGTACAAATCTGAAAACGGTGGAAAATCCTGGACCAATATGGGATTAAAAAAATCTGAGCATATTTCTGAGGTTTTAGTTCATCCTAAAGATCCTAACACAGTTTGGGTTGCTTCACAAGGACCAATGTGGAGTAGTGGAGGAGAGAGAGGGGTTTATAAAAGTGTTGACGGTGGAAAAAATTGGTCTTTGGTATTAAAAAGCAATAAATGGACCGGCGCTACTGAGCTAAAAATGGATCCAAGAAACCCGAATCGTCTTTACGCTGTCCTATGGCAGCGCCATCGGACTGTAGCAGCTTACATGGGTGGCGGACCTGGTACTGGTATTTATCGTTCTGAGGATGGTGGAGAAAATTGGAAAGAGCTAACCTCAGGTTTACCTACTTCAAATATGGGTAAGATTGGGTTCGATATTTCTCATCACGAACCAGATATTGTTTATGCCGCAATTGAACTTGATAGGCGAAAGGGCGGTGTTTACAAATCTACGGACAGAGGGGAAACATGGACCAAGCAGTCAGATGCAGTTGCTGGTGGAACAGGACCCCACTATTACCAAGAGCTTTATACGTCACCACATCACTTTGATAAGCTATTTTTAATGAACAATTATATGCTTGTCTCTGATGACGGTGGAAAGAATTTTGTTCGAATGAATGAAAAGCATAAACATGTCGATAATCATGCGATTGCTTTTAAGAAAAGCGACCCAAACTATATTATGGTAGGTAGCGATGGCGGCATTTATGAAACCTTTGATTTGACTAAAACATGGCGTTTTGTTTCAAATTTACCAATTACCCAGTTCTACGATTTGGCAATCGATGATGCAGAGCCTTTCTACAATGTTTTTGGAGGGACCCAAGATAATAGCTCAGAAGGTGGGCCATCCAGAACCGACAACAGGCAAGGCATTCAAAACGCTGATTGGCGTGTCATTTTAGGCGGTGACGGCCACCAGCCAGCAACCGAACCGGGAAATCCCGATATTATGTACGCTCAAAGTCAGCAAGGATACTTGAATCGTATTGATATGACTACGGGTGAAACTGTTTTCATTCAACCTCAACCTCGAGAGGGCGAGGTATACGAACGGTTTAATTGGGACGCTCCAATTATTGTGAGTCCGCATAAACCATCTCGTCTTTATTTTGCTTCTCAAAGAGTTTGGAAATCGGATGATCGTGGAGACTCTTGGAATCCGATCTCAAAAGATCTGACTCGAAACCAGGAACGATTTGATTTACCAATAATGGGTTCTAAGCAAAGCTGGGACAATCCTTGGGATGTGCTTGCTATGTCAAATTATAATACCATCTCCGCAATATCCGAATCCCCAGTCAGAGAAGGTTTAATTTACGCAGGTACAGACGATGGTTTTATTAATGTTACTGATAACGATGGAAAACGTTGGAAAAAGTTTGAAGTAAAGCGCTTACCTGGCGCTCCTGAATATGCGTATGTAAACGATCTTAAAGCAGATAATTTTGATGAAAACACGGTATACGCAGTATTGGATAATCATAAATATGGAGACTACAAACCCTATGTGTATAAAAGCACTAATAAGGGACAGACTTGGAAGTCTATTGTTTCCAATCTGCCTCAAAAATCGCACAGTTGGCGAATCGTTCAGGATCATGTAAAAAAAGACCTTCTTTTTCTTGGGACTGAATTTGGAGTCTATTTCTCTGTGAACGGTGGTGAAATCTGGACAAAGCTTACAGGAAACGTTCCAACCATTCCATTTCGCGATTTAGCCATTCATAAGCGTGAGAACGATTTGGTTGGAGCAACGTTTGGTCGTGGTTTTTATATTTTTGACGACATGAGTGTTTTTAGATCGATTTCTGAGGATCAAATGAAGTCAAAAGCCACATTATTCCCAGTGCGTAAAGCATTATGGTATATACCCAGATCTTTCTTGGGTGGTTCTGGAAAAGCTTCGCAGGGAGATGGATATTACATTGCCCCTAACCCTCCTTTTGGAGCTGTTTTCACTTATCACATTTCTGAACCATATCAAACCAAGGCTGAAAAAAGAAGAGAAAGAGAAACGAAAAGTTCCAAAACCATAGGTTTTCCTGGTTGGAATGAAGTCGAAGCAGAGAGAAGAGAGCATAAGCCAAAAATTATTTTTGAAATAAAAGACAGTGATGGTAATGTGGTTCGAAGGTTAGAGGGCGCAGCATCGAAAGGTTTTCACCGCATCGCTTGGGATCTGAGATATCCTAATCCATACGCGCTTCCACTTGACAGAGACAAAGCTTCGGGTTCAGGCTATTTAGCAATGCCAGGAAAATATTCTGTTACAATGTATCAGATGGCGAATGGAAAAACAGAAAAGCTTTCGCAGTCACAACAATTTGACGTTGTCCCTTTAAGAAAAGGTGCTTTGCCAGCAAAAGATTATTCAGAAACCTTTGAATTTCTTCGTGGAGTGGAAAGTGCATTTAAAAAGGTTACCGCCATTCAGATGAGTATATCTAATTCTTTGAAGAAAATTAAAAGCATGAACGTGGCCCTAGCACAATCCAATGCTGACGTTGGATATCTTGATGAGGAGCTGGAGAAACTTCGTAATTCCTTACTTAATATGGATGAAGAAATGAATGGAAATCGATCTAAGATGGAGCCTGGAGAAAAAAACAACCCCACTGTATACACTAGGCTTTATACAGCAGCGCGCGTAGCATCAGGTTCAACTTATGGGCCCACTAAACTGGCTACTGATAACTTAAATCTTGCGAACAAAAGAATTAAGCTTATTGAAAAGCAACTTGCTGAAAATACAATCAATATTGACGACATGAGTAAAGAATTACGCAAAGCAGGTGCCCCTTGGGTTGAAGGTGATGAAATTCCTGATTAAGTAATTTTTTAGTAATTTTTTCATAGAAATTTCCTTTTTATCGAATTATTGCTTGTTCTGATAGAACAGTTTAAATTATCTGTCAGGACGACGTACTAATTCGAGGTATTTTGTGCACTCCAATTCGTGCGCCCTCTAAATTATCAAAAATTTGGATAGGCTTATGAAAAAAGGATCTTATTATATTTTTACACTTTTGTATGTACTGTTAGGTGCATCCATTTTTCTAACTCCTTCAAATATTGTCTTCGCTCAAGATGACGCAGTTGAAGAAATTTTTTGGGGTGATGATGATGAAGGTGATCTTGATGAGGAATTTGACTTTTCAGAGGACGACGATGAATTCTCAGAAGATGAAGAAGGTTTAGATGGTTTTGATTTTGATGATGAATTTGGTGATGATGAATTTGGTGATGATGAATTTGGCGATGAAGGTTTCGATGATTTCTCTGAAGACTTTGAGGAAGAGGAGGAGGACGTGGGTGAGGCTGCGTCTCGTTTGGGATATTCCCTAAACCTGAGTGGATCCTCACCTGGATTTGT
>PBPT01000064.1 GCA_002724735.1 Fidelibacterota bacterium | reverse complement strand
CCCGATGATATTTACGTGACTTTCGCTAATACTGGCAAAGAAATGCCTGAGACTTTGGACTTTGTCCAAGCTTGTAGCGAACATTGGAACGTAAAAGTACACTGGCTAGAGTTAGTAACAGCTAATGAACGCCCATTTTATCGCACAAAAGAAGTTACTTATAAGACTGCTAGTAGAAACGGCAAACCTTTTGAGGCTTTACTTGGACGCCGAAATCATTTACCCAACCCAGTGGCAAGATATTGCACTGCTGAGTTAAAAATTCGACGCATGAAAGATTTCATGTGGAAAATGCAAGGCTATGAGCACTGGGATAACGTTTTAGGTTTACGTTACGACGAACCGAAACGCGTAAGCTCATCAAGAAATGCTTCTGAGCGAGAACGTTGGGGTAATTTAATGCCCATGTATGACGCTAAACATACAGTCAAAGATGTCTTAGAGTTTTGGCAGAAAGCAAACTTTGACCTAACTTTGCCGAGTATTGATGGACAAACATTGGCTGGCAATTGTGATTTGTGTTTCTTAAAAGGGCGCAAGACTTTGACTAAATTAATTAAAGAACGTCCGGATCTAACGACTTGGTGGATAGCCCAGGAAAATAGAATCGGCGAGGGTACTGGGGCAACCTTCCGATCGGATCGCCCACCTTATGTGGAGCTCTTGAAGGAAGCTGAAAACCCAGTGATGGATGATATGTTTGAGGACGATGCGATGTCGTGTTTTTGTCATGATTAGACGAAAAAACGGTTGTGCAAGGCTGATTGGCGATTTTGCACAGTGTCTGAAAAAAGTCAATAAAATCAATACCTTTATGGTTGTGCAGTTGTGCAAGTGCACATGCCTGCACATGCGCACAGCGTGCTCTGAAACCCTTATGTTTACTGGGCTGTGCAGTTGTGCAGTTGTGCACTTCTATAAGAAGGGGAATGAGTGGGTATGTAAACCCACATCCCCACCCCCTCTCAGCCCACTTATAATAGAAAAAATAAAAATAAAAAAGGAGATAAAATATGCCTACTAAAATAAAACCTTCAGAGAAAGAATACATCAAGGATGGTAATGGTAGACCGACTAGGATGTGGCGTTGGAAACATTATTACTTGAAACAAGCAACGACTGAAGAAATCCAGAAAGAATTGGCAGAAGGTAAAAAGAAACATAAAAATAAATTGCTTAACGAATTGCACAGACGTGGAGTAAAATTAAATAATGGCTAGAAAAAAGAAACTGACTAAGATGCAAGAGGTCTTTGTTAATCTCATGGTGTATCAAGATCTAACGCAAACCGATTGTGCTCATCGAGCTGGGTTTAAAAATCCAGAAGTAATCGCCAGTCGGATGATGAACAATCCAGAATACGCTCATGTTCAGGAAAGAATCCAACAAATGAAAGCGTTGCAACGTAAGAAGTATGATATTAATTTTGAGAATGTGGCTAGAAAATTAGCAGTAATTAGGGATGCCGCTGCGGCTGATGGTTCTTACGGTCCAGCAGTCAACGCCGAAATCGCACGAGCTAAACTAGGAGGTTTAATGGTGGATAGAAAAGAAGTGCGATTTGGTAAGATCGACAGCATGAGTCGAGAACAATTGGAACAACGTTTGAATGAACTCCTAGAACAAAACCAAGTGCGAGTTATCGAAGGCGAAGTAGTTAATCTCAAGGAAGTTAGCAACCAACATCAGGATCAGGAAGATCAGGATCTTGGGTAATATTTTTCTTGCGTAGTATCTTCGTTACTTCAGGTCGATAGTAACTGCTTTGAGCAAAGATTTGATTGAACTCATCATCAGTTAAATCAAGTTTGCTTTTGAGCAAATCCCAGGCATCATCAATTAGTTTGTCGTAAGCAGTGTATTGTTCGGATCTGCCTTGGTCAAAAAGTTTGTGTTCGAGTAATTCGATTGCGTCTACTATATTCATATTAGTTCTCCATGTTTTTTAAGATGTGACATATTACCTCAACTGTCCAACCATTACCGAGCATTTTGTAACGCTGAGTATTGCTGACTGAAGCTGTGTAATTATCGGGTACGGTTTGTAAGCGTTCGCATTCTAAAGGTGTGAGCTTACGCCATGTTAGGTCTTCATTAACTGCTACACTATCTTTACCAACTGTAGTTATTGCATTAGATTTATGATCTTTTCTTAATTCAAGCATCTGTGTTGTTTTATTTGCAACAGATACACCATCTTTATCCATGCGTTTACCATCTTGATCGTAAGCTCTGCCACGAAAAGCGCCACCCCTTACAACTTTAGGCTCACGATTGCCACCACCCATAGTATTTAAAGTAGGTGACTTTCCTTCTGGCGAATAAACTCTTTTCAAAATATCATGACCATTGATATCAGATGCTACACCAACTTGTTTTGGTTTCGTTTCTAATACTTTTGGTATGTTGCCACTACCACCACCAGCTTTTAAGGACCTAGTTTTTTTACTATCCTTACTATAAGTTTGTTGCTCAAAAAACCAAGACTTACCACTTGTTCCTTTTTTTATGTTAGTTATTCCGTTATCTGATGTAGAAGTTTCAATCATCTGTTCTTTGTTAGAAGCAGTTAGGGTAGGAGCTTTGCCTTGATCACTATAAACTCTTTGTTTGGTTTCAAACACACCATCACGATACTCAAACTCCATGATTTGTTTGTCAAATTTGGTAGTTTTTATGTTGAGTATTTTTTTTAATTGTGGCCAATGATCCTCTGAAGGGATAGAAAAGAACTCGCTGCCAAGTTTACGAAAGTAATGTTCAACAGTAGAGTATTTGTCATTTAGTTCTTGGGCTATTTGCTTCTTGTCTTTGGTTGATTTCTGGTAGTGAGATAAGATACATTTTTGTAATCTAGGTATATCAACCTCGTGTTTTCTAACTTTGACTTCTTCAACATTCATGCCTACTTTGATGGGTTTATTAACTAACTGTCTTCTGGATTTTTTTTGGTACTGTTCAACATTTGCGCCCTTGTAATAGTTTGCGTCAATGCAATAAGACTTATCTCTTTCGCTATCAAAATCATCTTCCAAAATATCACGCAAAACAATACCTCGATCTGCTGGTTGCGTTATCCCTAGGATGTTAGTCCAATACAAACGTTGTCTGGATTGTGCTGAAAGCAGAGCTGAGTTAATTAAGATAGGTTCAATTTTGCTATCGAATAAGTCGTTGCCTTCATGATCTGGATAACATTCGGAGACTTGTTGCGTAATCACATCAATGTATTGTTGTTTCATTCTGACATTCTCCAAGAGAAAGTATTTAGGCTTGATGGCTTTGAGCAAACGAATGAACTCAAAGAACAAAGCTGAACGAGGATCATCAAAAGCCAGTTGTTTACCGGCAAAACTAAATCCCTGACATGGACTACCAGCTAAAATTAAATCTATGTCTTGGAAATCTTTGGGATCCAACTGCGTGATATCGCCCACATGAATGGTGTCTGGATAGTTTTCTTTGGCAACTGCGATTGCGTATTTGTCTATCTCACTTGCGTAGTAGGTATCTACTTCAATACCTAGTCGATCAAGTGCGATTTGACCACAACTCATACCATCAAAGAGACTTAGGACTTTCATGTTTCTTTTTTATTTGTATAAACTCTTACTTGTAATTCGTAATCATCAGGAAATTTACCATATTGTTTTTGAAATGCTTTCCAACATAATTTACATATCTCATTAAAATCCTTATCTGACGACAAGTTAGCTAAAGTATAATATTCTGGTATTTCTGATTTCTTCATGCTTCCTCCCTATCCCACCATTTTTCAATAAACATATCATCTACCAAAGATTGACATTCAGCTTCCTTGCCTTGCGAAAGTTTTATAACTGCTTCTCTCATAAGTTCTAGGTCAATGTTATTGTTTAGTATTTCAGATACCCAACCATCGCCACCCCAATAATCGTAATGATTTAAAAAGGCTTCGACATCTACCATGTCTAAGTGTTTTGATTTATTCATATTATTTCTCCTTTGTTGTGCGAGTGCCTATCAAGTAATCGAAACATCAACTTGATAGGACTTGCGTGTTATTCTTCAAAATGGCTATTGCGATCTAGCATAGCTTCAATCTCAACTTCAAGATTATCTATTTGTTGCATTAAAACATCATATTGTTCTGGCGAAGTAGAATGTCTTTCAATGATACCTCTAACCTGAGCTAGGATTTCATCATAGCCTTGAAAAGTTAAATTCTTTTTTTTGTTTAACATTATTATTCTCCTTTTAAATATTTTTCTAACAGATCCTGAGTAGATAGTTTTTTGCCCATGATAACGACTTTACTATTTTCCAAGACTCTTTCCACTAGCCCATTATTATAAATGGTATCTGCAACATATTTGCCATCTTTTGTATCTTGTGGTCTATCGTCATACCAAAGATTAGAAAGGTTATGAAAATGGTAAGACTTAGTTTCTTTTGCCCAAGCTTCAAGTTCTAATAGAATTGCTTGTTGTTCGACTTCCGATTTATATTGAGTCATACTTCCTCCTTTTCCCTCACGAAATCCAAAAGGTCTTGTAGTTTATCAAAAAGATAATCTTCATAATCAGATTCATCTGAGAGTCTATAAGACAATTCAATAACTAATTCGCTTCGTTTCATAATGCTTCCTCCTTAAAGTGTAGTTTTCTGATTTTCTTTGTTTAGTGGTTCTTCGTAAAAGTAAACTATGGCGGCAACGCCTTTAGTGGCGCATTCTGTAATGCGATAATCTACTTTTGAAGGTATGTCTGAACAACCGAGTAAATCGGCTACTTCATCTATTGTTAATTTATTCATGCTTCCTCCTTAATTAATTCGTTAAATTCTTTATCTCTTTCTTCTTCGGTACGAAACCATTCTACATAGTCGATAGAACCAAAATCATCCTCATCTATAAGATAAATACCAAATGGCATGCCTTCGTTGTCCTTCCAAACTTTTTCAGGATAGTGATTTTTTCTGTAATATCTATCAAGTTCTTCAGTTTCCCAATGTACTTTTACGTATTTCTGTCTCATGCTTCCTCCTCTATTAAAATTAATTTTCTTTTGCCAATTTCTATGCAACCTTGTTCTACATCAATCCAAACATCTTTGTATTTTGTAAAATCTCTAACTCTGTATTGCGTATTTTTCATTAAAGTATCGTACACATCATCTAAAAAGTTTTTATCTGCTTGTTTCATGCTTCCTCCTTTTCAAGTTCTTCTATATGGTCAAAGTCAAACCTTGCTCGACAAGTTTCAACATCTCCTTTGCCTTCCT
>PBPT01000063.1 GCA_002724735.1 Fidelibacterota bacterium | reverse complement strand
GAGGTGTAAAGTTTATTGTTGCTAGCTGGATTAAACAATGAATGGCTATTAAGGTCTATTAAAATTTCCCCAGAAATTAAATTGACAGCTTTCACTGCTATATTTGTTTTTATTTCAGATCCATTAATTATGCTGTTCACTGATCTACTTAAGTTGTAAGAACCGCTAGGCATATACATTTTGGGTGGTGCATAACAATTATAAATGAATATTAAAAAAATGAGAAATGTTTTTTTAATCATAAAGCCAATACCGTTTTGAAATTCGATTGAATTTTTCAAGGGGAAGCCTAAAAAGACCGTCTTTGTTTTCTGTTGAAATTTGATCAATAAACTCAGTGTTGCCCCAAAGACGATTTATGCCCTGTTTTAATTTAAAATTCGAAGGATATGTTTTTTTTATTAAATTAATAATTTCCATACCAGTAATTACGCTTAGATATTTTTCTCTATCAGTTACAATAATTTCTGATCCATAGCAAACTTGATTCTTGAATTTTGGATTGACTGACATACCCTTAATAGAAGTTGGTATAAAGGATATTGGTTTAAATACCACTCCTGGCAGGTTGAGATTATTGAGTTTTGCACTTAAGATTTCTTTGTTTATCCAAGGTGCACCAAATCGTTTAAATGGCTTATTAGTTCCCCTTCCTTCACTAATATTTGTTCCCTCTAGCAAGCACATTCCTGGATAAATAATTGCTGTAGTCAAATCAGGAATGTTGGGAGAGGGCTTTATCCATTTTAGGTTTGTTTCATTAAACCAAAGATCTCTTTTCCACCCCTTCATTTTAATTATTTCAAGACTAGGTTGACCTTCAATCCACTTTTCACCTTGAATCATATTTGCTAATTCTCCAACGGTCAATCCGTAGCGAATCGGTATAGGGTAATACCCTACAAAAGTTTGATACTTCAGATCAAGGATGGGACCTTCTGTGAATTTTCCTTTTATTGGATTTGGTCGGTCAAGCACTAATACCTTTACCCCCGACTCTGATGCGGTTTCCATAATTAACCCAAGAGTGGTTATATATGTGTAAAATCGCGCACCCACATCCTGAATGTCATATATGATGAAATCTAAATTTTCCATTTGCTCAAAGGTAGGTTTTCGGTTTTTTCCATATAGACTCACAACTTCAGGAAGAGTTTTAATTTGACCATTATAATTTACTTTTTCACCAGCTGCAGCCTCTCCAAACAATCCGTGTTCCGGTGAAAAAATGATTTTTAAATGAACATCCTTTATTTTCATCAAATTTTCGTAATTAGGAATTCCATATGAATCCACTCCAGAATGATTTGTAACAAGCGCTATGTTTTTATTTTTGATAAGGTCAATTTTTTCATTTAATAAAATATCTAAACCAAGTTGAACTCCAGAGAGGTTGACATTTGGAGAACCTAAGTTGGATTCAAGATCAGTCTGATGAATAGATTTTGGTTGTTGCGAACAGCTTGATATGAAGACAAAAGTTATACCAAGAAAAATACTTTTCATTTGAGAAGAGTAAATTTCTTACTTACTAAGTTTTTACCTTGAGATAGGTTGACAATATAAACGCCCGATGGAGCTTTTTCCCCTCTACTGGTAAGTCCATTCCAGTTATATCTTTGGATTTTGGTTGGGAGTGAAAGCGCAGACATTTTAAAAATTTCTCTACCCATCAAATCAGTAATTGTAAGATATGCAATAGGTGTTAATACGCGAACTTGAAATTCAATGGAAATCGAACGATTTGATGGGTTAGGATACAACGCCGAAATACTTAATCCATCTGGAACAACTGCATCATCCTCATCTACAGTTGATGCAATAGGTGCATCTAAATATTGAAGAACTTCTCCCATGACCATCGTACGTATCGAATCTGGATAGATTGATTCAAATCCAACAGAAAGATATACAAGACCAGCAGGCATTACGCTGTTTGCAAAATTCCCTCTAAAAGCAACTCCGGCACCTCCTCTGGAATCGTAATCGACACCTGTGAATCTAAGGATATTAACTGCGTTTCCAATAGGCTTGATTCCATCCGGCCAATCGACATTATAATTACCATTTTCGCCATTATCAAAGCTAAATGAATAACCATCAAAAAGAGAATTTGGAACGCCTTCAACGCTGTAGACTCCGCTGGTTCCCCCAGCAGCATCACTAATATATTGGGCTTTGAAATATTCTTCATAGAATTTTAGATCTGATAAGCTTCCTTTTTCAACTAGATCGTACCCAATTTCCGAACCAGAGATGAAAAGACGACCACCGTTTAAGATATAACCCTCGATAATTTTTTTTTCGTTTTCATCAAAGGATGATGTTGCGGCGCCTTCTTCACCAAGAATCCAGTTTACTATGGGATAGGTACTAAGTTTTATCATTCTATTTATAATTGCCTCATTGGAAGCAGAGTCAAAACTATATGAATTTTTCTCAACGGCAGATCCATGCTCAAAAATAAAATCATACGTATTTACTGTGCCGGTAATTCTATCAAAACCATTAACAATCAGCACCCTTGATTGCTCGTTTGAAGAGGTGGCTCCTAAAACCTCTGTGAATTCACTAGATCCAAATTCGTTGACAGCTCTAACTTTATAATAATAAGCTTTGTTATTTTTTAACCCTTGAACCAAGAAAGGGCTTTTTAAAAACTTTCGCACCGAATCATTAGTACTTGTATCAGGGCTCATTTCTACAACTTCGTACTCAGATACTGAGTCATCATTTTTAACTTCTATGCTAATAACTCCGCCACCTAAGTTAGATACGGTAATTGCTTCAGGGGTAGATGGGGGAGATTTAGCACCAATCTTTTCACCTAGAGCGTTCCATAGTTGATCATAACCATCGTCATATCCAAGCGCCCAAATACCAATCCCACCAAGATTTTTTGAGATAATAAAATCATATTTTTTTGACAAAGATAAGCTGTCATCATACCATCCTTGGATCCAATTAGGGTTTTCATATCGGTACCATGGAACTTGCGCCTCGTTATCCCATCTTTTACCATAAGACAATGCTTTTGATTCTGCGATATTATAAAATACTGATGAGCCAGCTCCAGTTGTATTTGACCCTTTTTCAGCTGACGCTGCTGGCCATTCATATCCATAGTAAGGATTGCCAAGTATGATTTTACTATTGTTGTTTCCAGTAACAGAAAGATAAGTATTAATAGTATTGGTAACGTTATAGGAACCACCAGTAAGTGGAGCTACGGGACCTGTAAGAGTGCTTCCTTTCCAATGATAATCATAACCCATCACGAATAAACCATCGCTTTCGTTTGCAAGAGCATTGAAGTCCCATGCATTGTTCCAATCAACCGCTGGAGTAGCTAAGGTGACCTGGGCATTAGGAATAGAGCTTCGTAAACTAGCTCTCAAATCTTTCACAAAAGAAACAAGGTTAGATTTTTGTGACTCTGGAAAAGATTCAAAATCAATATTTACACCATCTGCACCAGCTCGCTCGACCTCAAACCTCAAATTATTAATCAATCGATTGCGATTTTCACTGGAGCTCAAAAGTGTTTCAAGTTTTGTTTTTGAAAAAAGCGTGACTGTTAGAACAACTTCAACGCCATGTTCGTGTGCTTTATTAATTAAATCAGTCGCCGGCCACCCATGCAGGTCTATCAAGTCGCCTCGTTCACTTGCCTCAGCAGAAAAGTATGCTATTGTTGAAAGTAGATCGTAATTGTAGTATTGCCATTTTGTTCCTTGCCAATAAGGATGATATCCAAAAACTTTCTTAGTCAAATTCTTCTTAATCTTCGATTTTGGATTAGCAGGTCCATTGTATGGTTTGTATAAAGGCTCCAAAAAATTCTCTTTGTTGTACTCAAGTTCGGCTTGATGAATACTTTTGTAGGTTTGTTGCCCCAATCCAAACGCGACGCTGAAAATTATAAGAAAAGTTTTATACATCACAAAGAGAGAAGATATCGTTAATAGTTTCTCTTTTTCGTATTAATTTATGTGAGTTATTGTTGATTAGGATCTCTGCGGACCTAGGTCGGGTATTAAAATTATGCGACATCGAATAGCCATATGCTCCCGTATCCATAATTGCAATCAGATCACCTTCAGAAACATCGGGGAAATCTCTGTCGGAAGCGATTCTATCTGTATTCTCACATATTTGACCAGTGAAATCCACCATTACAGTATCGCTAGAATGATTACCTACTTTATAAATTCTATGCTTAGCGCCATATAAAGCAGGTCGCATCAACGTTTCCATTCCGGCATCAATTCCTATGAAATTTTTATAACTTTCTTTAAGACCTGTAACTTTTGAAACAATAAAACCTGCATCCGCAATGATAGACTTGCCTGGCTCCAGCCAAAGTGATGGAGCAGATTCTCTTCTGGTATAGGTTTTATAATATATGTCTGAAAGCGCACCAAACATATGGTCAAAATCTAGAGGTTTTTGATCATCTTGATAAGGAACCCCAAAACCACCACCCATACTTATAAATTCAAAGTTTATCTTTAATTCGCTTTCGATTCTCTGGGCATTTTCTAAAATAGCAGACAAAACCTCTTTGAAAAAACTCTCATCAAGGTTTCCAGAGCCGCACATACATTGAAGCCCAAAACGTTGTATTCCTAAATCTTGAGCTTGTTTGTAGGCAACGGTAATCTTCTCAGCTGGAATGCCAAATTTTGCATCTCTACCTCCTGTCACAATTCCAGAGTAAGACCCTCCTCCAAAACCTGGATTCATCCGAAACGAAATTCTTTTTGGTAATCCAATTTTTTTGATTCTATTGAGCGAGGTAATATCATCCAGATTGATATTACACTGCTTTGTTAAGGCTTTCTTAAGGTCCGAGGGTGACTCATAATTTCCAGTATATATACAATCAGACGGGTCGATACCAGAAAGTTCAGCAGCATAGATCTCACCTGGACTAGAGCAGTCACCTCCAATTTTTGGAAAGGCCTCACGCATTGTCTTTATGAGATGGGGATTGCTATTTGACTTTATAGCATAGCAAATATGAAATTTTTCAAAATGCTTGTTGAGAGCGTTTTTTAAGTTTAATACATTTTCGGTGATTCTCTCTTGACTATAAATATAGAGCGGAGTACCATAGGTTTTAGCCAACGGACTTAAAAGTTTTTCATCAAATATTAATTTTCGTAAAGGGTGCATATATATTACTGTTGTTTATTTACACTTTAATTTAAAACGTAATTATTAATCAAAATAAGTTTTAAGTGCGAAACATTTTTCATTTAATTTTAAATGTGAGCTCTGATAAAAAAATTTCAAGTAAATGGATTCTTGCTTTCATTTTTCTTATGTATCTATCCGTTGGGGCAATGGTAATATATTTTATGATTAGATATAAATGGTTTTTTTAAATTAATGCAATCATTTAAACTACTTATGTAGCTGTGACTAAATGTTTGAACCAAATATTTATATAAAAAGAAGAAAGCACCTTGCTCGTGAAATTGGGGACGGGTTAATTGTACTTATTGGAAATAAACCTGTACCTATGAACTACCCATCCAACACGTTGCGTTTCCGACAAGATAGTAACTTTTTGTATTATTGTGGACTCGATTATGAAAATTTAGTACTTACTATTGATTGCGCTTCGGAAAAGTCCACACTTTATGGTGATGATCTGACTGTGGACGAAATTGTTTGGGAAGGCCAAAGGACTTCAATTAAAACCATGGCCGAATTATCTGGTATTGATCGCTTTGAAACCACCTCAAAACTGCAAGGTGATATAATTCGTTCTAATGATATTCATACCCTTCCAGTATATAGAGAGGACCAGAAATATTTTTTGCAGTTCTTATTAAACAATTCAGATATTAGCTCTTCAAAACCTTTGGTTGCATGTGTAATTAAACAGCGGTCTATCAAATCTGATGATGAGATTTCTGAGATCAATTCAGCTCTTAAAATTACCTCCGAAATGCATAGCATTGCAATGCGCTCAACTCGTGATGGTTTGCTAGAGCAAGAAATTGTTGGATTAATGGAAGGGTATGCTCTACAACATGGTAGCCGTATGGCCTATCCCGTGATTTTTACAATTAATGGAGAAATACTTCATAGCAATATCTACGATAACGTAATGAAATCTGGAGATCTTACCCTGAACGATTCTGGAGCTGAGTCACCTCTTCACTATGCTAGCGATATTACAAGAACCTTTCCTGTGAGCGGTAAATTTACACCTATACAAAAAGATATATATGATCTTGTATATGAAATGCAACAAACAGCTCTTGAGTTTTGCAAACCTAAAACCTCATACAAGGATGCTCATCTTGCTGCAGCCAAAAAAGCAGTTATGGGTTTAACTAAACTAGGACTTATGAGCGGAGACCCAGAGGAAGCAGTATCGAAAGGTGCGCATGCTTTATTTTACCCCCATGGGCTTGGGCATATGCTTGGGTTGGATGTCCACGATATGGAGGGGCTGGGTGAAGATCTCGTTGGATACGACGATAAAAACCAAAGAAGCGATCAGTTTGGCTTAGCCTACCTTCGATTTTCAAAAGATCTTGAACCTGGCTTTGTGCTGACAGTAGAACCTGGTATCTATTTCATATCTCATTTAATTGATCAATGGAAAGCTGACAATAAACTCAGTGAACACATAAATTATGCTGAGGTTGAAAAGTTCAAAGGTTTTGGAGGTATTCGCATTGAGGATAATATAGCAATATCCGATAAAGGATACAGTGTTCTTGGACCACACATTCCAAAGACAACAGAGGAAATTGAAGACATCATGCAATCATGATAAAACTTCTTTGTCTGTTTTCACCTCTAATTTATCTTTTCAGTGATAGCCTAGTTAGTATTTATTATTTCAAGCAACTACTTCGCAACTAAGTTGCGATAAAATCATGAGTGATGT
>PBPT01000021.1 GCA_002724735.1 Fidelibacterota bacterium | reverse complement strand
CTTATAGGTTTAGTTATTGCATTTCATAGAGAGAATGAAAAGAATTATGCCATCTCAGTAGGAAAAACATTTAATGGAATTGAACCAAGGAACACCAATGGGACTTTCGGTGTTTTTTATGGTGAAATTAAAGATATTTTTCCCTGGAACGGTGTTCCAGCAAATACCGATCTTGTTTCACCAGGAATAAAATTTTATGGTGCTAGAAATCACTGGAAGGGAAATTTTGTTCGAGTAAAAGTGCAACGCAATGGCGATGAAATCACTGTTAAAATGAATGGAGAAAATGGTTCAAGGGATGCAGCTTTAAACACACCTTATATCGAAGATCACACAATAAACATAAATTTAAATGACGATCCTAGTCTCGACAAATTTAAAGGTGCCAAGCAGTACGGTTATATCGTAAAAAGTCAGGCTAACACTCGATGGTACGATATTGCAACTTCAGGGGGTTCTGTTGAGCGTCGAAATATTTCAATCCTAGTTCAATTAGGAGAAAATAACCAGACCACTACGATGGAATATCATAAAGCCAATGATGACGGTGATTACCTAGCGCGTGAAATGGCGCTGATGCAAGCTGACATTGGGTATTTACGTCCTCTTTTTAACCCTGAGACAGGAAACAAGTACCTTATCACAAACACAGGAATAATGGTTTATCCCTTTGCTGAATAATAACAACAGAGGATTTACATTGATTGAAATGCTGATAACGATAACGGTGCTTGCTATCGTTATGCCACTCATGTTCAATGTAATTAATAGCAGCTTCAAGGAGCTTGGTAAGATGGAATCCTTGCAGTTGCGCAATGTTTCAGAATCGCGTTTGATTAATCGGTTAGGCGAAGATTTTAGAACATTGAGTAAATTGAAATATTTATCAAGCGATTCCATTGCTTTTTTTACAACTAGAGATCGCTCTTTTCAGCAAAAAATTGTCATTTCAATTGAAAACAATAATATCCTTTACCAAGTCAATGATTTAGATAAAAAGATTTTATTAAATAACATCAACCCCACAGAGACACAATTTTATTTTCTAAATTATGACAATTCACCCAAGCCACCGGNTGATGGACAATCTTACACCGTCCCTGAAATAAATACCATGCCCCGAATTAAACTGAACTATGAATTTNCCTATCAAAATGAAATTGTAAATAATAGCTTTGTTATAACCAGGAGGCTTCCAGAATGAGAGCAAAGGGAGGAATCTTATTGATTTTTTCTTTGGTTGTTACATTTGTTGCGCTTGGGATCCTGTTTTTGCTTAGCTCAACCTCAATTGCAAATCTTAGAGCGGTTTCTACTGATTATATAGGTTCACAGTTGGTTAACAACATAAAAAAGGGAATCGCTTTCATAAATAATAATGCTTTGCCTGAGTTTGGAGATGATAATTTGGTCACTATTGAAACGATCGAAGCAGGAAATATTGTGATAAAAAGAGAAAATAAAATGTCATCACGTTTTCAAGGGCAGTTTACCTCTGCTAATTTGGGAAATCATAATCATCTAAAAGCGCTTGAAGACAACTTTACAATCTCGTTTTGGTTTAAAACACAAAACACACCCTCACCTGGAACTGGCTTAAAACTTCCTTTTGAGGGTGAGCCGCTCTTAGGTTTTAGCCAAAAAAGATTGGGCGATTATCAAGGTTCGGGGTTCCAATTTTCGTTTGTAAGAATAAATAACAATACCGCTGCTCGATTAAAATTTGGCATCACCTTTATCGAAAACGAAGAATCTGTTTATCATTCGCTAGGAATTAACAATATAACAGATGATCTTTGGACAATGGTAACCGTTGTTTACAATGGTACTCAGTTAAAAATTTATGAAAATGAAAATTTACGGGAACAAGCAAACGTAATTGGAATAGTTGACTGGTCAACGATTGCTAATAGTAGTTTTTATGTTGGAAGGTATGTTGATTCTCCAATGTTTGGGTCATTTTTCTCAGGTCAGATACGGAATGTTGGTCTCTGGAATAATAGTGTTAGTAGTGATGGAATTTTAAAAATCTACAACCAAGGGATGAAGTTTAACCCATTAATCGAGTCTGGATCTTATCAACTCAGCGATGATTTGTTGGGTTTTTGGAAGTTGAACGATGGCCAGGGAACCACCTTGCTGGATTACTCTACCTTCTCGAGCCATGGAAGTATAGTCAATAGAAACAATTCCAACCAATGTTGGACAACAATGACAGATAGTTTTCGCTATAAAATCACCTCTGAGTTTAACGGTTTTCAAAGATCTGAATACCTCAGATGAGTTTCATAATAGCATTTACATTTGGAACAGTCATCGGTTCATTTTTGAACGTGGTAGCCTTTCGTAGAATTAATAACGAGAGTTTTATCTACGGTCGATCTAAATGCCCTCGATGTGATAAACGTTTGGCGTGGTATGACAACGTTCCTATCCTTTCTTTCCTAATTCTTAAGGGTAGGTGCAGANGATGTGAAAACCCCATACAAATCTTTTACCCTATTGTTGAGCTAATTACAGGTATTTTAACCATGACGTTGTATAAGTATCAGCCAAACGACCCTCAGCTGCTTTTTTGTTTGCTTTGTATTGGCTATTTGTTAATCATCATGGCCCTTATCGATTTTTTCGAAAAGAACGTTTACACAGATCATTTAGCCATTCTTTTGCTCGTTACTTTGATTCTAATGATAATCTCAAAGGGATTAACGTTNGNCGTTTTGATTGGCTCAGCCNCNTTTGGTGGTTTTTTTCTTTTATTACGATTGGTTGGTTCAATGATTTACCAACGCGAAGCTGTGGGGTTAGGGGACGTTCAGCTGGGNTTTGTGATTGGCATAGCACTTCAATGGCAGGATGTGGTTTTGGCNCTCTATATTACCTTTATTTCCGCTTCTTTTGTTGGAGCCTATATNATTTACCAAAAAAAAGCAAAAGATGGGGAATTGCCGCTTATTCCCTTTATTTCAGCAGGCTTCATGGTTGCACTGACGCATGGGCCCCAAATTCGTGGGTTGTTACGATTTTTGTATTATGGTTAAAAAAAAAGCCCCGAAAACGGGGCTTTTTTTTAGAGTTTCGTAGTATCTTATAATCCGACTGAGACGTAAGCGCTCCAAACCATTCCTGGTCCCATCTTTACGCGACCACCTTCAAGAGTTCCATCTCTATCTTGTAGGTAGCTATAGTACTCTTCGTCCGTGAGATTGCTGACATTTAGACCAAGTCTAAAGTCACGATCCNGGGCGTTAAGGCTGTAGGCTGCGTGTAGATTCATTAACATGAGAGCATCCAGCTTATATGCTTGTCTTCCNTCATCAGCAACATTTGTTCTACGTGTTGGTGAAAAGTCACCGTAGTAATTATCACGCTGTTCAACCTCAAGCGATACAAACGCATTCTTTAGCGGGTAAACCGTAGTTAAGAATGCCATTTGGGTTTGAGGAGCACCACCAACTTTTAAACCCTTAATATANAGGTTGTACTCAGTTTCAGCGGTACTACCGGTTCTGTCGGCTCTGTATTTTGCGTCAACATTATCGGTGTATTCCCAATTGCTCATGTGCCCTCTAAGGTCAAAACGAAGCATTTCCATTGGTTTATACGCTATCGTGTATTCTAAACCGCTGTGAGATTGGTTGAGTCCAGTGATGTTGACGAATGCATCAGGTGTACTTGGGTCTTGGACACCGCGCCTAATAGCGCGATCTTTCCAGTCAACGACGTAATAGTTGATGCCTCCAGTAAGCATTCCGTTCATCTGTCTGAACTTAGCACCTACATCAAAGAAATTTGCCTTTTCGGGTTTGTAGTCAACATTTAGCGTTCCATAATCCTCATCAACAACTTTGTCCATCGCTGGGGTTAACGTCGTTAATCCAAAGTTACCAAAAACGGTCAGCGCATCGCTAAGGTTGTAGCTTCCACCAAGCTTTAACTGGTTGCCAGATTGAGGATCAGATTCAATTTTAGCTTTTCCAGCAACAAACTGATCTTCGTTCGAGAATTTTGCGCTAGTTGAACTAAACACAGCAAACGCACTCAATGGTCCTGCAGTATAAACGGCCTGTCCATAAAACCCTGTCCAATCAACGGTGTTTATATCATAATATTCAATCTTGTCACCGACCTGTTTGTAGTTGTCAGCGCCCGATAAGTTTTTGTTGCTGGTATTGTAGTAATAGTCGCCACCAAGTAGACTGTATACTTCTCGGTAATGCTCAATCTTTGCTGTACGCCAGTCCAGTCCAACAGTTACTTCAAGCTGATCGTTCACATCAGTGATCAGTCTGGGCATTAAACCATATGTATATTGATTGTTTCTGCTGGTTGCTTGAATGGCGCCTGACAGATTTCCAGATAAACCCAGAGCTTGACCTGCTGAGCTCATCCCTGCAGTGGTATTGGCTTGGATTACTGCATCCCAATCGGCACGACCATCAGCGGTGTATTTTCTGGATCCTCTGTAGCGCGTGCCTCCACCTTCACCACCGCTATAATAAGCTGCAGTTAACAATGTCATGTTATCAGCCAATTTTAGAGAATGATTAAGTTGCATGATAGGCTTGTGGAACATGTTGGTTCTTTGGGTGATAGATTTATCAGCTATTCTCTCACCTTCGGTATTGTTCCAACCGCTTCCTGGCATCCAGTCAGGTAGTTGCACCTTGGTTCCTATTTTACTCCAGTTCGAACCACTAACCTCATTNTGAAGTGCGTTATAGTATCTTCCATTTTTATCGTAGGTCTCTTTTGTCTGGTAAAAATAGTTTACACCATGGCGTTGAGGTGAGCCAAGCATGATAAACTCAAAACGCTGGTCTTCTGATGGTGCATAATTCGCGTTTAGATAGTAGGAGTATGCACGTGAAAAGGTACCTTCAATNCCGGCATATTTATCGGCCTGCCTTCTAGCTAGCATCATCGTTATTGAGCCTTTTCCATCCATAATTAAACCAGAATTAGCGTTGAGTACNGTTTTNAANTATCCATCTCCACCTAAGGTCATCTTGAACCGACCTCCAGCTTCACGTGGGGCTCCGCCGCTAATGAAATTGACCGTTCCGCCAACACTAGGTGTAGCAATGTTTACAGCGCTTTGACCACGCTGAACTTCAATATCTGTGTTCACATCTGCTAATACTCCCCAATTTGAGAAGTAAAGGTTACCATTTTCCATGTCGTTCATTGGAACACCATTGATTAGATATGAGGTATAGTTATCAGAAAATCCTCTTACCCAAACATTTTCATCATCGTATCCACCACCGTTTTGCTCAACNAANACATTNGGAAGGGTNGATAAGGCTTGCGGCATNCCACGACTTCCAAGGCGAAGTTCGAGCTCCTCNGATGTAAANTGAGANCCAGACATTCCAAGTGATTCGTAATTTCTNCTNGCCAAAACGTCAACCATACCCATGTTTATNGCTGCACTTTCAAGTTGGAAATTAGCAGTTACAGAGGATCCGCTTACCGTNACAGNCGCAGATTGATCTGCATAGCCAATATATTTGGCAGTGACTGTGTAGGATCCATCAGAAACACCGCTNACGGTGTANGAACCATCACTTCCTGTNGCTGCACCCATNGTTGTTCCTTCAACAACAACGTTCACACCAACGAGTGGCTGGCCACTATCTTTATCTGTTACNGTNCCAGAAACAGAATTCTGGCCCAGCGCAAGGGCTGGAAATAACAGCATAACAATAGCTTTCGAGGTTTTGTTCATTGTTAACTCCATTATTAGTTAAAAGGTAGTATTAAGTTAAATTTTTTAANATTTANANAAATANGTGGTTTGGTTTGNCTGANNGGTCTCAAATGAGTTGNTTTTGTTTTGAAAAACGTAAAATTTCTTTAAATAATTTTTTTCAANCTTAGGACGGTTTTNGCATAAAAACCAATAGTTTAAATNTTCTTTTNACCGTCNGNAACATNACAATAATGCAATTTATCTNTAATATTTTANCANTGAACAATTTTNACATTATTTTCATTCNAAAGAATTTTTACTTTTGAAGTAAACTNANTATAAACCATGTTTTAATACTGTATAATTAAATNTTGNAANTTTTTAAGTACNCGCTTGAAAANTTATACAATATTGATTTTTGANATTTATTGTAATAATTAGTCGNAAATTANTATACACNAAAAGTGTATACCTGTTTAANTNAAACAATATTANGANTTAATTATATCTCATTTNTTATGATTTTCTATAAATATAAACAAAAAATAACTAAATTTTAGCGTATGTGCGGTAGAAATACTTTATTTTCAAGTCCTGACAAAATAAAAAAAGATCTTGAAATTGACTTTTGGAAAGATGAGCACGATTATACCCCCTCTTATAATCTCTCTCCGACACAAAACTCACTAGTTCTGGTTCACAACAAAAGGAGGGTGATTTATTCAATGCGCTGGGGGTTTGGTTTCGACGCAAAAAGAAGACCTATTTTCAATGCGCGCTCTGAAACGTTAGACACAAAGCCCACTTTTAAGAACTTGATTCACAAAAATAGATGCATTGTGCTGTCTGATGGGTTTTATGAGTGGAAACAGAATGGCAGTTCAAAAATACCTCATTTTATTTGCCATAAGGAAAATCGAATACTTCCAATGGCTGGACTATGCAAATGGGATGTTGACGGTGAGGGGCTTAAAAAATTGGTTTTTACTATAATTACCAAAGAGGCAAGAGACTCTCTCAAACACATTCATCTTAGAGAGCCCGTTATCTTGACTAAAAAGGCGGTGAAGTCTTGGATAACTGTTAATGAACCTCAAAATAAACCCTT
>PBPT01000020.1 GCA_002724735.1 Fidelibacterota bacterium | reverse complement strand
AGATCCATTGGGCTCAGGATATCAGGTTATTCAAAGTAAAACTGCCTTAGGTTCTGGAGGTTTTTTTGGAAAGGGTTGGGGAGAGGGTACTCAAACTCAGCTTAAATTTTTACCAGTTCAGGAGTCTGATTTTATAGTGAGTGTAATTGGCGAAGAGATGGGTTTTATATTGATTCTGACAATGCTCATCCTGTTTCTTTATTTAATATTAAAAATTATTAATTTAGCTCACAATGCAAACGACAGATTCTCAAGCTTAGTTTTAGTTGGAATTTCTACTATTTTTCTTTCTCATATTTTTGTTAATTGTTCCATGGCTTCTGGAATGATTCCCGTCAAAGGACTTCCTTTACCATTCATTTCATATGGAGGTTCTTTTTTACTCTCTTCATTTATAATGATTGGAATTGTAATAAATTTTAGCAAAGATGAGTCTTATGGATAAAAAAATAAAAATAATGTCGATTTTCTAGATTTTAGGTAAATTCTAATACTATTTCATTCTTTAATCTGAGGTTATGCTTAATGTCTAAACAAATACTTAAACACTATATTTTTGTATTTGGCTTTCTTTTTCCTAGTTATATCCTGGCACAGGGATCAACTAGTTCGATGGATTTACCTAGGCTATCAAATACTGTATCTAAACAAAGTATGAGAATTGATTCCCTTGATGCTCAATTTCGTTTACTTCTACCAGAATTACAAAATGCTCTATCTGCAAACCTCAAAGCTAAGGAGCAAACAGATTCTGTAGCCATACTTCTAATTAACAGAATTAATACTTTCCAAAATAAAATGCGTTTAATTGAAGATAAAATTTCTTACGTAGACAGTGTTAATTTTGAAATCCTTGCCCAATTGGTAATGGTTGAAAATAAAATTGTTACCTTAGCAAATAGTTTTACTGAAATGTATGAGCTAAAATCCAATAAATCGTCAGATAGGGTTAGTTCACGCATAAGCCCTGTTGAGTATAAGCGAACGTATATTGACGCCTTAACTGCTTACCAGAATGGTGACTATAATAAAGCAATTAATGGATTCTCAGGTTTAGTAATTTCAGATCCTACAAACGACTTAGCAGACAACAGCCAGTATTGGCTTGCTGAGTGTTATTATACAATCAAAAATTATAAAAGAGCAGTAGTTGAATTTGAAAAAGTTTTTTCATTTTCTGGTACAGACAAGGATGATGATGCACAGCTGAAACTTGGCCACTGCCATCGAAGTATGGGTAACATCAAAAAAGCTATTGAAGAATATCAAAGGCTGATAGATTATTTTCCCGGATCAGAATTTTACGAAAAAGCTCGACAGTCTATAAAACAACTAAAGGTCCAATAATACCTATTCATGTCTCTTAAGCTCTACTATTTCACATCAGAAATTGCCCCATTTGCGAACACTTCTCATTTAAGTAAATTTTCTGTTGACGTTCCACTATTTCTTCAAACCTCTGGCAACGAAGTTAGGACAATTTTACCCAAGTATGGCTTTGTTAGCGAACGGAAATACATACTAAGAGAAGTAATTAGACTTAGAGAGATAACCTTCGAATTTGACGGAAAAGATGAGATTGTATCAGCAAAAAGTGCTTTTATACCTAAGACAAGAGTGCAAGTTTATTTCCTTGAAAATAATGAATGGTTTAAGCCTCTTTCTAATTTGCTTTATAAAGCAAAAAATGGTCGTATTCTACCTGATAATGATGAAAGATATTCATATTTTTCGATTGCCTCATTGGCAACACTGCCTCATTTATTCTGGAAACCTGATGTTATAATTTGCAATGATTGGCAAAATGCTACAGCTCCAATGATCTACAATCAAATTTATAAATCTAGGGAATTTTATGAGGATATCAAGACAGTTTTAATCGTTCACAATATTGACGAACATTGCACCTACGATCGTTCGATTTACGACAAACTTGGTGTAAAGCTACCTAATAAAATTGTTGGTAATAAAATTAATTGCTATGAAGCTGCTATTGAAGATGTTGATTTACTTATTTCTCTAGATTCAACATCGAAGAATAACACAAAGAAATTATTACAACTACCACTCATTAAAGCAAATAAGAAAAAACTTGTCTCAATGAATATCGAAGATGAGGAAAATCCTAATTTTGATTCGACAGCTTCAAAAATAAACGATGAATTAACGAAACATTTCGCTTAATTCTTTGTTTATTGATTTTAGATAAGCTAATGTTGTTAAAAAAATCTGAAAATTATTTATATCCTTTATTTTTAAGTCTTTTTTTATTTTCCTGTGAAGATAAACCTCTTATTATTGAAGACGATGACTTGTCTCTCAAAATTGACACCGTTTCTTTTTTAGCTTCAGAATCATTAACATATCAAGTGCCACCCACATTGGGAGGATCGAAAAAAATATACATTGGAAAAAATGATCAATTCAACTTTGAATACGCTTTAGTCAGATTTGATAAAACAGCTTCGAGAAGATTTGATCCATTAAATGGAAATCTAATTGATGATTTTATTGATTACAATGATACTTTGTTAACATTAGACAGTTTAGATTTAAGTCTATACTTTACAAGCGATTCAGTTAATTCATCGTCAATTTTTCAGTTACATTATTATCCCAATGCTGTTGATTCGGTATTTAGCCAAACTCAAACTAACTATACAAATCTTAATCCAAATTTTTCTAAAATAATTTCTCGCGGTAAAGTTTTTACTGATACCAGTTACTCTTTATCAAGATTAAGTTTTGAAATTGATNCATCCGATTTTTCCCTTTTTATGGACACTTCAANTGNAAGTTTTAATAACACCTTTCTCATTTCAATCTTATCAAATGAAAATCAGGTCTATGAATTATTTAGCGTAAATGAGGGTTCTAAATATCCCATTTTATCAGTTTTCTTCAATTATCAAATAAATGATTCCACAACTATTGACACTTTTAACATTCACAATTCTGTTGAAGATTTATCAATTTTAAAACCACCTAATCTAGCTAGCCTCGATACATCAAATTTGTCTATATCACTAGCAAAAGGACTGAAATCTCTCTTAATAATAGATACTGAGGATTGGGTTTTACCACATGGTAGTGTGATACGAAATGCTGAACTGTTGCTTCACCCTATATCAATTGATACATCAGATGCTTCAATAATTAATTCTTACCCTGTAAGTGGTGCCTTATTTCCNAGTGACTTTCAATCCTACCTTAGTGATCCATTCACTTACAATATAAATTATGGAGNTTCATCTGTTATCGCGAATGATATCNNATTTAATCATCGTTTGGGAAGTAATGATTTTTTTAAAAATAACAATTCATTGCATGTATTTAACTTACAATCAAGNTCACTGAACAATCCTTTTAAAACAATATCTTTCCACAGCAAAAACAGTACNGAATTTTATCCTAAGCTTCGAATATTATATGTTACTCCCTAAATCTATTATATTAGTTTTTTCANTCATGGCGACCTCATTTAGCCAGTCAATTTATAACTCTCATGGCTTGGGTATAATGAGATCATCTTATTTTTCATCCAGCGATGGTGCTGGGTCAATAGGTTTAGTTCCAACCTTTGCTCCTAATGTATCGCTAAATAATCCTTCAACTTGGAAACATCTCAAATTTTCGTATGTTAATACCTCGTATTTATCTCAATCATATGCCCTTAATAATGGTGAGGAAAACAGTGTGTCATCTCAATTTTCCGGACTACAATTTTTGATACCTATCAGACAAAAATATGCATTTGCGCTTTCTGTGAAGCCTACCAACAATCACAATGGATTCTTCTCCACAGACACACTAAAGAGTCAGATATTTGACTCTTTAGTTGAGAATTTTAAAGAATACCGCTCTGGCGGCGGTCTTATGGCTTCAAATTTTGCCTTTTCAGCACCTATAAATTCTCGAATGGATATAGGGTTTTCCTATTATTACTTCTTTGGTTCTTCAAGAAATGAAAAAGCTTTGATATTGAACAGTACTTACTACAGATCTTTAAATATTAATACATTTAATGGTTCAAAGTATGATCTTTATTTTAGTGCAAATATGTTTGATTCAAATAATTTATCAATTAATATTTTTTCAAAAATGGGCAAAACTATAAATCCGGTTTCTGGATACAGTTATAATTTTGAATTATTTGAAGATACGGATAATAATTATGTTCCAAGTTCTAATGACTTTCCAGGGGACTCAGATGTAGATACAGTCAACTTTAAATCTGGTTATGCACCAAATGATTTCAATCTTGGCATATCCTTAGATTTTAAAAATTCTCTTAATCTTTTTTCTGAATTTGAACTTTGGACTGACAATGCAGACAACATGGAATTTTACAGCCTTTTTGATGATCAAATTATTTCAAAAAATCATTTTGGTCTAGGTTTTGTAAAATTTGGCAATCTTGATGCTAAAGATTGGCAAGACAAAATTACTTTCAGAGGTGGTGTTTATAGAAAAAAATTCAATTTTTTATCTTCAAAAGATTTAATTGAGAATGGAATGTCATTAGGNTTTGGCATTAAATTTGGTANAACNGGTAATCAGCTTGATGTCTCTTTCAAGCGGGGTACTCGTTCCTCTGAAGACTATTTTAATGAAATTTTTAACGAATTTACTTTTGGAATCAGCATTGGAGATGTTTGGTTTTTAAGAAGGAGAGCAAAACAATGAAATCAAAAATTTTAACCAACAAAATNATTTTTTTTGCGATTGCAATTTTTATTACTATGTGTGCTCCACCTGCTCCAGACGTTAATGCCGAAGCAGTGGAAGAGGCTCGACGAGACTCCGTTCGCAAAGTAAGATGTCCTCGAGTTTTTAGTAGTGCNGCTGAATTTTATAAAAATAGAGACTGGGAAAANACCGTTAAGGTTTATGGTGAATTAANAGATTTAGGTTGTGACCGCGATGANCCCAAAGAGGTTTATTTGTATTATGCGATAGCGTATGAATATATGGGAAGTTATGATAGCTCTGAGTATGTTTTGTTAAAGGGTCTCACTTTCTTACCTGAAAATGTAGAGTTGAGAAAAAGACTTGCTTACTCATACCAAAAACAAGGTAAGAAAGATCTCCAAATGAACGAACTTGANAGGTTAACTTTTCTTACTCCCAACGATGTTGACATTAAACTCGAATTGTCCAAACTTTACGCTGCTGAGGGCAGATTTGAGGATCAAATTGTTGTCTTAAAAGATCTTTTAAAAGTACAGCCAAANAATGAAGGCGCACAAAGCGATCTTGCTCAAGCGTACGAAAAAAGCGGTAGAGATCCTCTTGANGTNTATAGAAGTAGATATGAAAGCAATCCAGACAACATTAGCTACGGTCTTGATTATAGCGACAAGCTTCTTGATGCAGATAGACCTAACGAAGCAATTGATATTTTAAAAAATGTCGTCGATGAAGATCCGACAAGTAAGGTTGCGTTTAGAAAGCTTGCTCAAGCATATGATAGAGATGACGATCTTGATGCTGCAGCCAAAACCTATGAAAAATTATTTAGACTTGATCCGAGAAATTTTAGAACTGCTATTAAAATTTCTGAAGTCTATCTTGAAAATCAAGATTATGGCGCTGCTTTTGACTGGGCAGACCGTGCTGTAATGCTTTCAAATGAAGGGGAGTCAATCGCGGCAAAAGCCAATGTTTATTACAAAGGTTTTCAGGCCTGTCGATCTGGGCAGATAAGCACGGATGATAGAGTGGTTGCAACTTTAGCCTATAATGGATTTGTCAATGCTGAAAAAATGGGTTTTTCAAAATTTAGCCGATCAAAATCATGGCTCTCTGACAATGAAGTACTCTTTGGAAAAGCTCAGTGGTTCATGATGGATGCTAATGTTAAAAATCGAGGTTTTGTTAGAACTTCTAGCTCATGCTATGAATGGGTAGGCGAACGACTCNATAAACAAAGTAATTGGTAAAACTCTTAAATAATTTAGAAAATGAATTCTATAAAAAAAGCTGATATTGAAGTTTACGATATTCTTCAAAAAGAACTATNTAGAGAGAGCGAAACCCTTGAGCTGATAGCATCTGAAAATTTTGTTAGCTATCCAGTTCTTGAAATGGCTGGTGGCATTATGACCAATAAATATGCTGAAGGCTATCCTGGTGCTCGCTACTATGGTGGTTGTCAGCATGTTGATGAAGCAGAAAATTTAGCACGTGATCGCGCAAGAAAACTTTTCAACTGTGAATACGTAAACGTTCAACCTCACTCGGGTTCCCAAGCTAATATGGCAACTCTAATGACATTTATTGATATTGGAGACACAATTATGGGTTTGGATCTTGCACATGGGGGCCATCTAACCCATGGTAGCAAAGTTAATTTCTCTGGCCAAATGTATAATTCAGCGGCATACCAGGTTAACAAAAACACTGGTCGTTTGGATATGGATAATGTAGCTGAAATTGCTAGAGAATACAAACCTAAGATAATTATATGNGGAGGTAGCGCATACCCGAGACACGTAGAATTTGCCGAATTTAAAACTATAGCTGATGATGTCGGTGCTTTTTTAATGGCTGACATAGCTCACCCTTCAGGATTAGTTGCAGCAGGACTGCATCCATCACCAATGCCTTTTTGTGACGTTGTAACAACAACCACGCATAAAACTCTTCGTGGCCCCAGAGGTGGTATGATTATGATGGGTAAGGACCACGAAAACGTATGGAATGTTGTTGCACCAAAATCTGGCCGAGTAAAAATGATTTCCGAGCTATTGGATTCTGCTGTGATGCCAGGCATTCAAGGTGGTCCACTTATGCATATAATTGCAGCCAAGGCAATTGCATTTGGTGAAGCTTTAGATCCATCNTTTAAAATCTATGCTCAAAATATAATTAATAATGCAAAAACAATGGCAAATGCATTTTTAGACAAAGGATATAAATTAATATCTGGCGGAACTGATACGCACGTCGTTTTAATTGATCTCACCAATAAGCAGGTGTCTGGTAAGATTGCTGAAAAAACCCTTGAAAAAGCAGGCATTACNGTAAACAAAAACATGATTCCTTTTGATACAAAAAGTCCATTTATCACTAGTGGTATTCGTGTTGGAACACCTGCTATTACTACCAGAGGGATGGGGCATGATGAAATGAAAATAATCGTAGACCTAATTGATAAAGTTATAACAAACATTGATGATCAAAATTTGGTTGATGATGTCAATCAAACAGTACAGGAGCTTTGTAAATCATTTCCACTCTACAATGAGCTTCATAACTAGAAATTACCTTTCACATTATTTTTTCTTCTCCTTCATAATTTTTTCCTGTAGTTCGTCTTCAATTAGTATTGCTGTATTGACATACTCTCCTGGTCTAGCACAAAAAACATTTCAAGCCAATACTAAAAAACTTGAAAACAAAGCATTAAAAAAACCAAACGATCCACATACATTATTTAAAGCGTCAAAAAACCTTACAATGCTCACATACGGTTTTATTATGGATGAGGCAGAAAGAGTATCTATAGAAGACTATACTCAAGGGTTAAATATTTACAACCAAGCAAATTCAAACTTTAAACGATCTATATCATATGTTGAAAAATCTATTCAATTAGAATATGATAACTATTTTCAATGGATTAACGACGATAAAGACTCACCAATGGTATTTAAAAAAGAGGTTTCAGAAAAACTTTATTGGGCTGCAGCTTCTTATGCTGGTGCTATTCAATCAAGCAATGGTAACCCCAAGTGGGTTGTACAACTTCCAAAAATAGGTAAACTATTGGAAAAGGGTATGGAACTACATCCTGATTGGAATTATGGGGCATTTTATACTGCTATGATACCTTATTCATTAATTAGACATGATGCAAGCCAAGATAGAATAAATATTGCTAAATCTTATTTTAAAAAAGCTGTTATAGCCTCNAAAGAACAAGATTTATCTCCCTACATAGCTTANGCTGAAAACATTGCCGTTGGCGAGCAAAATAAAAAGGAATACACCAACATGCTNTATAAAGCGCTTAGTATAGATATAAATGCCAATCCTGACCTATCTTTAGTAAATTATATCAACAGAACTAGGGCTAATTGGCTTTTGGATAACATNGATGAGTATTTTTATTAGATTATGATTCTNAAATCACTTTATAAAATTTTTNTAATATTTCTTTTAACCCAATCACTTTTTGCTAANAAGATAATTATTAAAATGGCTACTCTTGCGCCTGAGGGNACNGAATGGNATGGNCTTCTAGTTGAGATGGGCCAAGAATGGAAAAAAGTTACAAACAACGATGTTCGCTTAAGAATATATCCAGGTGGTGTAGTTGGGGATGAAAGGGATATGATTAGAAAAATTCGTATTGGTCAAATTCACGGNGCTGCAGTAACAACCGAAGGTATGACGGAGGTCAATCATTATTTTACCTCATTTAATTATCCTATTTTATATCAGTCATATGATGATGTAGATTTTGTCAGAAACGAACTCTCAGAAGAACTTTACGATAAAACTGAAGAAAATGGTTTCAAATTATTAACTATGGTTGATGTAGGGTGGGTTTATTGGTTTTCAACAGAACCTGTTTATACTCCTTCAGATTTAAAAGATACTAAAATATGGACATGGGCTGGNGACTACAAAGCTGTTCAGCTATATGAGAAAAATGGCTTTCAGCCAATTCCTCTTACCTCAATGGATATACTATCAGGATTACAAACTGGATTAATAAATTCGATGGGTCTAAATCCAATGTTTGCCCTTTCTCAACAGATTTTTGGTTTAGCAGATAATATGCTGGATATGAAATGGGGTAACCTTACAGCTGCTGTCATTGTTGACATGAAGATTTGGAAAAGAATAAAGCCAAGTTATCAAACATCTATGATTACCATCGCACAGGATATTGGTACTAAATTTCAAAATAAAAATAGAAATAGCTCAAATGAAGCTGTAGATACAATGAAAGAATATGGCCTTACCGTAAACACCCCATCAAAAATACAACTTCAAGAATGGTTTGATTTAATTGAAACAATGGATCAAAGTTTTCGCGGTTCATTCATATCAGAAAAGGCCTATGATAGATTAAAAGAAATAAAAGATAAAATGGATCAAAGATAGNTCTATGAAAAAAATTAATATTTCTCAAAATCAATTNACATCAATTTCTTTTTATTTAGGCCTNATTTTTACAGGGGTGCCTTTTTTATCTCAATTATTTTTGTCAAGCACTCCTGATCAAGGAACACATATTTTTACTTACTATGCTAATGAATTAATTCTTAACAAAAACCTCAGTCTGTTTAATTCTCTCTTTTCCTTTTTGGGCTCTGCAATGATTGCATATGGAGTCTTTTCGTTGAATCAATTGTTGCAAACAAAAGTAAAAAATCCATTAATGAATTTTTCAGTATTTTTATTTGTTTTTTCCAGTTTAGGTTTTATCATCTCTCGATCCCAAGATTTAATTATTATCTGGGGTTCTGCTTCTGAATCATCAAAACACATGATGTTTGAGTTTGCTTTAATTTTTTCTTTTGGGATTTTTTATTGGATTGGAATTGGTCTTTTTGCGTTTTGTCTTTATGTTGATAAGTTTTTAAATAAGAACTTTCTTATGGCATTATCAATTTTATCTGTAGTGAATGTTTTTTTGATAGTTTTCACTATTTTTAATGTCGATCCATATGATATATCCACCGTTAAGCCGCTTTATACAGGGTTTACAATCGGCAATACACTTTTATTGGTATTTTGTTTTATGTCTGGAAAGAAACTCGTTTAATCACCATATTTATTAATATTAACACAAAGAAAGAGGAATGAAATGAAAAAGTATATCACTTTATTCAGTCTTGCTGTTTCAGTCGTTGGGCTTGCAATAACAATTGATAGGGGAGACTGGTTCCTTGTGTTTGTTATATCAGTTGGCCTTATTCAAATACTTTTATCAAAGGGATGGAAGTAACATCACATGAACCGTATGACTTTTGCTCTGGTTACTATGCCAAGATATAGCATCTCAATCTTTATACTATTGCTTTTAGTGTCTATTGTATTTTATTCAGGCGGAACGCTCAATGATCCAAACTCATTAGGATATTCGTGGACAAGAAATTTTTTTAGCGACCTTGGTATTCTTTCNGAGCAAAATATTATTTCNGTTGTNTTGTTTGGCCTTGCACTTTTGCNATGCGGTTTAACTTTTATTTTTTACTTCTATTACTTTATGAAATTATTTAATCAGGATTCTATAAACAGTAAGATTGGTAAAATTGGAGCTTTTTTTGGAATTATTGGAGCCATTTTTTTTATTGTGGTTGGTTTTACCCCTCACAATTATGTTCATGATTCTCATGTAATTTCTGTTCATTGGGCATTTAGGTGTTTTTTTCTTGCATCATCCTTTTTGACTTTTTCAATTTTTAGAGACAAGAGGTTCGATGCAAGATATGCGTATGGGTATTTTCTTTTTGCACTTTTAATTTTCTTTTATATTTTAGTATTAGAATTTGGCCCCTCCCCAAATGAGAGCGATTTTGCTCTTATGTTTAATGTCGTATCTCAAAAAATCATAGTCCTTGTATTCATTTTTTCGGTTCTTTTGCAGTCACTTGGTAATGAAACAATGGTTAAAAATATATAATTCCTTTCTAAAATTGATTTTTGGAGTTAGAGTAAAAATGTCTTATAAAAATAAATTATTTATCTTAGCTACTTTTTTTTTAGCAAGCTGTTCTGGAGATCCTAAAACTGGATGGGAAAAATACCTACATTCTGATGATATTATAAGCGCTGAGAAGTATATTGACAAAGATTTATTATTCACTCATATATCAACACTATCATCGGATCAATTTGAAGGTAGAAAGCCTGCAACAAAAGGGGGTAAAAAAACAGTTCAGTATTTAATTGATTCATTTAAAGAGTTAGAGCTCAAACCTGGTAACCCAAACGGCACTTGGTTTCAAGATGTTAAGATGCTTGGAGTTCAATCTAATTTACGCGCTCAATTTATTACTGAAGACGAGAGATGGGTTTTAAAAACCGGTGANGATATCATTGGTAATTCATATATAAAAGAACAACAAGTTAATCTTGAGAGAGTTGATGTTATTTTTTGCGGATACGGTGTGACAGCTCCNGAGTATAAATGGGATGATTACAAGGATGTAGATGTAAAAGATAAGGTTGTTATTATTTTGGTAAACGATCCGCCAATTATGAAAGATGATGCCTACGACAATGACATGTTTAAAGGTAAAGCTATGACATATTATGGTAGGTGGTCATATAAATANGAAGAAGCGCTAAGAAGAGGAGCTGCAGGAGCAATAGTTATTCATGAAACTGGTCCTGCAGGGTATCCATTTAGCGTTCTTCAAGCAGGTAACGGCTCAGAAAGCTTAACCATTGAAGAATCAAAATCGTTAAAATTTCAAGGCTGGTTGCCATTAAGCTCAGCACNAAAGCTTTTTTCAATGTCAAAACTCGACTTTGCTTCAATGAAAAAAGAAGCCTTGAGTCCTGAATTTCAACCAAAAAAAATGGATGTAAAATTCACAAGCCGAATAGCAAATTCATATCGAAATGTAAAATCAAAAAATGTTGTTGCTAAATATGAAGGTGTAGATTCGCTTCTTAAGGACGAATATATAATATACACTGCTCATTGGGATCATCTTGGTGTAGATATAAAGTTAAAAGATGATAAAGTTTTCAATGGTGCAAANGATAATGCTTTGGGTACAGCTATGGTTCTCGCAGCCGCAAAATCATTTACACAATTAAAACTTGGCACTAAAAGAAGCATCCTTTTTCTATTGGTTACTGCAGAAGAGGACGGTCTTCTNGGCTCTAANTATTATAGTATGAATCCTCTTTATCCNTTAGACAAAACTCTTGCTGTAATAAATGTTGATGCAATGGGGAACACGTTTGGCAAAACAAAAGATTTAATTATTATTGGTAAAGGAAATTCAAATCTTGATAGTATTGTTGAAAGCGCAGCAANGCAAGATAAGAAATATGTTTTACCTGATGCTGAGCCAGAAAAAGGTTTTTATTACAGGTCAGATCATTTTGCTTTTGCTAAAAAGGGAGTTCCCTCNCTTTACGTTGATGGTGGAATTGACGTCAGAGGAAAAGGGAAAGATTTTGGAAAAAGCATGAAAGATATTTACACAAAAAATCATTACCATTCCACAAGTGACGAAATTCACCCAGATTGGATTTATGATGGTNTTATAGAAGATAACGGTATCCTCTTGCGCGTTGGGTATTCTATATCTCAAAATGACGAATGGCCAAGCTGGAATGAGAATACCGAGTTTAAATCTCTTCGAGATGCAATGTTAAGAAATTGATAATTATTTTAAACCNATTTCTTTCAAACGCTCATCGAGATAAGATCGAGCAGTATGAGTCTCATTTAATACAACGCTATCTTTAGGATGAAGAAATAATGGCATTGAGTATCTACTAACATTTTTTGATTTTTGAGGGTTTATTACTCTATGAGTAGTCGAGGGGTAATAATTATTTGATGCCATGCTTAGCATATCACCAGAATTAACCACCAACATATTTTTGTCGCAACTTATATCATGCCATTTACCATTAGTATCCATAGCTTGTAAGCCTGGTTCGCTTCCAGCAAGTAAAACAGTAATTAAATTAATATCTTCATGTGGTGCTGCTCTTAGAGCTTTTTTATCAGCATTTTTTCCAAGCGGCGGGTAGTGTATTATTCTAAAAAGGTTTGACTGGCTTCCGCTTATCATTGATTTAAGGGGAACCG
>PBPT01000019.1 GCA_002724735.1 Fidelibacterota bacterium | reverse complement strand
TTAAAGGTTATTGGACTTTAGAGATTTTTTGTGTTCAACCAATTAAAATTTATCCTTCTGTTGAAATTTGTCAAATTTTTTATCACTCTGTAGAAGGTGAAGTAGATCCTTATAAGAGTGGAAAATATCAAGGTAATAAAGATATTCAAACTAGTATGCTCTATAAAGACTTCAAAAAAGATGAATAAAATTTTTATCTTTCCGTTCATTATAATAATAAAATTTTATCAAACACTTATTTCACCATTATTAGGTTCNAATTGTAGGTTTCAACCTACATGTTCNGAGTATTGCATGGATTCTTTAAAAANGTGGGGTTTNTTTAAAGGTCTTTATTTATCCNTGAAGAGAATTATAAAATGTCATCCNTGGGGTGGAAAAGGGTNTGACCCNGTTCCAAGGAAAGATTAGTCATGNTGGACAAATTCAAACTGTTCTTTTTTATANCCTAANATTTCAAGTGAAGTCATTATTTTATTNTANTCTTCATCTGTTATTTTAGNTGTTCTTCCCATTATCCAACCCATAGTNTTTTTGGGATAGCCAACAGCCATGTATTCATAANTATCATCAATATAAACNATTTTAAATGGGAATTTCATAAATGGAATNAAAGGNTTCCTCATTTGAATAGTCCATTCTGCATTCGAAGTTTTATCAATCACAGTNCCTTTTTGTTTGATNTGTCTTGCTTGACCATCCTTAATAGCATCATAAGTAATATCTATAGTACCATCTNTATTTAAAANGTAAGTATCNGAAGAATTTGTAGCACCTTTTTCTATCATATTAGGNACTAAAGCAATTACAAACCATTTACCCATAAATTTTTCTAAATCCACTGAATCGACTGTTTTCATTGTNTCAGCTCCTTTTAAAAAACTTGCAAAAATTAAAAATAAGATTAATANTGTTTTCATTTTAAATATNCACCCCAATTTTTTTATATAACATGCTCAATGCAAAATATAATACTACCATGATTGAAATTGAAAGAAACATGCTTGGGATAAAATTGATTTTTTTTAAAAAATAAGGCAATGTGATAAAGAATGATAATGAGGGCATAATCATTGCAAACACACCATAGGAAAAATCAATTATTCTATCTACATNTTTAGTCTCAAAATAAATCCATGAAATTGTTATCAAAGAAATCATTGGAAGAGATACTATTATAGCTCCCAATAAAGAATCTTTCTTTCCAATTTCGGATGCAACAAATATGATTAGTGCAGATATTAATATTTTTGCTATATTGAACATTACTAAAATTATGGAATTAAATAATATATATCTAGGGTTTGCTTTGGCCACTTTTGCAGGACTAAGTACAGGAATTGGAAGCGCTTTAGCGCTTTTTACAAGGTCATTTAATAAACGTTTTTTAGCAATTGCATTAGGCTTATCTGCTGGAATAATGCTTTATGTTTCCTTTGTGGAGTTAATGCAATTATCGTTTGAATCTTTAACAACAATATATGGTTTAAACTTTGGCAAGTTAATAACTGTAACAGGATTNGTTGTTGGGTTGCTATTAATGCTTCTTATAGATCAATTATTTGATCATCAATCAATTGCAGACTTTATTTCTAGATCAGAAGACAAAAATGAATCAGTTTTAATTAAAGCTGGTGTATTTTCAGCCATAGCTTTGGCTATTCATAATTTTCCTGAAGGATTTGCTACTTTTACTGCCACTGTTTATGATCCAGCTATCGGATTTACACTTGCCACAGCAATAGCTGTTCATAATATTCCGGAAGGAATCGCAGTTTCTGTTCCTATCTATTATGCAACAAAAAGTAAGCGAAAAGCTTTTTATATTTCATTCCTTTCTGGACTTGCAGAGCCAATGGGAGCATTAATTGGATTTTTAATATTTAGAACTGTTTTCAATGAAGCTTTATTTGGTATATCTTTTGCATTTTGTGCAGGAATAATGGTATACGTTGCCTTAAACGAATTGTTACCTGTTGCTAAAGAATATGGTGAACCNAGTGATACGATAATTGGTGTTACAATTGGAATGATTATTATGGCTATAAGCTTGATTATGATGTATGCTTAAACAGCAAGATACTTTTTTTGACAATTAGCTTTATAATAAGCCAGTTATTTCCTTTGATAAAGGCTTTATAGATTTATCAAAAAACGCTACCAAATCNCCNTCCTCATTAACTAAATACTTGCAAAAATTCCAGGTAGGTTTTTTTTCATTCCAACCATTCAAATCTTTATTAGTTAGCCAAGTATAAATCGGACTTTGATTTTTACCTCTTGTTGTAATTTTTGAGAACATTTGAAAGGTAACACCATAATTTTTTTCACAAAAATCAGCAATATCTGAATCAGAACCTCTTTCCTGAAACATGAAATCATTTGCTGGAAATCCAAGCACGGCAACATCTTCACCATATAAGTCATGAAGTTTTTGAAGGCCCTCATATTGATATGTATAGCCACAGGCAGAAGCTGTATTAACAATTAATACTTTTTTGCCTTTGAATTGTTCAAAATTAATCTCTTTACCATCAATNGATGTTGCTTTCAAATCATAAAAGCTTGCAATTGCTTTAGATTTTTCTANNGGATNGTTTGNCTTTTTTGCAGTTAGACCGACNANNANGAGAATAATCCCTATTGCTAAGACNGCTAAAAAAATTGTNTTACTTGTAAATAATGTTTTTATCATATTTATGCTTAAATTTGCCTGCGAAAGTACTATGTATTTAATTAAAAAAGAAGAATTATCTGGAACAGCTCTTTGGCTCAAAGAAAACTTTGAAGCAATTTTTCTTTGGTTTTGTGTCATATGTATCGTTGTTTCAGCTCTATTTATATTAAAATTATATTTAAATCGACAAAAATGAGAATTTTACAAATTACTCTAATTTTTATTTTTTTTACTGCTTGTCAAAAAAATACATCTCAAGATAAAGCTCCTTCTGAAGTGTCCAAAACTATATTAGATGGTACGTCACAAAAAGAAAACGTTGTTCAGCAACAAAAAATAACAAATGGTATAGTATTTAGAGACGCTCAAGGTAATTTACTATCTGATGCTCAAAAAGATAGTATTGTTCAGTACGTCGAAAACATTCAAGCTCTAAGGAGGTTTGATGATGAAAATAATAACACAGAATATATTTTATTTCAAAACTACGAAGATTTAAAAGGTTTTGTACCAGATGAAACCATTGAAAATCTTATTGAAGAAAATAGATTAAGAAGATCTGGAGGTCAAGGAGCTGTTTTAAATAAGAGAATTAATGATCAATGGAAAGATAAGCCACTACCAGAGGGAAATTTTTTACAAATGATTGATGGTAGTACAAAATCATTCGCCGATTTCAAGGGTAAATTATTGGTCATTAATTTTTGGTATATTAATTGTGGGCCGTGTATTATTGAAATGCCATATTTAAATAATTTAGNTAGAGAATACCAAAACGAAGATGTTCAATTTCTAGCTTTAAGTTTTGATACAGTTCTTGATATCAAGTCTTTCCTTGAAACTACAGAATTCATCTATGAACATGGCTCAATATCTAGATCCTTAATGTATGATTTTACACCAGTATCTCCTGGACATTTTATAGTTGATGAAGATGGTATCATACGAGATATTGTTATAGGAGCTCCAAGAAATACGGAAATTATTTTTGATAAACTTNCTGACTTAATTGAAAAAAATAAAAAATAAATTCTAAAAACCTCATTCATTGAGTAAATTTTTCTGATGAAAAAAATATTATTAGTTTTGGTAGCATCCTTTTCTCTTCTATCAGCTCAGACACATATAGTTCCAGAAGGTTTTTCAGGAATTTCTGTTTCATTTAAGCATGATCAAAATGTTGATTTTTTTGGTGAAGGTAAATTTCTTAGGGATAGTTATGAAAATGCAATTGGATTCGGATATATCTATAATGGCACTGTTGGTATTGATCTTGCTTATGGATATTCTCTGAATAATAAAAAAGATGTATATAACTTTAATTTACCAGACGGAGATTCCAGTTCTGAAAATGAAAACTTTAATTTTGTTGAAAATTTTAGATCTGAAAATGCTAATGTTGGTGATAAAACTTTTTCATTTGGTTTGACTTACTATTTAAATGAAAGCCAAACTCTTTTCGAGCAAGATCTCCCAATTAACTTATCACTAGGTTTGAGATACGGCACAAAAAATTATAGTAGTGATGCTTTAAAATTTTTAAATCAAGATTTTTATGGAAAGTACTATGCTTTTGAGTTTGGTGCTTACAAGGAGATTGAGACTAATGCAAGTTTTTTCATGATTCCAAGGATAAAACTTGGAATTAGTAGCGAAAAAAATATCTTTAATGCAGTAGATGAAGCAACATCAAATGAAGGAAACTCTGCTGTTAATGCAAGTATTGATACAGATTCATTTAAAGTGTCTAGTACATACATTGAATTTGCTCTGCCATTTATTTTGAATAATACATCCGCAGGACAACCATTTATCGAACCAAGCATAGCCAATAAATATGGTACGACCCATTTGGGTTTAAGATTTGGTTTTTTGTTTTAGATTAATTTTAATATGACACAATCATTTAAGATTCATTCGGATATATCTGTTGCTGAAACTTTACCATCCTCTTTTTATAGAGATTCAAAAATTTTTGAAAAAATTAGAAATGACATTTTTCTTAAATCTTGGCAGTTCATTGGTGATGATTCCCAAATAAAATTAAATAATTCATTCATGCCATATACTATTCTTGATGGTTTTTTAACTGAGCCTGTGATTGTAACTAGAGATGATGAGAGTAAGGTCCATTGTCTTACAAACGTTTGTACTCATAGAGGCAACATTATTGCACTTGGACCTGGCAAATCTAAAAAATTAACCTGCTGTTATCATGGAAGAGCATTTGATTTAAAAGGTAATTTTAAGTCTATGCCTGAATTTGAAGAAACCAAAAATTTTCCATCTAAAAATGATAACCTACATAGGTTTCCTCTTGAAAAATGGGGATCTTTTTTATTTGCAGGATTAAATCCTTCATTCGAAATAAAAAATGTATTAACTGTTATTAATGAAAGAGTTGGATTTTTACCTCTAGATCAATTTACATATGAACCAAATTTATCAAAAGACTACCTAGTTAATTGCCATTGGGCACTTTATTGTGATAATTATTTGGAGGGGTTTCATATTCCTTTTGTTCATGAAGGATTAAATAAAGTATTAGACTACAGTAATTATAAAACAGTTCTTTATGATCATTGTAATCTACAAATCGGTTTTTCAGATGAATCAAATGAAATATTTACTTTTCCAAAAGATCATATTGATTATGGTAAAAATATTGCAGCATATTATTATTGGGTTTTTCCAAATATGATGTTCAATTTTTATCCTTGGGGACTCTCAATCAATATTGTTAAACCTTTATCCGTTAATAAAACTAAAGTTTCTTTTTTAACATATATTTTTGATGACTCAAAGCTTCATAAGGGTGCTGGTAATGACATTGATAAAGTTGAAAGAGAGGATGAATTCATTGTTGAAAACGTAAATAAAGGTATCCAATCATCATTTTATAAATCCGGAAGATATTCACCAACTAGGGAGCAAGGCGTGCATCACTTTCATCGCTTGATAGCCCAGTTTCTAAATTAATTTATTAAATCAATGCAAAACTCCTTTTTTATGCAGCAAGCTATTGAGGAAGCTTTAAAAGCCGATCCAAATAAAGTATATCCAAATCCTTTAGTCGGCTGCGTGATTGTAAAAAATGATAAGATTATAAGCAGAGGGTATCATAAAAAATTTGCAACTAACCATGCAGAAGTAAATGCTATTGAATCACTGAAAACTCCTGTTAAAAATGCTGATCTATATGTGACTTTAGAGCCGTGTGCTCACTTTGGTAAAAATCCACCATGTGTAAGTGCAATTATCAAATCAAGAATGTTCAAAAAAGTAGTTATTGCTGTTGCTGATCCAAATAAAAAAGCCACGGGAGGGATAGATGAATTAAAAAAAGCTGGTATTAAAGTCTTGTTGGGAGATAGCGAAAAGGAAGCCAAAGAAATTAATCAAAGATTTTTTACTTTTTTTGAGAAAAAAAGACCATATGTAATTTTAAAATATGCAAGAACTAAAGATGGATTTATAGCTCATCCAGACGGTAGCTCTAAATGGATTACTGAAGAAGATGCTAGAAAGGACGTTCATATTACAAGATCAGGATGCGACGCAATTTTGGTTGGTCGTTATACTGTAGAAAGAGATAATCCTTCACTGGATTCACATGGATTAGGAAAAGATCCACGTATTGTAATTCTTTCTTCAAAACCATTATCACCATCTATGAATATTGCAACAAAAAATCCTTTAATTTTCCAAAAATTGAATGAAAAACATCCAGAAAATAATATCAAAATTGTTCTTGACAATTTATTTAAGGAAAATGTACAATCTTTACTTGTTGAAGGGGGAGAAAAAACCATTACGTCATTTATCAATAGTGGATATTTTGACGAAATTCATGAGTATATTTCTCCAAAAAAATTTAATGAGGGTATTCCTTTTTACAATGGTAATTTTGAAAAGGTTCGTTCATCTTTAGAGGTGGTATCCAAAATTTCNTTCAGCAAAGATAAAAAAATAANTTACAAAAAAAAATGTTTACAGGATTANTAGAGACAAAAGGATTAATTGATTCATTTCAGANAAATGAAGACGGAATGATTTTACGTTTGAATCATAATAATTCTTTTGAAGTGTCCATCAATGATAGTGTTTCTTGTAATGGTGTATGTTTGACAGTAGTAAGAACTGATAAAAATTCATTTGAAGTTCAATTGGTCAATGAAACTTTAGATAGAACTACAGCAGAATTTTGGAAAGAAAAGGATGAGCTCAATTTAGAACGAGCATTATTACCTTCAACAAGAATGGGAGGTCATTTCGTTCAAGGACATGTTGATTGTGTAACAAAAATTCTGAAAATAAAACATTTTGATAAATCATCTACATGGACTTTCAAAATGAATGATGATATTGAAAAATATATTGTAGAAAAAGGTTCAATCGCACTGAATGGAGTCAGCTTAACAGTAGCTAGTAAAGATAAAAATTCCTTTGATGTAGCTCTGATTCCTCACACAATTGAATTAACTACTTTTGGAAATTTAACTATTGGAGATAGTGTTAATGTTGAGGTTGATATTTTAGGAAAATACATTGAAAACTTCTTGGGGCATATAAAATGAAATTTCATTCAATTTCCTCTGCTATAAAAGAAATTAAGAAAGGTGGAATGGTCGTCGTTCTTGATAATGAAGATAGAGAAAATGAAGGTGATTTAGTAATGGCATCTGATGCAGTAAGCTCTGCGAACATCAACTTTATGGCTAAAGAGGGTAGAGGATTAATTTGTATTTCTGTTTCTAAGCCTAGAGCAAAAAAACTAGATCTTGAACCAATGGAACAAAGAAATACAAGCTTACATGAAACTGCATTTACTGTAAGTGTAGATGCTGTTAAGGGAACAACAACTGGTATTTCAGCCTCCGATCGATGCAAAACAATTAAAACAATAGTAAGTGATAGAACTAAACCTTCTGATTTGGCTAGACCAGGGCATATTTTTCCTATAGTTGGAAGAAATGGAGGTG
>PBPT01000018.1 GCA_002724735.1 Fidelibacterota bacterium | reverse complement strand
TAATGTACTGAATTCAATTGGGTGAGTGATGGGACTTGAACCCACGGCCTCCTGGGCCACAACCAGGTGCTCTAACCAGCTGAGCTACACCCACCATACAAATTTGCATTTCTCACTTTATTGAAGCCGGCTAAATTAGTGTCATTGGACCTACTTGTAAAAAAGAATTTTTTTTTTTTATCTAAAACTCTGCGTTGGAACTAATTTTAATTATAATGTTGTAATTTTGTACATGCGACTGCTCACCAGATACATACTTAAACAGCTTTTAATGCCGTTTATCTTCTCATTGCTAATAATTGTTTTTGTTCTTTTTACTCAATTTCTGTTGAGAGCTATTGATAGGTTCATTGGAAAAGGGTTAGATATTGGAACAATTTTTGAATATCTCTTTTTGAATTTAGGCTGGATAACTGCGTTGTCTGTACCTATGGCTGTTTTAGTAGCCGCGTTAATGTCATTTGGGCAATTTTCTGAAGATAATGAAATTACAGCGATGCGAGCTTCTGGAATAAGTTTCAATACGATAATTAGGCCTGCNGTCCTATTTGGAATAACGGTATCAGTAATTCTGATGTTTTTTAATGCTTTTGTGATGCCTGAGATGAATTTTAAAGCACGTATGCTCTCAGGTGATATTTATCGAAAACGACCCGATCTAAACATTGAACCTGGATATTTTATGGATGATCTTCCAAGCTATAGCATGATCATTAGAGACAAAGAAGGCGACACACTGAAAGATGTTAGAATATTTAGCAAGGGACTTGGTGAGACTCAAACTAGCATTTATTCAAAGACAGGTGAATTATCAACTATTGATGATGCAATAGTGCTTGATATGTATGATGGCGAAATCCACGAACTTGATACTCGGGATTATGGAAATTATAGACGAATTGAATTTGAAAAACACAAAATTACCATTGCTGCAGATGATCTTTTTCTAAACAGAAGAGACACAACAAGCAGATCTGACAGAGAAATGACAGTTGCTATGATTTTAGCAAAGCAGGAAGGTATTTTAAAAAGAATTGATATTGTTAAATCTCGCATTGGTCGGGCTTTTAATCGCACAGGTTTAGATAGCATTGTTCCANCAGATTTCGAAAGCTCGCAAGCTGCGCTTTTTAACTTTAAGGATGTTTACAGTAGAGACTCTTCATTCACTGTCGATCAAAAATATAAAAAAGAAAGAGATATCAACATTGTTGAGCGCCAGCTTCGAAATGAATACAACCTGCTCAGGAGTTACACAAAATCTAGTAACAAATATATTGTTGAACTTCATAAGAAATTTTCTCTACCTGTTGCGTGCATTCTCTTTGTGATAACAGGTGCGTCTTTAGGAGTAATATTTAGAAAAGGTGGTTTCACCATCGCAGTTGGATTATCCTTTGGATTTTTTCTAACCTATTACATTNTAATGATAGGAGGGGAAGANCTTGCAGACCGAAATTATGTAACTCCTATTGTAGGCGTGTGGTCACCAAATGTAATTCTTTTTATTATATCCATGTATCTAATACTTCACACCATTCGCGAACAAGCTCCATTAAGATTCAATTTTAGTTTTTTTAAAAAAATACTGAAAAAAAATGAATCCAATAACAATAATTAAAGCTAAGCAAAATCAAAGTTCGCTTAGTTANAAAGATATTGATTTCATAGTTAGTTCGTACTCAAATAATCGTATTGACGATGAATTGATGACAGACTTTTTGATAGCNGTCAAANAAAATGGGATGAATATGGAAGAAACGATCTCGCTTACGAAAGCAATGATTCGCTCAGGTGAAAAAATAGATTTTTCACATATATCATCTTATGTTGCTGATAAGCACTCTACTGGAGGCGTTGGTGATAAAGTTTCGTTAGTTCTAGGCCCTTTGATGGCATCGGTAGGAGTAACAATTCCAATGCTTGCAGGTAGAAGTCTTGGTCACACAGGAGGTACAATAGATAAGCTTGAAACGATTCCAGGTTTTAAGACCAATCTTTCGCTCCAACAGTTCAAACAGTATTCTGAGAAGACAGGTATTTGCATTATGTCGCAAACTGATTCAATTTGTCCAGCTGATAAAAAAATATATGCTCTGCGCGATGTTACGGACACTATTGACTCCATACCATTAATCTGTGGGTCAATCATGAGTAAGAAAATAGCTGAAGGTATAAGCGGTCTAGTTTTAGATATTAAAATTGGAAATGGTGCTTTTATGTCAAGTTTGCGCGATGGAAAACGATTAGCATCCGCACTTATTGATGTAGGCANGGCATTGGGTGTATCAACNGAAGTAATATTTTCAAATATGGATCAACCGNTAGGAAAAACAGCTGGGATGTGGTGCGAGGTTAATGAATCAATTAACGCCTTGAATGGATTGGGCGATGAAGATTTAATGGATGTTGTTTACAAACTTGGAAGCAAAATAATGCTTCAGGCGGGAGTAGTTGATTCGTCTGATCAAGCCATTCAAATTCAAAAAGAAAATATTAGAAGTGGTAGCGCGCTGAAAAAATTTGAGGAGATGGTAAAAAATCAATCAGGTCAGCTNGACCATGGACATAATATTAACAATCCATCTTTTTCNNATAATATAAAGAGCAAATGTGACGGCTATCTTAAATCATATGATACAACAGCTATAGGTTGGGCGCTTGTAGAGTTGGGCTGCGGTAGAAAAAAAAGNANAGACAAATTAGATAATTCTGCCGGCGTAGAATTTTTCTTCAAAATTGGTGAAAAAGTCAAGAAAGGAGANCNAGTTTTTAAATGTTTTGGGTCAAATGAANCAANATTAAAGAAAGCTGTAGACCTAATTGAAAAAACATTTCACCTTTCTGACAAAAAGGTAAAAAGACCGAAACTGATAATCTAATATCAGTTCATACGGTGCGTTTTGCATACCTGTGAAGGCTCAGTTCCGCTTATAAATATTTCAGTTTCGACAGGACACAAGTTTGTGGGTTTTTCTTTTGTTGTCGAGCATATTACGAAGTCAATGACTCCATCCGGTCTATCGAAACTAATGCGTTTGTATCCAAGTGTGTCGTGGGCTTCCGCCATAAAACTTGCCCAAGCAGGCAGAGCAGCTTTGGAACCGTCTTGACCTTCGCCTAGACTTACACGCGGATCATCAACACCCATCCAAACACCTGCAGCTATTTGTTTGGAAAACCCTACAAACCATGCATCGGTCCAATTTTGAGTTGTTCCTGTTTTNCCTCCAGCTGGATGATAAAAATTATATTTCCATCTTGCGCTTCCACCAGTGCCTTTATCAAGAACCGTTTGAAGCATGGATGTCATCACATACGCTGATTCCTCACGCAGAACTTCCTCACGAATGGGGAAATATTCTTTTATAATATTACCATATCGATCCTCAACGCGAGTTATGCCAAAAGGCTGGTTCAGNAACCCTTTGTTTGAAAATGCGGAATATGCATTGACCATATCGAGCAGATATACTTCCGACGTTCCAAGGGCGATAGCATCAACAGCTCTAATTTCTGTAGTTATACCCATTCTACTAGCGGTTGAAGTAACCTCGGAAGCAGGAACTAGTTCCTTAACTATCCGTACAGCTACTAAATTTACAGATTTTCTAATACCTTCCCGTAAAGAGGTAAGCCCGCTAGTAGAGCCATCGTAATTTCTCGGCATCCACTTTTCCCATTCACCCTCCGAGTTGAGAACTCTCAAAACTAGCGGTTGATTTAAAAGTTGTTTTGATACGGGATAGCCGTTATCAATAGCCGTGGTGTAAACAATTGGTTTAAATACTGAGCCGGGCTGGCGCTTTGCTTGTACGGCCCTATTATATTGGTCGTGATAATCGGGCCTTCCTCCAACCATTGCAAGTATCGCTCCAGAGTTTGGATCTAAAGCAACAAATGCTCCTTGAACCAAAAGTTTATTTCTTAAATCTTTGTACAAGGCTGAATCACCTTGCATCATCATTTTAACAGTATCTTCAGGGAAGATTCCGAGATAGGCAAGTTGGGAAAACTCTTCTTCGTTACTAAATAGTCTTGCATTAAGTTTATCTTGATTGTTTTTAATTGCATCGTTCAACGATTTTTCAGCCACTGTCTGTAATCTTGTATCTAGAGTAGTATAAATTTTCAATCCATCTCGGTAAATGTTTACTCCCAATCTATCATCCTCTTTTTCCATTGTTCGTCTAATATATTCTGTGAAGTAGGGGGCAACTCCTTTTACCTGATCTATGGATACGTTTTCACGCTCAATTGCTCGAGCCTCCAAAAACATTTCCTTGGTAATAAACTTTTCATCACGCATCACTCGCAACACCACGTTTCGTTTATAATGAGCTCTTTCAGGATGAGTAATTGGAGAAAATCTTGCTGGGGCTGGTAAAATACCTACAAGCATTGCGCTTTCTCCAAGAGTCATCAGTGAAACATCTTTTTGAAAATACCTTTTTGCTGCAACCTGAATACCATACGTGCCGTGACCGAAATGGACATTATTTAGATACATCTCAAGAATTTCGTCTTTAGTATATGTGCGCTCTATTTGAATTGCAGTAATGATTTCTTTAATCTTTCGGGTGATTGTTTTTTTGAAACCAATGGTATCGTACAAAGTTCTCGCAACTTGTTGCGTTAAAGAACTGAAACCTTGCTCATATCCAAGATTTATTATGTTTACGACTACTGCACGTAAAATACTTTTTGAATCAATACCCCAATGATCATAAAACCTTCTGTCCTCAGATGCAATGACGGCATTTTTCATATTGTTTGGTATCTGGTCAAGGCTTACGAATATTCTTTTTTCAAAAAAAAGCTCGTCTAACACCTCTCCATCTGAAGAATATATACGAGTAATTAAATCGGGGTCATAATTTTCTAACTGATCTAAAGAAGGAAGGTTTTGAGCCAGCTGAAAAATAAATGCTACAACTGCCAAAGCGCCAATAATAGCAACAATCATAGCGCTTTTGAAATATTTCAAGATCTGATTAAAAGAAATCACTTTATTTTTTGAAAAATGTACATAAACATTCTACCAATGATTGCTCAAAGTTTTGATAAAATTTTAGCGTACTTATAACTTTGAAGGGTATATCATTTTTTTAGGATCTACTAGAGAATTAAATTCTTCCTCCGACATGTATCCTAGAGAAACAATCGCTTCCTTAAGCGATATATTTTCTTGATGAGCTTTTTTAGCCACCTCTGCTGATTTATCGTAACCTATATGGGGATTCAACGCTGTAACAAGCATCAAAGAATTGTAGAGGTTGCTCTCGATTCTTTCTTTGTTGGGTAAAATACCTTCAACGCAATTCTTTCTAAAAGAATTACATGCATCTGTCAAAAGACGTAACGATTGGATGATATTATAAGCAATGACGGGACGAAAAACATTGAGTTCAAAATTTCCACTTGCTCCCGATATCGAAATTGTAAGATCGTTACCCATTACTTGCGAGCAAACCATCGTCATGGCTTCACACTGAGTTGGATTAACTTTACCAGGCATGATTGATGATCCTGGCTCATTCGAAGGAATAATAATTTCACCGATTCCAGAGCGAGGACCGCTAGACAACCATCTAATATCATTTGCAATTTTAAAAAGTGAACCAGAGAGTGTTTTTAAAGACCCAGAGAGCTCAACGATACAATCTTGACCTGCAAGTCCCTCAAATTTATTGGGTGCAGTAACAAACGGCAGCTTTGTAATTGAGGCTATACTTTCAGCTGCTAATTCGGCAAAACCCTCGAATGAATTAATACCAGTTCCAACAGCTGTACCTCCCATTGGTAAATGAAAGCAGTGCTGCAAGGATCCCTCAACTCTCTCAATACTATGCTTTATTGCTGAGGAAAATCCTGAAAATTCTTGGCCCAGACTTAACGGAGTAGCATCCTGCAGATGAGTGCGCCCTAATTTAATAATTAGATCAAATTCCTTGGATTTTTGTTCAAGGGATTTATAAAGCTTTTTTAAGGAAGGGATTAGCTCATTTGTGGTTAATTCACAAGCCGCAATATTGATGGCTGTTGGAAATGTATCGTTTGTTGATTGGGACATATTTACATGGTCATTAGGATGGACAGGACTTTTTGAACCGAGCTCACCCCCTAGAATTTCAATGGCTCTATTCGCAATCACTTCATTAAAATTCATATTAGATTGAGTTCCGGATCCTGTTTGCCAAACAACCAAAGGAAAATGATCGTCAAGGTCACCGTTAATAACCTGATCTGTGGATTGCAAAATAGCATCGGCAACATCTTTTTCAAGACGTCCCTTTGAAAAATTCACAGTTGCTGCTGCTTTTTTTAAAATTCCATATGCTCTGATGAACTCTCTTTGAAACGTTTCGCCGCCAATTTCAAAGTTTTGCAATGAACGCTGAGTCTGCGCTCCATAGTATTTATTTTCAGGGACATCAATATGCCCCATACTATCTTTTTCTTGCCTTTTACTCAAAGCTTTTGATTACTTAACTACCCAAGTGTCGCCAGAATCTAGAATTTGCTGAACAGAAGATTTAGGTTTTGATTTGGTTGCAGTTTTGATCTGGTCTGCGACTAAATCTTCGTATGTTGGTGCATCAATTTTGTAAAATATCCCAACAGGATCTGGAAAGTCAGGCGAGTAGGTCATGTTTGCAAGCATAGATGCGATTACATAATCAGAAGAATCATGCACTAATAAATCACTCTCACTCCACTTCTTGCCAAGTTCAACTATTTCAGGCTTATTGCCATCCAATCGAATCCCTTTTGATTGACCTTGTCCAAACACTAGAGGCTTGCCATTTTCAAGTAATAACACATTATCTAACTTCGTTTCGCGGTCAGTTAAAGGAGAAAATGCGCCATCATTAAAAATATTGCAATTCTGGTAAATTTCTAAAAATGAGGTGCCCTTGTGTTCATAAGAATCTTTAATCATGGTTTGAAGATGCTTGGTTTCTTTGTCAATAGTTCGTGCAACAAATGTTGATCCCGCTCCCAACGCAAGCGATAGCGGGTTGAAAGGTATGTCAAGGGAACCCATTGGTGTTGATTTGGTTACCTTGCCCACTTCCGATGTTGGTGAATATTGCCCCTTCGTTAAACCATATATTCGATTATTAAATAACATCACATTCAAATCCAAATTTCTTCTCAGCATATGAATCGTATGGTTGCCACCAATGGAAAGTCCATCGCCATCCCCAGTAACCACCCAAACAGATAATTCTGGCTTAGCTATTTTAACACCACTTGCAATTGCCGGAGCTCTACCATGTATGGTGTGAAATCCGTACGTATCCATATAATAAGGAAATCTACTTGAACAGCCAATCCCAGAAATAAATACAAACTCCTCTTTTTTTCTTCCCAAATCGGGAAAAACTTTCTGTGTTTGAGCAAGAATAGCATAGTCTCCACAACCCGGGCACCATCTNACTGCTTGATCAGATGTAAAATCTTTTCGGGTATAGGCAGATGGTTTTGATATTGCGGTTTCGGTTTGTGTGATGTTTGTGGGCATTTCTGGTCGTTCGGCAATTCCTTTGTTAATTTTAACAATTAACGCCTTAGCCCTGGCTTTGACGACTTTATCCTCTAAGGCATTTAACGGCCCATCATTACCATCNAGCGCCTNATTAACTACTGTTGCAAGTAATTCTTCTGAGNTTTGTTTCATGGTTGGTTTTGTTTTTGATCCTGGCATAATATTCAACCTATCATTTCTTTAACTGTATTGTAAATGTCTGATGCACTTATTGGCTTTCCATAAACTTGATTAAGTCCTTTAGCGTCAACAAGGTATTCTGATCTAATTANTTTNATTAACTGCCCTGAATTGATTTCAGGGATTAAAACTTTTTTAAATTTTATGCAAATTTCACCTAAATCGTCTGGCAAAGGATTGATCCATCTTAAATGGACATGGCCAATTTTAAATCCATCTTTAACAAGAGATTCTGCTGCTGATCGACACGCGCCCATAGTGCCGCCCCANGCAAGTATTAAAAGATCTCCACTTTTTTCACCAAAAATNTCTGTTTTNTCGATTTCCTGTGAAATATTNGCAACTTTTTGTGCGCGGGTTGCAACCATATGGTGGTGATTTTCAGGATCGTAGCTAACATTTCCTGTGACGTCCTCTTTTTCAAGACCTCCAATACGATGTTCTAATCCAGGGGTGCCTGGTATAGCCCAAGGTCTGGCAAGCGTAGACTTTTCTCTTAAGTAGGGCATNTACTGATCATCAACTTTAATATTTTTATCAGCAAACTTTAAATCAATATCAGGCAAATCTTTAACTTTTGGAACTTGCCAAGGCTCTGAACCATTGGCCAAATAGCCATCCGTCAGCAACATCACAGGAGTCATATATTTTATCGCTATTCTACAAGCTTCATATGCCACATAAAAACAATCNCCAGGTGTTGATGAGGCAAGAACGGGCATGGGTGCTTCTCCNTTTCTACCATACAATGCTTGAAGAAGATCGGATTGTTCAGTTTTTGTGGGTANACCAGTGCTGGGGCCGCCGCGCTGAACATTAATAATTACCATTGGTAATTCAGCAATTACGGCAAGCCCTAAGGCTTCTCCTTTTAGCGCAATACCAGGGCCAGAAGTTGTGGTTATAGCCAAATCACCAGAAAATGCTGCACCAAGAGATGAAGTTATTCCTGCTATTTCGTCTTCCGCCTGAAATGTTTTGATGCCCAAATGTTTCCACGCAGACAATGTATGCAAAATATCGCTAGCTGGAGTGATTGGATAGCTGCCTAAAAAAATCTCAAGTTCAGACTTTTCTGCTGCTGCAGCCAAGCCTAAAGACAAGGCATAATTTCCTACAACATTTCTATACTTACCTTTAGGAAGCTTTGCCTTGTTTACAGTATATCGGGTTGTGAAAATCTCAGTTGTATCTCCAAAGTTATAACCCGCATCCATTGCGCGAATGTTAGCCTCAATTATTTCTGGTTTCTTAGCAAACTTCACAGCTAACCAGTCTTTAGTGGGTTGAGTTGGTCTGTCATATATCCAAAATAAAAGCCCGAGCGCAAAAAAGTTTTTTGTTCTTTCAACAATTTTTGATGGTAAGTTAAGATCTTCACATGCAAGAGAAACCATTTTCCCCATCTCAATACTGTAGACAGTGTAATAATCTTCNAGCGTTTTGTCTTCAAGTGGGTTGGTTTCATACCCTGCTAGCTTCAAATTTTTAGGACTAAATGCATTTTCATTACAAATTATTATTCCACCTGGAGAAACATCCGATTGATGCATCTTCAACGCTGCAGGGTTCATTGCTACTAANACATTTGGGGAATCNCCGGGNGTATGAATGTCCTTNGAACTGAATTTGATTTGNAATGCACTGACTCCTGCTAAGGANCCTGCTGGCGCTCTTATTTCNGCAGGAAAGTCTGGAAAGGTGCTTAAGTCATTACCAAAGACTCCAGTCGTTTCTGTGAACCGACCTCCAGTTAATTGCATACCATCACCAGAATCCCCAGCAAATCGTATTACTGCTTCTTGAAGCTCTTGTGTTTTCTTACTCATAAATATTTTAATTCTTTAATAAATATGTTGAAATATGAAACGTATTTTTTATAACAAAAATAATTAAATAAATGATTTGTTATTAATAAACTTAATAGAAATTAATTATCTAAATACTCTTTTAACAGTGTATTGTTAAGTTTTTTCAATAACTTTTTCTTAAACGCCCATGGCCATTCTTAAATTCGATATATGACTAAATACAACAAAATTAAACTAACAGAGTTTTCCCACGGCGCTGGATGAGCTTGTAAAATTGGTCCTGATGACCTTGCTCAGGTTCTGAGTAATTTTAAATCCATAAACAACGATAAAGTCTTAGTTGGTTTTAATACAAATGATGACGCAGCCGTCGTACGATTAGATGGTGAAAATCTTTTAGTTCAGACAGTAGATTTTTTTACTCCAATCGTGGACGACCCCTATCAGTTTGGTCAAATTGCGGCTGCAAATTCTTTATCCGATATCTACGCAATGGGAGCAACTCCAACTTTCGCTCTAAATATTTTTGCCTTCCCGGTAAAACAACTTCCGTTGAAAATGGCAAATTTGATCCTTGAAGGTGGCGCTGATAAAGCAGCAGAGGCTGGTATTCCAATTTTAGGTGGGCATTCAATAGATGATAACGAACCCAAATATGGATTGGTAGTTTCTGGAGAAGTTAATGAGATTGATCTCATTAGAAATACTGGAGCTCAGCCTGGCGATGCTTTAATCCTAACTAAGCCCTTAGGTACCGGAATTATTTCAACAGCCATAAAGAAAGGCTTGTGTAGTGATCCAGTAATAGATACAGCCGTCGAATCTATGTCAACCCTAAACAAACTGGCAGCTAATGAAATGAAAAAATATGAAGTTCACGCGGCAACAGATGTAACTGGTTTTGGGCTTCTTGGACATCTTAAAGAGGTTTGTCAAGCCAGTAATGTTTCTTGCATACTTGATAACAATAGTATCTTTTTTTTGGAAGGCGCTGAACAGCTAGCTTCAAAGGGTATTGTTCCTGGTGGAACAAAAAGAAATCTCAAACATGCAAAAGGTTTTACAAGTTTTTCTGAAGATATTTCCACAACAAAGCAGTTAATGGTTGCGGACGCTCAAACATCGGGAGGGTTGCTGATTGCGCTTCCAAAGGAGGAGGCAAAAAATTATCTCGAATCATTTAATTCAAAATCAAAGATTCAAGCATCCGTGATTGGTCAGTTTACCACTCAGAAAAAAGACGCAATAATAGTAACATAGTTTTATATACGACTAAAATTATCGTATATAGATGTTGAAAGAGCGTAATGCCGTTACTAAATTCCCACGCTTCGAAAGCTAAAATATGTTAAAAATAACTCGCAAAGTTGAATACGCGCTTATTGCGCTTCGTCACATACAAAACAATTCCAGCGGTACTGTTGCTAGTACGAAAGAAATCGCAACCACTTATGGTATTCCTCATCAGCTTTTAGCAAAAATATTACAGCAAATGGGTCGGGAGGGGCTCATTAGCGCCGTAAAAGGTCCAAATGGTGGATACAAAATATCAGCTAACCTAAACGAAATTTCCCTCAAAGACTTCTTTGAAAAAATTGAAGGCCCTCTTGGTCTGATGGATTGCTACTTCAACTCCGATTGCAATCAGCTAAAAGCTTGCAATATTTTGACTCCAATTCAAAGAATTAATCAAAACATGCGGGATTTATTTTCAAAAACTTCACTTCAGGAGATTACGCAGTGATGATAAAAATAGAAGAAACAAAAGTTGTAGAAATACTAAAACAATGCTATGATCCTGAGCTTCCTGTAGATTTATGGAACCTAGGGCTTATTTATGACATACAAATTCAAGAAGCTTATGATGAAAATAAATCTGACATTAATATTGTAATGTCTCTTACAACACCTGGTTGCACTATGGGGGATCAAATTGCCCAAGACATTCGTTCCAAACTTGAAGCGCTCGATGAAGTCAATCAAGCCTTTGTTCAAGTTACGTTTGACCCACCATGGGATCCAAAAATGATGACGGAAGAAGCTAAGAAAAAACTTGGCCTTGGTGTTCAAAAACTAGAAAATCATGAACACATCACAATTAATGAGGAGTGGGAATAATGACCTCAATAGATAAAACACAAGAAGTCTTTGACGCCGGTATTGCTATGACAGAAAAAGCTGCTGAACGACTCAGAGCGGTAATGGAGGCGGATGGAAAAAAAGGTTTTGGCCTTCGGATGGAAGTGACTACAGGGGGATGTTCTGGCTTGAATTATAATATGTCATTCGAAAAAAGTGAAAAAGAATTCGATAAGGTATTTGAGAGCCAAGGGATGAAGATTTTTTGCGATTTAAAAAGCTATCTTTACTTAAAAGGGGTGCAAATCGACTTTTCAAATGACATACTCAATGGTGGATTTAAAATTGTTAACCCTAACGCAGAAAGGACCTGTGGTTGTGGAACTTCGTTCTCAGCTTAAGGACAATTAAATGAGTAAAAATCAACAAATCATTGATTCGGCAATTGAAAAGGAATATGAATACGGTTTTGTGACTGATATCGATCAGGATACTCTGCCTCCTGGACTCAATGAAGATGTCATAAGATTTATTTCAGCAAAAAAAGATGAACCGACGTGGCTTTTGGAATGGAGACTTGAAGCATACAAGAAATGGCTTAAAATGAAGGAACCAAATTGGTCAAAATTAAAGTATCCAGCTATCGACCTTCAGTCAATATCTTATTTTTCTGCACCAAAAAAGAAAAAAAAGTTGAAAAGCNTAGACGAAGTTGATCCTGAATTACTNAANACTTATGANAAGCTCGGCATTCCTTTAGAAGAGCAAAAAATGCTATCAAATGTTGCTGTTGACGCCGTTTTTGANAGTGTATCTGTTACCACAACATTCAAGGAAGANCTAGAGAAACATGGAGTCATATTTTGTTCNTTTTCAGAAGCGGTNCAAAATCATCCTGACCTTGTCAAAAAATACATTGGAAAAGTTATTCCNGTTTCTGANAANTATTTTGCCGCTCTCAATTCAGCTGTGTTCAGCGATGGTAGTTTTGTTTACATACCCAAAGGGGTTCGTTGCCCAATGGAACTTTCAACATATTTTAGGATTAATGCTGCAAACACAGGGCAATTTGAGAGAACCCTAATCATAGCTGATGATGATAGTCATGTTAGTTACCTTGAAGGGTGTACAGCACCAATGCGAGATGAAAATCAGCTCCACGCTGCTGTTGTTGAGCTCGTAACTCATGATAACGCTGAGATAAAATATTCAACCGTCCAAAATTGGTACCCTGGGGATCCAAAGACTGGAAAGGGCGGTATTTATAATTTTGTAACAAAGAGAGGCAATTGTTTAGGAAAAAATTCTAAAATTTCCTGGACTCAAGTAGAGACAGGTTCTGCTCTAACGTGGAAATATCCGAGCTGTATATTAAAAGGCGATAATTCTGTGGGAGAATTTTATTCAGTTGCGCTGTCAAACAATTTTCAACAAGCTGATACAGGAACCAAAATGATTCATCTTGGAAAAAATACTAAGAGTACAATTATTTCCAAAGGAATCTCTGCTGGCAAAGGGCAAAATACTTATAGAGGTGGAGTCAAGATTATGAAGGGTGCGGAAAATGCCAGAAATTATTCGCAATGCGATTCGATTTTGATCGGTGAAGATTGTGGAGCTCATACGTTTCCTTACATTGATGTTAGAAATCCCTCAGCGCAAATGGAGCACGAGGCGTCAACATCGAGAATTGGTGAAGATCAACTCTTTTATTGCAATCAAAGAGGGGTGTCAACTGAAGATGCGGTCTCGATGATTGTCAACGGTTTTTGCAAAGAAGTATTTAATGAATTACCCATGGAATTCGCTGTTGAAGCTCAAAAATTAATGGAAGTTAGTCTTGAGGGTGCTGTCGGTTGATGAAACTTTTAGGTNAGCTACAATATGCTTGATATAAAAAATCTTCATGCAAGCGTNAATGGNAAAACCATCTTAAATGGTATTTCACTTAGCGTTGGGCAAGGTGAACTCCATGCAGTTATGGGCAGAAATGGGTCAGGAAAAAGCACACTAGCAAACATCCTAGCAGGACGCGAGGATTACGAAATAANTTCAGGTGANATTTTTTTTAACGACAGTAATATTNTAGACTTATCACCAGAGGAGCGTGCTTTGGAAGGAATATTCATGTCCTTTCAATATCCTGTCGTAATTCCAGGTGTCAACAACACTTATTTCTTGAAAGCGGCGCTTAATGCTAAGCTAAAACACAATGGCTTGGATGAAATCAACGCTGCTGATTTTATGCGGCTTATTCGCGAAAAATTAAAATTGGTGAATATGGATGAAAAATATTTAAGNCGAGCTGTCAATGATGGTTTCTCTGGGGGAGAAAAGAAACGAAACGAAATTTTACAAATGCTCACTTTAGAACCAAAGTTGTCTATTCTTGATGAAACAGATTCAGGTTTAGATATTGACGCACTTAAAATTGTTGCAAAAGGTGTAAACGATTATCGNAATGATCAACGATCTTTCATCGCAATTACACATTACCAAAGATTGCTTGACTACATGAAGCCTGATAAAGTTCATGTTTTGATTGATGGAAAAATTGTGAGATCTGGTAATATGGATTTAGCTCATGAGATTGAACAAAAAGGATATTCCTGGCTCGAAAAATGATCAATTTTGAAAAACAATTTTCAAACTTACTTGACTATAATCCTACTACGGATAGCAGGCTTCGCACGCTAAGAACTCAAGCTTTTGAGAGGTTTATTAAAACAGGTCTTCCAACAAAAAAATGGGAAGAATGGCAGTTCACTGATTTTTCTGTTTTAAACAAAGAAAAATTTCGAATAACCAAAGATATTGATCTTCCATCAATACCAAAAAAAATTCCAGCAAAATTTTCAAATTGTTATTTACTTTTTTTCATAAATGGACACTATCAATCTCAGCTTTCTCAGCTACCTGAGGAAATAGTCATTTCATCTGGAAACGACTATTTAAATTCTAACCCCGAAGCTTTCTTGATTGATAATCAATTATTACAATGGACAAGCAAAACAAATCCTTTTCTAGCTCTCAATACATCAATGATGAATTCTGGGCTGCCAATCAGTATCGCTNAAAATGCTACTATTGACAAACCTCTTCAAATAATTTATCTCACAACTAAAACAACTGATAAGCTNATGAATCATCCAAGGTTTGATATTCATATTGGCNCAAATTCGAATGCGACTATNATTGAACACTACATTGGAGAGACAGAAACTGCATATTTTACTAACGCAGTAACTCAAATTACTTTGGAGGATAACGCTTGTCTTGATCACGTTAGAATTCAAGAGGAGTATGAAAAATCGCACCATGTAGGATTTACGAATTATAATCTAAAAGCNGATGCCTTGCTTCGAAGCAATTTCATTTCAAGCGGGTCACTTGTTTGTCGAAATGATATTAATTTGAATTTGAATGCGCAAGGAGCAGATACCAGTATCAATGGCTTATGCGTAGCAAAGAAAAATCAACATCACGATCAGAATGTAGTCGTTAATCATTCCAGCAGCGCATGTCAAAGCGATCAACTCTTTAAATATATTCTTTCGGATAGNGCATCAGGAGTTTTTAATGGTAAGGTAATTGTTGATGAAAATACTCATTCAACCAACGCTAATCAGTCTAATAAAAATCTTCTTTTAAGTCCATCGGCTATTATGAACTCTAATCCTCAGCTAGAAATATATGCTGAAGATGTCAAATGCTCTCACGGATCAACNACTGGACAGATAGATATTGAAGCTCTTTTTTACCTTCAATCACGCGGACTGAGTAAAGCAAAAGCCAATCAGTTAATTATGAAAGGTTTTGTTTCTGATATTGTTGAAAAAATTCAACAAACAGAAGCCAAGTCTTATGTTGATTTTTTGATAACAAAGCAAATTGAAAATTTTTTACTGTCATGACTACCATACCAGAAAAACTTCAATCAATTAAAGAAGAATTTTCTATCTTTTCAGACCCNAGAGATAAATACGTTTATTTAGTTGATTTAGCTAAAAACTCCGAAGGTCTTAGCGCTGAAAATCAATGTGAGAAAAATCGTATTCATGGATGTACGTCTCAAGCTTGGGTAACCGGCGAGATGAGACAAGATAATTTTTTCTTTAAAACCGATTCNGATGCTATGATTGTGAAAGGTTTACTTTCACTAATTGAGCGATCATTTAATGGTCATACAGCAAAAGAAATTTTAGCAATTGATGGAAAGGATTTTCTTGAATCTGTTGGGCTTGACCGTGCAATAAGCAGTCAAAGAACCAATGGATTTAGTAATGCAATCAATAAGATTCAAAAGGAGCTTTTGATTTAAATGTATTCAGATATTGATGAACAGGTAACTATNGAGCGAGACTGTGAAGCTACCCTTATCCCTTTTGGCAATAAAATAACTTTAAAAAAGGGTGAAGAGGGGCATATTACACAGGCTCTTGGAGGATCTTATACAATAATGGTTCGAGGAAATTTAGTTCGAATTGAAGGCGTTGATGCTGATGCTATTGGTAAAATACCCGAGGTTCAACCATGGCTTGAAGAGGTTGAAACTGATGGTACAGCAAATGAAAATGCAGTTTGGGAGGCAATGAAGACATGTTATGATCCTGAAATTCCGGTAAATATTGTTGATCTAGGATTGATCTATTCTTGCGAGCTGAGCGATAATAAAGAAAAAGGGACTAACGTTGAAGTCAAAATGACACTGACTGCGCCTGGATGCGGTATGGGAGATATGATAGCGACAGAAGTGAAACAAAAAATTGAAGGTATCCCTGGTACTGCTGAAGTTACAGTTGAATTAGTATGGGACCCTCCTTGGGACAGGGACATGATTAATGAATCTGCCAAANTACAGCTTGGTATGCTATAATGCTTCCCGTATCTGAAATACGTGATCANTTTCCTATTTATAAAAACAAAAAGGATTTAATNTATTTAGATTCTGCATCAACTACGCAAAAACCTCAAAAAGTCATTGATGCCTTGGCTGNNTACTACTCTTNTTATAACGCAAATGTTCATCGCGCACTTTATGAGATTGGTGATATAGCAACTAATGANTACGAGGGTGTAAGAAATATAGTAAGAAAATTTTTTAATGTACCNGATACTCATGAAATTATTTTTACTAGTGGTACCACTGAATCTATAAATTTAGTCGCCTACTCATGGGGAATGAACTCTCTTAACGAAGACAAAGGTGTTTTAATTACAGAAATGGAGCATCATAGCAATTTAGTCCCCTGGCAAATTGTTACTGAAAAAACATCTTCTCCACTCAAGTATATATCTATCAACAAAGATGGTACGCTCGATTTAACAAACCTTAATTCCCTATTAGAAAATAGTGGTATTGTTGCTGTGGTTCATCAGTCAAATGTTTTTGGCACAATAAACCCTATTAAAGAAATTATAGATGCTGCAAAATCAAAAAATATTATTACTTTGGTTGATGGAGCCCAAGCAGCGCCTCATTTTCCAGTAGATATAAGTAAAATAGATTGTGACTTTTATACATTTTCTGGTCACAAAATGATTGGCCCAACTGGTGCTGGAGTTTTGATAGGACGTAAATCGCTACTTGAGGATATGAATCCTTTCATGGGCGGTGGCGAAATGATAAACATGGTTGAACTTGAAAAATCTTCGTGGAATGAGGTTCCTTGGAAATTTGAAGCAGGAACACCTAATATTGCTCAAGTAATCGGACTGGGTGAGGGATTGAATTTTTTAAGTGAAATAGGCATGCAAAAAATCAAAGAGCATGAAGATTTTCTTCTTAAGTATGCATTAGAAGCACTATCAGAGATTGATGGTATCAAGCTATATGGAGATCCAGCTTTGAGAGGTGCTGTTGTCCCTTTTAATATTGACAATATTCATTCGCATGATTTGGCCAAATTTGTTGATACCGATAATATTTGTATCAGAGCAGGACATCATTGCGCGCAACCAATAATGAACGCCCTAGGTATCTCTTCATCAGCTCGAGCTAGTTTCTACATATATAATGATACCCAGGATATTGATTTGTTAATAAAAAGCATTAAAAAAACTGTAAAAATCTTTTCATAATTAAGGGTTATGTTTAGATAGTATCTTTCTAAAGTTTAGGAGTTTATTATGAGCAAAAAGGATAGTGAATCAAAAAAATATAAATACCTAATTACTATGCGTTGGTATGTTGAGACTGATGAACAGTTAGTTGCAGGAGCATCTGAAACTGACAAAAAACTTCTCAATTTAGTTCAACATCGAACTGATGGNAAGCCAGTTTGTAAAAGCTGTCCTACCAGACATTTTGAAGGATATGGTATTTTAGATTACCATCATTTTATGGGAGANAANAAAGAGGTCTACATGTCCTCGGATAAAATTTTGGACTAAATGGAGACCATTCATTTAGACGATTTTCTTGATGAAGGTATTCTTAAAGAAAAAACTTTCAGAAGTAAAGTAGAGCAAATAAAATGGTCGGATTATTCTGAGAAACGAGTGTTNATAAAAGGGTGCACAGACGTCCCCATTCCTACCTGGGCTTATTTAGTCATCACCGCTCACTTAGCCAAGCACGCTGAAAGAATCTACTTTGGAGAACTTAGATCTGCAGTTAAGATTTATAGGAAAGAGAGTTAGGTAAAGTTTANGGTTGTAAAAAATAATCCAACTTCATAAAAAGTGAATTTGATCTTTCATCNTCCCACTCATTGTCCTCATCTGAAAAATAATTGTTGTCATTCAAATTATAAACTAAATAAATCAAACTCCCTGGGCGAAATTCCCATCTGAATACAAAAGTACCTCTTTGGTTTTCAATTTGGAAACTTTCGTTGCCCTCATAATTGAATGAGCTTGTTCTAAAAGTTTCCTTCTGATTTAATCTGTAATAATCTTCATAATTCATGTCCACATTGAATNGTTGATAAAAAGCTTCAAAGGTCATTTTTGGATTAAATGTAACATTTAATCTAACTTTGTGATTAATCTGGTCTCTTTTTGTTTTTGCATANATTATNTCATATCGACCATTTGAATCTTCAAACTTACCGTTTTGGCTATCAATAATATCCACCCACTGCATAAAGCCCGTTCTATTTTCGATCGAAGAATTAATAGAAAAATTTATATTGTTTGTAGGCTTTAGTGTCAAATCAATTCCATATTCAATTTGATCGTCACGATAGATATTATCAATGCCATCACCTTTGTTGATTTTGTACCATGGCCTAATGACATATTTTTTTCTGGTATCAGTAGATACCCAAACGTTATACTCCTGCCAAGCTTCGTCTTTAATTAAAACAGCTCGAGAATCTCTATAAATATCATCATCAACATAGGTTTGAGGATTTAATTGTATTTGAAATCCAAATCTCCAAAAGTTGGAAATTTGATTATCATTTTCAATTTCAAAATTATTTCTCGTAATAAATCCATTATGTCTACCTGATATCCATTGCCTAAAATTTAATTCTTGATTAAGGAAAACGCNTCTTGGCTGATCGGTGCGTAGCGATAATCGTGCACCNGTATACCAGTTATTGTTTTTTTGCTGAAACCCCATGGCTCCAACATCCCACTTGTCATCATAAAAACCTCCCCACGCTGCAAGCTCCCATAGGACAGGATTCCTGTAGCTGATTCGATATCTTCCACCAAATCCAGTTTTATCATTGTTAATAGTTGATCCATATTCACCTGTGAAAGAAAACTTATTATCCANCAAATTAATAAGAAAGTCTCCTTTAAGGCTTGTGGCAACNTCACTATAACCCTCGCGTTTGAGATCGGTTGCCATAAGGCCTATGGCTGATAACTCATTGATAAAAGGCTTGGTCACTCTACCAACAAAATAATTGGAATAAGGCTCAATTAAAAAATCTTCCTTAACTATTTTTCCATCTTTTTCTAGTTCCAAACTTGCATACTCTTGGTTCGTAACTGCGTTGATGATTCCGTATTTAACTCCTGTTGATGTTTGTCCTAAGATCTTTGCAGCACTTAAGATTGTAGTTTCGTTTGGGCGATCAACAATATCTCCTGCATCTGGCTCAATGAACCCTGGTCGTTGGCCTATTCTTCTTGAATTAAATACTCTCATCCAACTACTAAAAAAATTAGCTCCTTGAACAAAAAAGGGCCTTTTTTCATTTAATCGAGTTTCAAAAGCAGATAAATTCAATACAGATGGATCTGCTTCGACTTGACCAAAATCAGGGTTAAATGCCATATTCAAGGTAGNCGAAGAATTAATGTTGTATCTCAAATCTAGTCCNAAATTGGTCTCCTTACTCAAATCTTCGCTTTGAGTTTGCCCTGCCAAGAAATAAGGCACAATTTCAAGATTCTTAGGTTGGGGTATGTCTTTTATGCCCAAAATTTGACCATAATATGGCACGGTACCTCGAACTCCTTTGGATCTTCCAGGCCAATGAATTTGCTCTTGTTTGGCGAAATAACCTCTCTGAAATGTGGCACCCCAGACTTGTTCGCTGTTTTTGGAAAATTGGAATACATTAAATGGAATACGAATCTCAGCCGACCATCCTTCTGAGTGAATGGAAGTTTCTCCATCCCAAACTGCGTTCCAGCTGATGTCATAAGCACTTCTAAACCCACGCGTTTCGTTTATGGAAACATCTAATTGAACCCCTGCAGCTGTCAACATAAACCAATTACCCGTTAAATCGTCATCATTAGAATCAAAACCAAATCCAACCCAATCAGTATTTTTATCAATTTGCTCGTAATCATCTCTTCTACTCATCCTCGTCATTATTCCATCTGGATCTGGATCAAAATTTTCAAAAGCGATATAAATATTATTATCATCATACAAAACGCGCACTTGGGTTTTGACCGATGCAGGAACAAGGTTGTAAGGCTCATACTGGATGAAGTCATCTAAAAGTTGAGCATTGGACCACACTAGATCATCTATAACACCATCCACAACCGGGGCTTTATCAGTTCGCGTCGCTTTTAAAGATTTGAGTCGCAACGTTTCAGCGTTTATTTCAGTTGCGTATGAATGGGCATAGGCAAACAAACTAACGACAATCAATCGTTTAATTTTAAATTTTAAGAACATTAGAAAATTATTTAGATTCTTTCCGCAACGAGTTCTGCAATATCAAAGACTTCCATATTTTTGTCTTGACCGGTTACTTTTTTTCCATCCTCCATCATTATCATACAAAAATTACATGACGTAGCTACTTTTTTGGCACCTGTATCGATTGCCTCTTCAAAACGTTCTACGTTTATGCGCTTACCTTGCTTTATCTCGTACCACATGTTACCACCTCCAGCGCCACAACAAAAGCTTTGTTCTTTATTTCTAGGCATTTCTTTAAGTGAAGAAGAATCTTTTAAAACGGATTGTAAAATTTGCCTCGGCGCGTCATATTCTCCGTGATGGCGCCCAACATAGCATGCATCATGAAAAGTTATGTCATCTTCAATTGTGGCTTCAGGTTGTATTTTTTCGTTTTTAATCAAATCCGCAATCAATTCTGAATGATGAATGACCTCTAGCTCTACCCCTATTTCAGCATAATCATTTTTCAAAGTAGTTAAGCAGTGCGGACATTGGGTTATGATTTTTTTTACATTATATTTTTCAAAGTTCTCAATGTTTTGAGCGGCTTGCATTTGAAACAAATATTCATTTCCAATGCGTCGAGCTGAATCACCGGTGCATGTTTCTTCATTGCCTAAAATAGCGAAGTCAATTTTAGCCTCTTTCATTATTTTTGCTACTGAGCGTGAAATATCTTTTCCTCTGTCATCATATGCTCCCGAACAACCTGCCCAATAGAGATATTCTGCTGATCCTTTCTCTCGCATTACAGGAATATCCATACCCTGTGTCCAATCCTCTCGATTTTGAGTAGGCATACCCCAAGGATTTCCGTACGTTTCAATTTTATCAAAAACCTCCATGGCGTCACGTGGAAATTTGCTTTCCATTAATACAAGATCTTGTCTCATTCTTAAAATATCAACCATTGGCTCATTGCCTACTGGACAAGCATCAATGCAAAAACCACAAGTGGTGCAAGACCATGCAGCTTCCTCTGAGAGCATCCATTTTGATAGAGACTCTAGGCTGTCTGATCCATTAGCAAAATCTTTCATATTTTCATTGTAATAATACCGCTTATTTATTTCTAAGGCTGCGGGAGATAATTCTTTGCCCGTTTGGTAAGCAGGGCAAATATCTTGACACCTGTTGCACATTATACATGCGTATCCGTCTAATAACTCTTTTTGAGGAAGGTGTTCCAGCTTTGATGCTCCAAACTGTTCGATGGTTTCATCTTCGAGATCCATTATTTCTAAAGTAGTAAGCGATCGTCTTTCTTTTGCAGCCATATAGTTTAAAGGGCCCATAAATAAATGTGCGTGCTTTGAATAAGGAAAGTAAGGGGTGAATAATAAAATTAAACCAAGAGCCATCCACCAACTAACATGTTCTCCAATGATAAGCGTTTCGTTTGACAAATTGGTCCACGCTAAAGCTAACACATTAGCACCCGGTTGACTTAAATCGCTTCCATGAATAGCAATTTCAAAAGATGCGCCAATAAATCTAAAACCGACATGTAAAACGATAAAAAGTCCCACAATAAAAGAATCTCTTTTAATGCCTTTTTTTGCAGATTCGCTAAGCATGACAGGATCGTTGGTTTCCAAACGTTTGTCTTTAGCAACAAAGCGTCTGAAGAGAAATACTACTACGCCAAACAAAACTAAAATACTAAAAATGTCCACAAAGAATCGATACAGATCACCGATAAAGCTATTAGGTAAAAATCTGAAATTCGGAATCATTCCGTAGAAAACATCAACTACATTAACAAACAGATATAGAGTAAACCCCCAGGCGACACCTGTATGTATAGCTCCAACAACAGGTCGGGTTTTAAACAAAGTTTTTTGACTTAGAAAAACAGCCAATCCACGCGGCCAATTTTTAATAACTGTTTTCCAATTTAGCGGGTCTGATCCTCGAGAAATTATCTTGAACATTCTTGAAAATGTTACAAATGATAAACTCACTGAAATAATGATCAGAGCAATAAAGGCAATGCGTTCAATTCCTGTCAGCATTTAAAATTCTAATTAAAAGCTTCGGTCAACTTTGGTAAAATTTCTAAAAGGTCCCCAACGGCCCCATAATCAGCAATTTCAAAGATTGGCGCATCAGGGTCTTTGTTAATTGCAACAATGTACTTCGATCCCTTCATTCCAACAACATGTTGAATTGCACCAGAAATGCCTAAAGCTAAATACATTTTTGGTGATACAGATTGGCCAGAGCTTCCAACTTGATGAATGGAGGGAAGCCATCCCGAATCTACAACTGGGCGAGATGACGATAAATCTGCACCTATAGCTTGAGCTAAATTCTTAGCTAAAGGAATATTGTCTTCTTTACCAATTCCTCGACCAACGGAAACAATTAGATCGGCTGATGTTAGATCGAGATCGTCAATCGATTCCTTAAATGGTTTTTCAGACTTTGTTTTAATCATTGAAGTTTCAAGTTCAACCCTAACATCTCTTACAGGACAGTCACCAGATTTAATCTCTTCAGAGCTGTATGCAGCCGATTGGAAGCTAATTAGAAACGGTCCACTGTTAGAGGTATGNATATCAGAAAGTAGCTTTGCATTAAACATCTGTTTTGTACAAGANACAGAATGCTCGCTTAGGTTGATAGCAACATTATCTGCCAAAAAGGGTTTCATGAGTTTCGCGCTGAGCCTTGGTACATAATCTCGNACCTGATAAGTGTGCCCAAAAAAAATAAATTTTGGCTTTTCACGTGAAATAACCTGGTTCAAAGTTTCAGCATAACCATCTGAAGAGTATTCTAATAACAGATCGTTNTCAACTTTAATTATTTCTTCNAGGTTAAATCTTGANGCTTCTTCGCACAGAGCATTTGCATTTTCACCCATAGCTAAAGCNGCTATCTTTAAATCAAATTCAGATGCAAGATTTTGTGCTGCCGAAATAGCTTCGAGACTCATTCTGTGAATTTTTCCATTACTGNTTTCCAAAACGATCAAAATGTCCATAAAATACCTTAATTTATTTTNATCTCATTTTTAAAAACATCCACAAGTTTTGCTACAATTTCATCTGGAGAGCCTTCAATCATCACGGTCTCTTTAGAACTTTTGGGCGTATAAATTTTTTGAATGGACTGTTGCTGACCTAAAGAAGACACCTGGCAAACTTTTATTTCTTTTTTCTTTGCACCCATAATACCCTTTAAAGAAGGATATCTAGGAGTATTGCAGCCAGATTGTACGCTTATAGATGCTGGTAGGGACATCGTAACCCACTGAAAATACCCAGCCTCGAGCTCCCGTTTNATTTTNATTTCATTCCCAACCAGCTCAGTTGACATAGCGAGCGTCGCTGTNGACATATTTAATAGTTCNCCAAGTATTATTCCAGTTTGACCGAAACCGAAGTCATCCGATTGTAAACCGGAAAATATAATATCAAAATTTTCATCTTTAATATTTTCAGCTAAGGTTTTTGCCGTACTAAGAGGGTCGGTTGATTCACGCTCACCTGTAACTATGTGTATTGCGCGGTCAGCACCTTTAGCCAGCCCTTCTCTAAGAATCTTTTGCACTCTTTCTGGCCCCATACTGATAACTACCACCTCTGATTCCTGGTTAGCCTCACTAATTTGCATGGCTTCTTCAATTGCATAGGTGTCGCTTTCATTCATTATATAGGTGACAGCATTTTCATCCAGCCAATCAACCGTTGAATTGATCGGTAACGCGGATTCAGAACCTGGTACTTGCTTGATTAGAACGCCTATTTTCATAAAAAATATATATATTAAGTATNAAATTACAATTTTTAACCAATCTTATATAAGATAAAATTTGAAATTCGATGAATGTAAAAAATATTTGCCCAATTAAAAGTAAAGNTGTACTTTTTGGAAGTCTAAATCAGTGAATTCTGCTTTTAACTGAAGTACGTAAAAAATTTAATTACACACTTATTAAGGAGAGAACATAATGAAAAAGCTTTTATCTAAAGTTTTATTTCTATCTATTTCCGCAACATTAATGTTCACAGCATGTGAAGATGATGATAAGGGCGTTAATAACGGACCTATTGTTGGAGAATGGGAGCTGGAGTCGATAGATCTCTTATATGAAAGAGTGGTTAGCGTTCCTGCTGGCGAAGATAAAAATCAGCGTTACAAAAACTACTTGGATTGGGATTCAAACGGGGATGCCGCTACTGAGGCCTTTTTTCAAGCAATAGGTGGAAAAACCTCACAAGGTTACGTAGCAGCAACGGTTAGTCCAATAGATCTTGGAGACGGTGATTTAGTGCCTGGTTTTCCAAGAGCTGTTGTATTAAACAGCCCTGCAGCGTTAGCTGGTTTTGGAGTCGCATTAACACTTGAAATTGATGACGCACCTAAAAGGGGTGAGCCCGGTACTTATGCAGTAACTGGAACATATCCCACTATTAGGCAGGCAAACTGCCAATCAAATATCACCATAGCTTCAATCACTGATCAGGGAGTTTACGTCACTGATTTTGATAAGAATGGTATGGAAAAGCTCGGCAATTTTATGATAGAACCTGACCCAGTATTAGGGGGAGCTGTTCTTCCTCCGTTTAACAGTGGAAGTTATAGCGTTGTTGAAGGCGAGCATGATGAACTTAAAATAGATTATGTTGATCTTGATGGTCATAGCTCTCGTTATACTGAAGTTATGGATTCATGGAGCGAAGCTGACGATAGAGTCATTCAAGGTTACAATCTTCAATTTAACGATGCCGATGGCAATATCGCCTCTGCTGACCCTAACCCAGCAGTATTAAACCCAGCCTACGAAGGTGGTTTTCTTAAAAGAGACGCTATCCCAGCTGCTTACAGCAATATGATGACTTTCTTTTTCTANAATGCGTCACTATCAGCAAACGCTCAAGCAGTTGATGCTAAGAACCCTTTGACTGATCTAGATGGAGATGGAACTGTAGGCATTGGAGATATGGTTNTTTTCATGCATTATGACAACCTTGCCGGTGGTGGTGGAACAACACCTCTTGGTGTGCCATATGTGAATATGGTTGATAGCTCTAATCCAGCTACGCCTGCAATCGTTAACGATGCTGACAAAGTGTTTTCTGGTGCAAACCCAAATGTTGGTGGAAAGATGTACTTTAAAGTCCGCGAGGGTCTTTGTGTTCCAACAGATGAAGTCATTACTGTTAAGTCAGTTTGGGAAAGACACGACGAAGACCATAATCACTAAACTATAAGAAAGTTTAGTCTATCATTTGACAATGAAAAAGGGGCAATGTTTATTATTGCCCCTTTTTTCTAATTGTTACCCTATGAAAAAATTTTACTTATACTATTTGCTTCTTTTGGGAAGCGCTTCTGCTCAGTTTAAAGTTTCGGGTAAAATTACTGAGTTAAGATCTGGTAACTCATTGCCTGGAGCAAACGTTGTTTTGAGTGGAACAAATCTTGGTGCAGCGGCCGATGCCGATGGATATTTTGAAATTAATAATGTACCCAGCGGTACTTATGAACTAATGGCTACTTTTATTGGCTATGAAAGCTATAAAACCACTTTAAATATTAATTCTGATCAAGTTGCATCTTTTCAAAGCATGGTTATTAAGTTATCCGTTTCAGCAATTCAACTACAGGAATATGTGGTTACGGCTAGTCGAGGAAAGCGTGAAAAAATTACAGATGCTCCAGCTGCAATGTCTGTAATATCGGAACTAAAAATTCGTAGCGAAAGCAACCCTAATCTTGGTGATTATTTTAAAAATATTAAGGGCGTTGACTTTACGGCATCAGGCATGGATAGTTATAACTTAAGCGCAAGAGGATTTAATTCAAGTTTTTCAAGTAGGCTTTTGACACTTACTGATGGGAGAATGGCTAATGTTCCCTCCCTAAGGTTAATAGCGTACAATACCATTCCTCTTTCTTCGGACGATGTGAGTCAAATTGAGGTCGTACTTGGTCCATCATCAGCACTGTATGGGCCTAATGCTCATTCAGGCGTTGTGAATATTATCACTAAACGTCCAAATGAATCTTTGGGTACAGTTGTTGGATATACAACCGGTTCTCGGGAATTCAATAAGGCTCAAGTGAGACACGCTGGTAAATTCAATAATTTTAGCTACAAAGTTTCCGCTGTCAATTTTACAGCTCACGACTGGGAATATATTGAGGACGATGAAAAAAAAGAACATTACCGGCAATGGAGAGAAGATGGGCTGGATGGTGAAGATTTGGATGATCTGTTTGAAGACGGACGCGCCTCTTGGGACGGTTGGGATATCAAGGTCGACTATGACGGTGATGGTATAATTGACACAGTCTATTTAAAAGCTGATAATATCATTCGAGATGCAAATAAAGATAAAATTGACGATCTTCCTAACTTTGACATCAAAAACCAACGTATGGATTTTCGATTAGACTATGATTTTTCAGATGATCATTTTGTAAGTTTAAATTTTGGTCACGCAAAGGCGACCAATATCAACATTACTGGCATTGGCCGATATTTAGCTAATGATTGGATCTATAACTTTTATCAAGGACGTTGGATCTACAAGAATTGGTTTGCTCAAGCTTATTTAAATACAAGCAATTCAGGTACTACACGTAATTTGAGAAACGGCACAATCATACGCGATGAGTCGCAATTCTTTCATTTTCAATTTCAACATTCCTTAGAGCTAGAGCGTTTAATGAATACTCAACTCGTCTGGGGTGGAGACTATCAAAGAACGATGCCTGAGACTTTTGGAACCATTCTCCCTGACGGAACCGGTGGTAGAAACCCTATCAGCAACAAACGCGATGGTAAAGATAATGACGGCGATGGAGAGATTGATGAATGGGACGAGCTTTTTGTTACTAATGAATTTGGGTTGTATGCCCAGTCCCAAACTAAGCTGAATTCTTATCTGGAGCTGGTTCTTGCTGGTCGAATAGACCTTCACAGCGGCCTAACTGATGATGAAAAGGGGTTCAGCTTTTTAAACGATCCCCTAGATGGAAGTAGCGCCAACTACATTCCTCAAGTCTCCCCTAAAATCGGTCTTCTATTTAAACCAACTGAAAACCACACTTTTCGTCTTACATCGGCTAAAGCATTTAACACCCCTTCATCGCAGGGTCTTTACTTAGATGTAAAAGCTGCTCAGTACAGTATTTTCTCTGTCATGGCTCGAGGAAATGCCGATGGATATTCCTTCTTTAGAGACTCGCTTGATAACTTGATGTATTGGGATGTTAGGGCTAATTCTAAAACAGAATTTCAACTTGCTAAGCTACCTCAGGGCGCCATGCTATATATCCCTGCAGTTTTAGGCAGACCTGGTAAAGAAGTCTCCGCTGATGATTATAGAAGTATAAGTGAAATTGAATCTGAGACGGTTTGGACCCATGAATTTGGATACTCTGGAATCGTATCTGATATGTTTAGAGTTACGTTTGACCTTTATAATAGTACCTACTCAAGCTTTGTAAGTGATCTTACGTTTATAACTCCGGTTGTACTGGATACATCGCAAAGCGGCTGGTATGGTATCGACAACCCTGACCCTGAGATCATGGGTGTTGTTCCAGCCATGCAACAAAGCAACTATGTTGATGGTGGTGACGGTGTTGTTGGTAGTAGATATATCCCTTATGGCAGTGCAGAATGGGAAGATATTTTAGCACTGACGGTACTCGCAGGGGTCAATGGTGAGCAAACGAATATTTGGCAACTTTCTCAAGCTCAACGTCAAGGCTCATGGATGGACATTGATCAAAATGGAGATACCTTAGGTGCTTATATTACCGATGATAAATGGCCAATTTCGCCTCCAATCGTTTTTACTAATATTAATTATGGGCGAGTGAATCTCTGGGGTATGGATGCAAGCATTTACGCATTCTTATCTAAAAATATCACTCTCGATCTTAACTTTTCTTACATCGGTAAAGATAGATTCTATAATAGGCTTACGCGTGACTATGACCCGGTAAACGCTCCTAAGTTTAAAGTGAACGGCAAGGTATCTTATATTGCTGAAAAAGGACTGTTTGGAAATTTGGGCGCAAGATATATTCCAGAATTTGAATGGTCAGCTGGCGTTCACTACGGAACTATTGAAAGTTACTTAGTAATCGATGGAATGTTGGGATATCGCTTTAATGAACAATACGATCTGTTGTTGAATTTGAATAATATCAACAATGATCTCCACCGAGAGATTATCGGTGGTCCTAAGCTAGGGACTCAGTTCACTTTAAAACTTAACGCCAAGTTCTAAGCAATAAACTTTTACAACAAGGAAGTAGAAACCTTATTGCATTGCGATAACTACTCGACCGATCTGACCACCCTTCAAAATCTTTTCGATCTCGCTTTCTAGATTATCAATCGATACGGTTCTATAAATTTTATCCAAACAATCAATGTTCCAATCGCTTGCGAACATTTTCCATAGCCATTCTTTTTCGCTAAGGCGACGCTCAGCAGAATCAACTCCGATCAAACTGTTTCCTCTTAAAATAAATGGAAATACGCTCGTTTTAAAATCTGCTCCTGCAACATTACCACAACAGGTAATTATACCCTCGCGATTCATACAGGTTAACAGGCCAGAAAGAACGTTGCCACCAACCACATCAATACCAATGTCGTACCTTGACTTTGACAAAGGGTGGCGAAATTGGTCAAACATTTGCTCACGATTGATAATGGTTTTTGCACCAATTGAGATCAGAAAATCATGCGCATCAATTTTTGATGTGACAGCGGTAACGCGAGCCCCTAACTTTGATAAAAGATATACAGAAAGACTACCTACTCCTCCACTCGCTCCAGTAACAATGGCTTCTTTTTCAATGAGACTATTCTTTTGTTTTAAAAGCTTTACACACATGCCGGCTGTAAGACCAGCTGTGCCAATTCCCATTGATTGCTCTAGAGAAATATTTGACGGTAGTTTTAACACCCATTCTTCTGGAACCCGGATGTATTCAGCAAAACCACCTGAAGTATTCATACCTAGATCGTAACCAGTGACTACTACTTTGTCGTTAATTTTGAATTTATTACTTGAAGAATCTGCTATGATACCTGCAGCATCAATTCCAGGTGTATGCGGATAGTTTTTCGAAACGCCTTTGTTTCCAGAAGCTGAAAGCGCATCTTTGTAATTTATTGATGAAAAGGACACCCTAATTAGAATATCTCCTATGGGCAAATCATCCACCTTTCTTTCTTCAACAGCGCTCTTAAAAACTCCGTTTTCAGCTTCTCTTACTACAAAAGCTTTGAACTTAGTGTTCATTTAATATTCATTTTTTTGAAAATGATTTGAAGCATTATTTCATCAGCTCCTCCTAAAATAGAAGCAACTCTACCATCTCGATACAGTTTTGAAGCTGGGTTTTCAAAGGTAAAACCCATACCACCCCAGTATTGTAAACATATATCAGATACTTGTCTTGCCAGTCTGCCGCTTTTTAATTTTGCCATTGAAGCAAGATAGGTCATGTCTTTTCCAGAAACTTCTTCCTCGCATGCTCTGTAAACTAACGACCTCAAGGCTTCTACCTCCGTTTGCAATTCTGCGAGTTTAAATTGTATCGATTGATTATCCAAGACCGAAGCACCAAACGTCTGTCTTTCCCGGCAATAGTCCATGGTTTTAACTATGCATTTTTCAAGGACCTTTATCATGCTTGCTGCAAGAAACAATCTTTCCTGTTGTAAATGCTTCATTTGCATTACAAACCCCTCGCCCTCCTCACCTATGCAATATCGCTTTGGTATGCGAACATTTTCAAAATACACAGGGGCAGTATCTGAAGTAAGCTGACCAATTTTTTCAATTTTTTGACCAACGGTTACACCTGAGATTTTTGAAGGTATGACGACCAGGGATTTATTCTTATGAGGTTCATCGTCGCTTGTATTTACTAAAGTACAGAAAAAATCTGCATGAGTTGCATTGGTAATCCACATTTTTTGTCCGTTAATAATGTAGTCGTCTCCATCATGCTGAGCGGTTGTAGAAATTGAAGCTAAATCCGATCCAGCCCCAGCTTCGCTTAATGCAAGCGCCGCAACATAATCGCCTTTGATAGCAGGCGCAAGAAATTCATCCTTTAACTCTTCTGATCCGTAACGGTCTAAAGCAGGCGTTGCCATATCTGTGTGTACTCCAATAGCTGTAATAATTCCCAGGTCCCATGCATGACCTAAGGCCTCAGCAAACGCAATTCCAAAGCTATAATCTAAACCCATACCACCATACTTTGTACTTTTTGTTATACCGAGCATATCGATAGATCCG
>PBPT01000017.1 GCA_002724735.1 Fidelibacterota bacterium | reverse complement strand
GTCGTCTAATGGTAGGACACCGGGTTTTGGTCCCGGCAGTTGGGGTTCGAGTCCCTACGCCCCAGCAAAAATTATGAATGAACAATTAAAAATATTTTCGGGACGTAGCAATGTAAAGCTTAGTAAGGACATTGCTAGTTATCTAGGTAAAGACCTTGGTGAATTGACAATTAAAACCTTTTCTGATGGTGAGCTTTGGCTTCAATTCGAAGAAAATATTAGGGGTTGTGATGTTTTCATTATTCAACCAACCAATAGCCCTTCGGAAAATATAATGGAGCTCATTTTAATCATTGATGCTGCCGTCAGAGCTTCAGCTAAAACTGTTACAGCAGTTATTCCATATTTTGGATATGGTAGACAGGATAGAAAAGATAACCCTCGTGTCCCTATTTCCTCTCGAGTTATGGTAGACCTTTTTACGGCTACTGGAGCTGACAGGATTATTACAATGGATTTACATTCAACTCAAATTCAGGGTTTTGCTACAATACCTTTTGACCATCTGTATAGTAGAATGGTGTTGCTCGACGCTATTAAATCTCTTGATCTTAATGAAGAAAGTTCCGTTGTATTATCACCAGATGTTGGTTCAGCTAGAATGAGCCAGTCTTATGCAAAAAAGCTGGGCATGCACTTTGCTTTGATTGACAAGAGGAGATATGCACCTAATAAAGCAGAGGTAATGCATTTGATTGGAGATCTTAATAATAAAGACGTTTTGATAATCGACGATATGATAGATACAGCTGGTACTACTGTAAATGCTGCTAATGCTGCAATGGAAAATGGAGCAAATAGTGTTACTGCAGTTGCAACCCATGCNATTCTGTCTGGCCCTGCAATTGACAGGATTCAAGATTCAAAAATTAGNAAACTTATTGTAACTGATACCGTAGCTATCCCGGAAAGTAAAAAATTAGAAAATATGCAAATTGTAACAGTGTCTGAAGTTTTTGCTGAGGCAATTAAACGCGTTTATGATGGTAAATCTGTAAGCGCATTATTTGAATTTTAAAGTAGGTAAATATCATGGAATCATTTTTTAAACTAACCGTTGAACAAAGAGAAAAAACTGGCAATTCAGCAGCAAGATCGCTGAGACGAGAAGGAAGAATACCAGCAAATTATTACTACAAAGGTGAAGCAAATCAAAACCTATCTATTGATAAAAAAGTATTACATAAAGCAATACAATCTGGTCAACAGGTTTTTGAAATGGAGCTTGACGGAAATGTTATATATGTAACAGTTAAGGCTGCTCAATATAATCCAGTTACTGAAGAAATTATCCATATTGATTTATTAAGAGTTAGAAGAGATGTTAAGATGAAATTTAACATTCCTCTAAATTTAGTTGGAGATTCAGTAGGAGCTAATGAAGGGGGTATTGTATCCCAGGCGGCCACATCGATAGAGCTTGAGTGTTTGCCAACAAATGTGCCAGACAGTATCGATGTAGATATTTCAAATCTAGAACTAAACGGATCTCTTACCGCTGCGGATATAGAATTACCTGATGATACAGCTCTAGTTTCTTTGGAGGATACCACTATAGCTGTTTGTGCTCCACCAAAAACCGAAGTTGAGCCTGACCCTGTCGACGATTCTGAGGTTGAAGAGAGTGAGGAAACTGTATCTACTGAGCCAGGAGAAGGTGCAAAGCCATCTGAGGGCGACGATGAGTCAAGCTCCGATGGAGATTCAACCAATACAGAAAATGAAGGTAAATCAGCAGATTGATGATGTACTCATTTTTAGGTTTAGGTAATCCTGGCAATAACTACGCACAAACAAAACACAATGCTGGATTTTGGGTGCTCGATGAGCTTTCAAAAAGATGGAAGATTGATTTTAAGCCAGGTGATGGTGACTATGTCTACGCTGAAAAAAATGGTTCCGATGTTGTTTTAATTAAACCTACCACTGGCATGAATAGAAGTGGAAATGTGTTAAACATTATCATGAAAAGATGGAAAATAAATTTTAAAAATCTTTATGTTGTCTTTGACGATATCGATCTTCCATTAGGACGCTTGAGAATAAGACCATCTGGCGGTGATGGCTGTCACAAAGGAATGGAATCAATCATTTATAGTTTAGGTAGCAATCAATTTCCCAGAATAAGGTTTGGAATTGCCTCTGGTGCAAATTTGAAACCTGCAGAGGATTACGTATTAAAAAACTTTAATAAGAAAGATCAGGTGCTGGCTAACGAATTGATAGTGAAAACCGCCGATGCAGTTGAATCTATAATCAGCGTTGGGCTCGATAAAACAATGAACCAGTTTAATGCATAAAACTAAATTGATATTAAGGAGTAATTAGTGGACAATTTTTTATATTTGGCAACTTTTTCAGGTGTCATCGCAATGTTATTTGCATTTTGGAAAACTAGTTGGATAAATAGTCAAGATGAAGGAACAGATAGAATGAAATCTATTGGTTCAAGTATAGCTGATGGCGCAATGGCATTTTTGAGAGCTGAGTATCGTATTCTGGCAATTTTTGTTGTTGCTGTTGCTTTTCTGCTAGGTGTTGCCAACGCAGGAAGATCTGATTCCAGCGTATTAATATCCCTTTCATTTATTGTCGGCGCAATAGCATCTGGTTTGGCTGGTTTCTTAGGTATGAGAGTTGCTACAAAAGCGAATAATAGGACCACTAATGCTGCCAGAGAAGGTTTGGCTCCAGCGTTAAACGTTGCATTTACTGGCGGATCAGTAATGGGAATGAGCGTTGTTGGTTTAGGCGTATTGGGGCTTACTATTCTGTTTATTTTTTATTCAAACTATTTTGGAAATGACTCTGTTACAATTAAAACAGTTTTAAATGTTATTTCAGGGTTCTCTTTAGGTGCTTCCTCAATTGCTCTTTTTGCGCGTGTTGGTGGAGGTATTTATACAAAAGCTGCTGACGTTGGAGCGGATTTAGTAGGAAAAGTTGAAGCGGGTATTCCTGAAGATCACCCACTCAACCCTGCTACCATTGCAGACAACGTAGGCGATAATGTTGGTGACGTTGCAGGTATGGGTGCTGATCTTTTTGAGTCCTATGTTGGTTCTATTGTTGGTTCTATGGTGTTAGGTGCAAGTATTCTGGTCTCTGGAGGTTACGACTTTAATTTTGTACTTCTTCCATTACTTATTGCAGCGTCTGGAATCGTTGTGTCAATCATTGGTACTTTTATGGTTTCGGTAAAAGAAGGCGGCGATCCACAAAAGGCTCTTAACAGAGGTGAATTTGGCAGCGCATTTATTATGGTTGCAGCGATATACTTCCTGATTCAACAATTTTTACCTGAAGAGTTTACACAAGGCTCTACATCTTATTCATCCTTGGGTGTTTTTTATGCTACGGTAATTGGTTTAATTGCGGGTCTTGGAATTGGTATGATTACTGAACACTATACAGGCACTGGAACATCGCCAGTAAAGTCAATTACTGACCAATCAGTAACAGGCGCAGCAACTAATATTATTGCGGGTTTGGGAGTGGGTATGCAATCAACCGCTATCCCAATTCTAATTTTAGCCCTAGCAATAATTGGTGCACACTTTTTTGCTGGTTTGTATGGTGTGGCAATGGCTGCATTAGGAATGCTTGCTAACACTGGAATACAGCTTGCCGTTGATGCATATGGACCAATATCTGATAATGCTGGTGGTATTGCTGAAATGGCTGAACTACCATCTGATGTAAGAGAAAGAACAGATAAGTTAGACGCTGTTGGCAACACTACTGCTGCTATAGGAAAAGGCTTTGCTATAGGTTCTGCCGCATTAACAACACTTGCTCTTTTTGCAGCCTTCATGGTGCAAAGCGGAATAATTGAGGATGGAATTAACATTGCAGAACCAGCGGTGATGGCTGGTTTGTTCATAGGCGGAATGCTACCCTTTCTATTTTCATCTATGGCGATGGGTGCTGTTGGTAGAGCTGCGATGTCCATGATTGAAGAAGTTAGAAGACAGTTTAGAGATATTCCAGAGCTAAAAGCGGCTTTAGAAATTTTAAACAAAGAAAATGATGAAACTAAATGGACATCACAAGAAAGAGATACATACGAACTTGGGCTTACAAAAGCAGATCACGGACGCTGCGTAGAAATTTCTACGCAGGCTGCTATCAGAGAAATGGTAGCTCCTGGCCTCTTAGCAGTAATTACCCCCGTTGTATTCGGATTTGGACCTAGATTATTTGGAAGTGATTTAGGACCACAGATCCTTGGTGGTCTTTTAGCCGGTGTTACTGTATGTGGAGTTTTAATGGCAATATTTCAATCAAATGCAGGTGGTGCATGGGACAATGCTAAGAAAATGATCGAAGAAGGGGTATCTGTTGATGGAGTAAATTATGGAAAAGGTTCCGAAGTTCATAAAGCTGCTGTGGTTGGAGACACTGTTGGTGATCCATTCAAAGATACATCAGGGCCATCATTAAATATTTTAATTAAGCTAATGTCAGTTGTGTCATTAGTCATTGCGCCTCTAATAGCATAGAATTCACAGGAGATTTTAATGAGATATTATGAAAGTTTATATATAGTCAACCCCAATTACGAACAAAGCAGGTTAGATGAGATAATCAAAACCGTTTCGGATAAAATAACGGAGTATGGTTTCAAGGCTATAAATCATTTCGTGTGGGGTAAAAAAAGATTAGCATATAATATTCAACAGCATAAATATGGAACCTATGTCCTTTTACACTTTGAGACTGAGGGATCTATGAACCTTGATCAATTTGAACGATTTATGGTTCTTCAAAAAACGATACTAAGAAATCAAACCGTATTGCTTGATGACAAACCAAAAAAACAATCTGAAAAATCAACGTCTTCAGATGAAGCAATAAATAAAGATAAGTCAGAACAAAGAGTAGTTTCTGAACAGTCAAGTACAAAAAAAGTCGAAGAGACCAATGAGCCTGTTGAAAGCGATGCAGAAGAAAAAGAGGAGAAATAATATGGCTTTCCAAAGCAAAAGAAAATATTGTTACTTTAAAGAAAACTCTATTTCAGTGATTGATTACAAAGATGTAAAATTGCTGAAAAGGTTTGTTACAGACCAAGGTAAGATAATGCCGAGAAGAGTTACAGGTACTAGTGCAAAAATGCATCGAAAACTAGTCCGAGCAATCAAAAAAGCACGCAATATTGCCCTAATGCCTTACACAAACACAAGTATTGAGAGTTAATCATGGAAGTTATTTTATTAAAGAGCCACCAAGGACTCGGAGAAATTGGCGATATTGTGAATGTTAAACCTGGCTATGCAAGAAATTTTCTTTTTCCAAAGGGTATTGCTGTGCGATCTTCAAAAAAGAATATTGCTTTTGCGGAAGAGCAGAAAAAAACAGCTCAAAAAAGAGCTGATAGAGAAAATAAGGTAAATGAAGAATTNCTTGCTCAGTTAANAAAAGTGGAAATTTCAATNGAGGTNGAAGTTGGAGAAGAGGATAAGCTATTTGGATCTGTTACTAATCTAGACATACATAAGGCTCTTGAAGAAAAGGGAATTAGTATTGATAGACATTCTATTGTTTTAGAGCAGCCAATAAAGTCTTTGGGCGTTCACAANGTTCCGGTTAAAATTTCTGGAGGCTCTGATGAAGAAATAAAAGTTTACGTTATAAAAGCTTAAATCTTTTCTTACAAGTTTCATTTGTCTAGATATCGGTAAATTGAAATATGTTTGCNGATGTNTCATTTCCAATTTCAAGCTTTCAAGTTTTTTCTTATAAAATTCCAGCTAGCCTTGAAAATGATATTAAAGTTGGACTAATNGTTAATGCTCCATTCGGAAGTCGTTGCATTCAAGGAATCATTGTTGACAAGTATCAAAAGCAGAAATTTAGTGGAAAAATAAAAGATATCGATTCAATACTTGATGGAAAACCTGTAATTGACAAGCACCTGTGGAAGTTAACNAAATGGTTATCTAGTTACTACAACACACCACTGGGTTTAGCTGCAAAAACTGTTTTACCCAAGCAACTTACTACTCCATACAAACCACCAATGAAAAATTTTGTATACCTTATCGAAAAAAAGTTGTCAATTATAATTAGGGGTGAAGTTCAAAAAAAAATATACGATTATCTCCTACCTCAAAATTCACCTATACCTATTTCGGATTTAAAAGCCATAACCTCCTCACCTNTAACTGCATGTAAGGCCTTGCAAACTAAAGGTGTAGTNAGGCTGTTAAAAAAACCAGTCATTCCAAATCCCTATGAGTTGTCAATATCNAATCAAGATAAGATAATCTCATTAACAAAATACCAAAAGAAGGCCATCAATGAAATCACCGATTCATTAAAAAAAAATCAGTTCGACCCATTTTTACTGCATGGAGTTACTGGAAGCGGTAAAACAGAGGTATTTATTGAAGCNTCAAAAAAAGCAATAAAGCTTGGAAAATCCGTAGTTGTTTTNCTGCCTGAAATTTCAATTACCCCACAAATAGCGGAAAGATTTAAGTCCGTTTTTGGTGACATAGTAGCGGTTTGGCATTCCAAATTAACTCAATCNTCTCGAAGTTGGATATGGAGAAAAATTTGTGAAGGCGATTACAAAATAATTATTGGGGCACGATCAGCAATATTTTCACCCCTTAAAAACCTTGGATTGGTTATTGTTGATGAAGAACAGGAGAGCGCTTTCAAACAAAGCGCACCTGATCCTAAGTATCATGCAAAAGAGGTGGCNTTGATGAGGGCAAAAATAAACAAGTGTTCNATAATACTTTCAAGCGCAACNCCAAGCATTGAATCGTATTATAATTATAAAAANAAAAAACTAAAATATCTTGAGTTACCTCAAAGATTTGGTAGTGCTAAATTGCCAAAAATTCATTTAGTTGATATGATTGATGAGAACAAAAAAACNGAGAACTTTGGTGCAATTTTCTCAGGATTTTTATTAGAAAAAATTCATGATCGNTTGAGCAAAAATGAACAAATCATTCTTTTGCATAATCGTAGAGGATTTGCACCTGTATTACGCTGTAATGATTGCGGAAATATTGTTCAATGCCCTCATTGCAAACTAGCACTAACTTATCACAAANTTAATCAAAACATGAAATGCCACTTTTGCAGCCATACAGAAAAACCCAAAGATAAATGTTCACAATGCGAAAGTGTTAATATCCAGTTTGGAGGTACAGGNACTCAAAAAATTGAGAGCGAACTAGAAAATATTTTCCCTGAGGCCTCTATAGCCAGACTAGATCTAGATTCTGTGCCAACTGTCTCAAAAATTATAAGCACCCTCAAGAAATTTTCAAAAAAAGAAATAGACATCCTCGTAGGAACTCAAATGATAGCTAAGGGGCTTGATTTTTCAAACGTGACGCTGGTTGGAATAACAAATGCCGATACGGGATTATTTTTACCTGATTTTCGCTCTGGAGAAAAGATATTTCAGCTAATATATCAAGCAGCTGGGCGTGCAGGCAGGGGGAGTTTGCGGGGAGATGTGGTCATTCAATCGTATAACTCTGATAATCAAATAATTCAACATGCCTCTCGACTTGATCTAAAAACATATTATGAGCAGTGCCTTAAAGAGCGTAAAGAACTTAATTATCCTCCATACAGCTGGTTGGTTAAGATTGAAATTAAAGGCAGTGAAAAAGAAAAAGTTAATAAAACTATTAATCAGGTTAGGTCTAAACTACCTAGCACTGTAAAAGGAATTGACATTTTAGGTCCCGCACCTTGCTATAGAGAAAAATTAAAAGATAATTTTAGAATGCAAATCGTGCTCAAATCAAAAAAATCCACAGATAAGAGTGGCGCAGAATTGAGAAAACTATACAAAAAGGCGACGGAAAATTTGAGGCTTAGCAGCTCATTAAAACTGAGTATAGATGTTAATCCGGTGTCTCTGCTATGATAAATCGCATTTTAATTTTTACGCTATTAAAAACTATAGCACTGGCTCAATCAGCTTTTCCAGGCCTTAATTCATGGACTCATTCAAACACTGTAGGATTGGCAGGCGGGGGATATATAATCCCCAACCAAAATGAATTTAGAAACGCAGGGTCTTTAGTAAGGCCAGATCGCTTATTCCAGCTTAGTCTTATAAAATATCCAGCAGATATTTCAGCACAATCAATCATTGCAAATGGTAACTTTAAAAAGCATTACATTGGACTGTTTGTAAAAAATATCAATTATGGAATTTTTGATTTTAGAACAGATGAAAACATTAAGTTGGGTACCTTTAGCGCCAANGACACACATTTAAAAATAGGATATGCAAAATCTGTTTATAAAGACAAACTCATTCTTGGGGTAAATACAGGAATTTTTTTAAGTCAAATTGACAGTTACAAAGCAAAACTATTAACTGCCTCACCTGCATTACTATTAAAAGGGAATGAGGTTTCCTTGGGTTTTTCTATTGAAAACTTAGCCAGGGTTATTGAATCATACACAAACGATAAAACCAAACCCTACCCTTCGTATGTTATTTCGCTTTATAAACTATACAATCAAATTCCAATAGAGGCTGAGGTAAGCCATAGTTTCAGTAATGAAAATAATAACAACGTCACAAGTATATCTTTTTTATACAAGCTATCNATGAAGTCCTACATAAAAGCTGGTATATCATCAAACAGATTAAGTAGGGTTCAAGGAGATTCATTTGTAAAGAATCTATTCAACGATGCAGGTCTTGGTTTTGGATATGATTTTGATGAATTTTATCTNGATTTCAATATATACTCTTATTCAAACACGCATTCAATTTATGGAATTACATTAGCGTCGAAATTTTAGAGTGTTTATATGGGCTGTTTACAATGTTAAAAAAATATACGATAAAATATTCAATAGAATTTGTTGTAATCATACTTGGCATTAGTGTTTCTTTTTGGTTAAACGAGCTATCAATTCAGAACCAAGATGAGAAAGAAAGGATCAAGGTTCTTTCAAGTCTTCAATTAGAGATTAATGAAATTAAATTTTATTGTAACGAAAAAAAGCAGACATGGACAAATGATATTCGCCTTCTTAATGAATTTCTTGCGCCTGTTGGAGGCAAACTCAATACTAATAGAATACTTAATATTACCTCTAGTAAAAATAGGATTGAGACATTCATGGTTCTATACCGCGTATTTGATCCGCCTTTAAATAGATATCAATCAATAATTAATTCAGGATATCTTAAATATGTGCGATCTGAAAAAGTTAAGGAAATTTTAAGCAGACTTCACAATACGTCGCTTTCACACCTGGAAACAGCTGTTGAGCATGAAAAACAATTAAAGCAGAGTTTCATACCATTCATAGCGGCTAATCATCCTGAGGTAATTTTGGCAAGAAGTAACAGCGAANTCCTTATCGATCAATACTCAGAAATTTTATACAATACTATATTAGCAGACAGTCGACTCAAAGCAAAATTTATTATGTTGAGGCGATATCTTGAATANAAGATGTCTATTNTACAGGTTTATATGATTAATCTTGACGACCTTGAAACTGAAATAAATCTTGCTTTGAAAAATTAATTTACACCTGCTTTAGTTTCATCTGCATTTACATCGCCGGATGTGAGCTGATTAACCATTGACATCATATCAAAGAAATCTTGTTCCTTAGCAATTTTCCCATCTCTCATTGTAACCATGGTTGTGCCTGAGAGATTAAGTTTGTTTCCAGAAGCGGGTATACCAAAAAAGTTTCCTGTATGCGTACCCTTAAAGTTCCAATGTTTTACTAGCCTGTTACCCTGACCCACAACTTCAAGAATCGTGAATTCAGAATTTGAAAACCCTGTTAAAAAGTTATAATAGTAATTTCTTGTTGCGTCAATGCCAGTAATATCACCCTGTGCGGTAACTACCACAACATCTTCTTGAAACCTATCTGAGTTGACAATTGAAGTATCTCCAGTAAAAAAAATATTCCANGTTTCATCATACATTGCAATATTTTGTTCAAGCTCTTTTTTTGCATTTTGAAGCTCAGAGAGTTTTTCATTAGTTGNAGGTGANCNACAACTCGATAAAATTCCAACAAGCATAACTCCGGCTATTCTTAAAAATTTGTTTTCAATTTTCAACATTTATGTTTCCTTACGATTAAGATTTATTCAATGATAATTACCTAAATTATTTAATAAGTTATAATATATAATTAAAAATTTAAGGTATTATTTTGGACATAACAGATATTAAGATTTTAGAAATTTTACAAAAAGATGGAAGATCTTCTGCAAGNGATATAGCCAAACAAGTAAATTTATCAATCCCCTCTGTTAGCGATAGAATTAAAAAGCTTAATGANAAAGTAATTAAGAATTATGCAGCGGTTCTAGATCATAAGAAAGCAAATCTTGACCTCACAGCCTTCATTTTCATTGTTAGCGAACATTCAGATCATTACGATCAATTTGTAAAAAAAACCAATGAAACTAAAGAANTACTTGAGTGTCATTCCGTCACTGGCAGAGGATCTCATATTTTAAAGATAAGAGTTGAGAATTCACAGGCATTTGAAGATTTGCTTTATGAAATACAAAATTGGCCTGGAGTGTCGCGTACTCAATCTAATGTTGTTCTTTCCACTTATAAAGAAACTGTTGAAATAGACCTAAAGTCATTGAAAGAAAAAGAGATTTAAAGCGCTATTTCTTAGCTTATTTTACTTATATTTTATACTCTATATTAAAAATATATATATAATATTATTATAATTAAGCCTAATATTGTAAGTTATTGTTAATATAAATATATAAATTTTTATGATAAAATTATATTAAACCTAAATTTATAAGCAGGAGATCTATAATGTCAGATATGAAAATATACGAATATATTTGGTTGGATGGATATAAACCAGAACCTTCACTCAGAAGTAAAATTAAAGTCACAAAAGATGAATCACCTCCAGAGTGGTCGTTCGANGGGTCTTCAACTCAACANGCTGAGGGGGGCAGCTCNGATTGTCTTATACTTCCAGTTCAAACCTATGAAGGTCCACTTTTTGCAGATACGCTTGTCATGTGTGANGTAAATGATGGTGATCGCAAGACACATCCATCAAACATGCGATCAGAAGCAGCAAGTATTGTTTCTGATGAATGGTGGTTTGGATTTGAGCAAGAATATTTTTTTACTGATAAAAATGGTGAGCCACTAGGTTGGGAAGACGGTACCCCAAGACCACAGGGTGATTATTATTGTGGAGTTGGTGCATCAAATGTACAAGGCAGAGAAATCTCAGAGGTGCATCTAGAGGCATGCCTTGCTGCTGGCATTGAGCTGACTGGCACAAACGCAGAAGTTGCTCTAGGTCAATGGGAATACCAGTGCTTTGGTAAAGGTATCAAAGCNGCTGATGATTTGTGGGTAAGTAGATATCTTTTATACAAAATAGCAGAAGATTATGGAGTGGGGGTCAACATTCATCCAAAGCCTAAAACAGGTGACTGGAATGGATCGGGAATGCATACCAATTTCTCAAATGACGAAATGAGAAATAATGGATCTGAGGAGCTTTATAAGTCTCTTTGTGATAAGCTTGGTAAAGTTCATGGAGATGCAATAAAATCATATGGGTCCGATAACGATATGAGACTAACAGGCTTACATGAGACACAAAGTATTGATAAGTTTTCTTATGGAGTAAGTGACCGAGGCGCTAGCATACGAATCCCTATCTATACTGTTGAAAATAACTGGAACGGTTACCTTGAAGACCGNAGACCTGCTTCAAATGCAGATCCTTACAAAATTTTAACTCACATTGTAGGAACTCTTACAAAATAAAACCATCCAGAAAGCTCCGCTAATCTGGCGGAGCTTTCTATTTCACCATAATCTTCTTACATTTCGTCTTTGAAGATAAACCATATTTGTAAGGGCAAATGCAGCCAAGTTTTTTAATCAAACTATCTTTCTTTTTTTTAATTTTGTTTTCTTGCGATGAAAGCATTGAAGAGAGAAGCGCTACCTGGTCAGTGATTCAGAAATCTATTATTGAGCCAAACTGCGCAAGTTGTCATNTTGATGGATCTGCGATAGAGCGCCAATCAGGCTTAAGCCTATCAAAGGAAAAAGCATTTATTTCAATGGTAGGTGCGTTGCCGAAGAATAAGTCTGCGAGAGATGATGGCCTCTTCATCGTAAGTACACAGAAAGGGATGAAGGGCTTAACTCAAAGCTACTTGTGGGAGAAAATTAACGCCTACGATCAAGAGCATTTCTTAGCAGATCATCCTGATTATGGTCAGCTAATGCCTCCCGGTGGTAATTTTCTTTCAGATGGAGAACTGCAATTCATTCGATCATGGATTGAATCTGGCGCTCCCGAAACTGGTATAGTTGCAGATGAATCGTTATTATTAAATACAAACACTTATATTCCTCGTCCATTTTCCAAACCAGATCCACCTACAAACGGTATACAACTACATTTAGGTCCATTTGATATTCAACCAAATTTTGAAAGAGAATTTTTTCAATACACAGATTTAGAAAATAATGAAGATTTATATGTGAACAGAATTGAAATAGAAATGCGCCCAGGAAGTCACCACTTTTTACTTTATACTTTTAATGATGAAACACCTAAAGAAGTTATTCCAAGATACAATGTAGCTAGAGACTTAAGAGACTCAAATGGAATACTAAATCTTTCCACATTGTTTTCTATGCAGTTTCATAGTTTTTTTGGCGGAACCCAATGGCAGCGGTTAGACTATAGACTACCCGATGGAGTTGCACTAAAAATACCAAAACATTTTGGGCTTGACCAAAATTCGCACTATGTAAATAGAACTGACAGTACTATGATTGGTGAGGTCTTTACAAACCTTCACACCATTCAAAAAAACAGTGTTAACCATGTAGCACAATTATTTGACCTTAACAACCAAGATTTATATTTACCACCCAAAAAAATCACAACAATTGAAAAAACATTTAAGATGGATGAAAAGCGTCACATTGGTCAGGTTTTCTCACACGCTCATGAAAAAATGACAGAATTTGTCGTTGAAATCAGTGGAGGCGATCGAAATGGAGAAGTCATCTATTGGACCAACGATTGGGAACACCCACCAATAATCAATTTCGATCCTCCTATTATTTTATTTGAAGGTCAGGGGTTAAAGTTAAAAGCTACCTATGATAACTGGACTTCTAGACCCATCACTTTTGGGTTTAAGTCTACAGATGAAATGATGATTTTATTTGGATGGTATTATTAAATGCAGCGGATCGAAAATTTCAAAAAAATACTTTTAACAGTTATTTTACTTTTCACCTCTATATTTTCTCAAAATGACTACCCAATTGTCTTAGTGCACGGATTTATGGGTTGGGGCCCTGATGAAATGGGTTCCTACAATTACTGGGGTGGAAAACGAGATATGGTTCAAGAATTTGAATCGCAGGGTTTTGAGGTTTTGGTAACAAATGTAGGTCCCATTTCGTCAAATTGGGATCGAGCGGTCGAGCTTTACTATCAAATTAAAGGTGGTCAAGTTGACTATGGAAAAACGCATTCAGAAAAATTTGGTATTGTGCAAAAACCAGCCAAAAAAAAATATCAAGGACTATATCCTCAATGGAGTGCTAAAAACCCCATTCATATAATTGGCCATAGCATGGGTGGGCAAACTGCTAGAATGCTTGANTATCTATTACGAACCGCAGTAGTTGATTCAGCTGGATATTCAGAANAAAGCAACTTATTGGGAAAGTCTAATAATGGCTACATAAAATCTATCACCACAATTTCTNCTCCCCATGATGGAACTACTCTAACAACATTTGTAACGACCTGGATCCCCTTTTTGCAAGATATGATAGCAGTTGCCGCAGTNGTTGGTAATTCTTTTTATGATTTTGATTTAGAACAATGGGGATTTAAAAGAAATAATAAAGAANAATGGTCTTCGTATTTTAAAAGATTNCAATCTCACCCTGCATGGGGAACTAAAAATATAGTCTCCTGGGATGTAAATATTCAAGGTGCGCGTGAAATAAATTCAACGGTAACAGCAAATCCTGAAGTTTACTATTTTTCTTTCGTTAACAGTAATACTGTTTTAGATAGCTCAAGCGGTCGACATATTCCAAACAATACTATGTCATTTATAATTAGGTCTAANGCAAGATTAATGGGTATGAAAAAAGCATATTTTGAAGATGGAACATCAACTGACTCAACATGGTTTGAAAATGATGGAATNGTAAATAAAAAATCTATGTATGGTCCAACAACAGGATTAAATGGCGCTGATCCTATAACAAACTACTCAGAAGACGAAATATTAATACCTGGTCAATGGTACGCAATGAATGGATTAAAAATGGATCACCGGCGTATGGTTGGTCACGGTGCAAAAGAAAAAGATTACAAGCTTTTAATGGAAAAATATATNACACACTTAAAATTGATTCAATCACTTCCGAAATAAATTTGAATAGTGCATATATATTTGTATAATACAAATATGAAGTATGCTGAATTATTGACAAACCTCCTTATTGATCTTCAATCTATTTTCAGAGAGAATAATAAAAACCTGTCTCTAAGCTTTTCACAGATTATCGTAATTTCATCAATACCTGAGGTGGGTATTGATATGACAGGCCTTTCCCAGAAGTTAGGCGTTGATAATAGCACAACTACACGGTTAATTAATGTTNTATTAAAAAATAGTTTAGTTGTTAANTCNCTNAGTGAAAAGGANAGAAGATCGAACATACTAACCCTTAGTGACAAAGGNAAAAAAGTGAGAGGAGAAATTGAAAATAATATAGAAAATGCGTCATATAAATTTTTTTGTAATATGGATACTAAAAATAAAATATTAACAAAGGATCTGTTGAGCTCTTTACATTGGAGCATTTTAAAATATAAGCTAGAAAAACAATAATTTGTATAATACAAACAATTCAAAGCCAATTATTGATTGGTATAATAGCAATAAGAGAGATTTGCCATGGAGAAATACCAAAGATCCGTACAAGATTTGGTTATCTGAAATCATGCTACAACAAACTCAAGTAAAAACTGTAATTCCTTATTATAATAGATGGATAGCGCAATATCCTACTTTAATATCTGTTGCAAATTCAAATATCGATCAATTGCTCAAATCATGGGAAGGACTGGGGTATTATAANAGATGTAGAAATTTTCACAAAGCTTGTAAAATTATCNATAAATCATATAACGGTNTTNTNCCAAAAGACTATCATTCTTTGATNAAGCTTCCTGGTTTGGGTGATTATTCATCAAGCGCAATAATGTCTATAGCTTTTAATGAAAGATATCCTGCTGTNGATGGAAATCTAAACAGGGTTATTTCAAGAGTATTAGGTATAAAAAACCTAACAAATCATAATAAAAAAAGAGTAAAGAAATTTGCAGGGGACATAGTTCAGTGCACCAGGCCTGGCGATGTAAATCAAGCTCTAATGGATATTGGCAGCTTACTGTGCACCCCAACAAAGGCAGAGTGCACAAAATGTCCAAATCAAAAAATTTGTAAGGCTTCTAAGTCAAATAATCCACTATCCTATCCAAACAAAATTAAGAAAAAACCAAAACCAACAGTTTTCATGATGGCTTTCTGTTTGATGTATAATGGAAAATTTGCAATACAAAAAAGAAATAAAAAAAATTTTTTAGGATACCTTTGGGAGTTTCCATCATTTGAGTCAAAATCGTTAGATCGTTTAAACGAGAATGTAATTTATTCATATTTTGGAAGAGAAGTTAAGGTTCAAAAAAAAATAGGAACCGTAAAGCATACCTATTCACACTTTAAAACAGTGGTTGACTTATATTTATGTTCAGNTAATNATAAAAAAATCAATATTAACAAGATTAAATGGATTGAGAACAAGGAGTTTTCAAAATATGCATTTTCAAAATTAAACCACAAACTCTTNAGTTTAATTANAAGCAAAGATGTTTAAANCTATATTTTCAATCATGGTGTGGCCAATTTGGTTTGCAGCATTAATTGTTTTAGGNTTGATATATTATATACTTATGTTGCTTTTTGAATCAAAACGCATTCATCCAATTGCTCGAATAATATCAAGGTTATTGCTTTTACTTGGAGGCCAATGGCTTACTTTAAAAGGGAGCCCTCCAAAGCAGCACAGGGGGCCCTATCTATACTTAATCAATCATGCATCACTTTTTGACACATTTATGACCGTGGCGGCAATCCCTCATTTTTTTACAGGCGTCGGAAAGATAGAGCAATTTTCATACCCTTTTTGGGGGACTTTATCAAAAAAATATGGGATGATTCCAATAGATAGATCAAAAATTCAATCTGCGGTAGGAAGTTTGTCTAAATTAGAAAAAGCTATCCATAATGGTGTTTCAGCAATGATTGCTCCNGAGGGAACAAGAACTTTAGATGGAAAATTAAACGAGTTTAAGAAAGGCGCCTTTCACGTCGCAAAAAATACAGGCATAACAATCGTACCGATAATATTGGAAGGTTCCTTTAAGGCNAAGAATAAAAAAGATTGGAGGATAAGTCCTGGATTTGTAACAGCAAGATTATGTNAAAAAATAACAAAGCAACAATACAACCACATGAGCGTTAATGAGTTAAGAGGTTATGTGCAGAATATTTTTAATGATGCTCTCGAAAAATAAATGGAATTTTACTACCTGATAAATAAAATTTTACACATAGTTGGTATGGCAAGTTGGTTTGGCGTAGCGCTTGCAATTTCAATAATCTTATCAAAAAATGATTATAAGGATCTAGATTTAATACTTGATCTAAGCACTAAAGTTGAAATGCCAGCATCATTTTTTATACCGCTTACAGGAGTATTAATGATGATTGAAAACACAAATTTATTGCAGGATGGCTGGTTGTACTTAAAAATAGCTGTGGGTCTAATTGCGATAGTTTTTACTCATATTTCACGCGCTTTTCTAATCCATAAGGATCTTAAGAATATTTACACACTGCAAAAATTTACTTTTTACAGAAATATCTGTTTAGTGACATTAACATTCGTAATAATTATTGTAGGATACAAATAAATGACCAAAGACCATGAGTATTCTCCAATTGAAAAGCTTGACTTACACGCATCGAAAAAACTTTTAAAAATCCCAGGGTTCAGTGAGATATTTCGCTCCTCGGACAATAAGTTCATTTCTTTTTTAGCTGAATGGTGTCCAAACTGCGACTACGAAGCAAACAATTTAAAAGAATATCATAGTTTGTTTAAGAGCCACCTAGATTTCTTTCTAATAATGCTTTTTTCAACAAATGAAATGAACTTGATATTCAAAAATAAATATGGCCTTGAAATGAATACAATTCAAGGGGAATTAGATGTGAAAAATGAAAGACTTAATACTCAAACGCAATTTTTTAATTTTAGAACGAATGTCAATGATGACCGAAAATGGGGAGTACCATTACATATTATTAAACTAAATATTAATGAAATCTATATAATTAAAGGGGAAAGTTTAAATGAGGAAGTGGTTAGCTTGGTTCAGAAAACTTTGTGATTTTTTAGCCAGAAACTTCAGTATCGTAAATTTCTTCAAATTCCTCGGTTTTAATCATTCTAATCGCATCCCAAGTTAAAGCAGTACATGCTTTAGCACATATTTGACACCCGATACATTCGTCGTGGCGTACTTGAACGGGTGGTATAGGAATATCGTATTTTTCCTTTGGTACGGGCTCAATACAGTCTACTGGACAAAAAGGTACGCACACCTGGCAGCCGGTACAATTGTCCTCATCAACAACTGCAATGAGCTTAGGTTTTTTCTTTTTGAAATTTACATTACTTGCAGGATCGGGAACTGACTTGTAATGATCGTAGTTGTAATCTTTACTCATAATATTTATTTAGNGTACTAATTTACATGTATTTTNTTTTTGATAGCAAAAGTCTTTTTACAAAATATAAATCATTTTTAATTTTAATTGCTTCGAAATCATTAACAAAAGGAGATACTGATGACTTATGTAATCGCTGAACCATGCGTTAGTACTTGTGATACGGCTTGCGTAGAGGTGTGTCCTGTTGACTGTATTCACGGTCCTGAGGACAAAGAGGGTGCTGGCGCAGAAGCTAAAGAAGACGGATTTGATCCAGAAGGAAAACAATTATATATTGACCCTGATGAGTGCATTGATTGTGGAGCATGTGAACCAGAATGTCCTGTTGAGGCTATTTTTGAAGAGAGTGAATTGCCTGAAGAGTGGAACAAATACACTGAAATTAATGCCAAATGGTTTTCCCAATAATTACTGAATGTTAAATAATTTAAGCAAGCGGCTGTTTTAGCAGCCGCTTTTTTATTATGAACAAAGATGATATTCTAAATATACTCAAAAAAATTACCTACCCAGGATTCAGCAGAGATATAGTTTCATTTGGAATGGTTAAAAATATAATTGTTAACGATGAAATCGTTACTGTTAACATTAATATTAAAAGCCAGAATGAAGAAAAGAAAAATCAACTAATCGATGAAATCAAAAGCACACTTCTTTCAGAGNCCCCTTTCAAAGAAATAAAAGTTGATATTGGTGAAAATGTCTCAGATAGCAAAGGTCCGCAACCTACAGCTCAACAAGGACCTTCAACAATATCTGGAATAAAACATATTTTAGCTGTATCNAGCGGCAAAGGTGGCGTTGGTAAATCAACGGTTTCCGTTAATTTGGCACTTTCTTTAAGGGATTTAGATTTCAAGGTTGGTTTGTTGGACTTAGACATATATGGACCATCCCTCCCAGTAGTTTTAGGTTTAAACGAACAGCCCGAGCTTAATGATGACAGAAAGCTAATTCCTCTTGAATGTTTAGGTATGAAGGTTATGAGTTTTGGATTTATTAGTGGCAACCAATCTCCAACAATTTGGAGAGGTCCTCTCGTATCAAGAATGACCGAGCAATTTTTTTATGATGTAATNTGGGGAGATCTTGATTATCTGATTTTAGATTTACCTCCGGGAACAGGTGACATTCAACTAACCCTTACTCAAAAGCTTAAAATGGATGGAGCGTTGATTGTTACCACACCTCAAGACATTGCACTGGCAGACGTTGCAAAGGGTGCCGATATGTTTAGAAAAGTTAAAACTCCTGTCCTCGGTGTAATTGAAAACATGTCGGGGCTTTTTCTTGATGGCAAAGTAAGTCCAAATAGTGATCTTTCTATTGAAGGCCAGCCCGTAACTATCAAGGAGGATGGATCCTTTACAATCAGGATGGACCTATTTAAAAATGGTGGTGGCAGAACTGAGAGCGAAAGATTAGGAGTGCCATTACTGGGTCAAATACCCATATCTCAGGATATTATGGAAGCAACCGATTCAGGAAAACCAATTATTGAAGTTTATCCAGCTTCACATATTAGCGAAATCTACAAGGAAATTGCACGCAAAGTCATTGATCAAATAAATGTTTAATTACTTTACGCACGCAATTGTGCTAATTTTCATAGGATATGCATCAACATATCCGTTTTTCTTTTGGANTACACCTCTAAGTAAGATTGATCAAGGCTTTTACAGATTTAATCTTGGTAAATGTTGCGTTGTTGGATCTCTGGGTGTAATCGCTTATTATTTTATCCTACCTTATGATAATACTCAACTGACTGCCATTATTTGGTTGTCTATGTTAACAATAATTACAGCATTCTATTGGAACAGTAAAAAAATTAATAATGGAATTATTTCATTTATTTCAGCTTTGGGCTGTTATTCACTTATAGGCATCATTCAGCAGTTTCTTGATAGCGGAGCTCAGTTTAGTGCGCCATTTTCGGTTCTTCTTGGATCAGCAATAACTGCCGGTGTATTTTTTTCAATGATACTAGGTCACTGGTATTTAAATGTTGTCTCTTTGCCAATATCTCTTTTAAAAAATTCAGTTATGATATTATGGATTGCGTTGATTGTTAGAACTTTATTTGACATTTCTTATCTTGCACTAGCTCAACATGTAGATAGTTATGGTATTGAAAAAAATCTATGGCAATTTCTTTTTGAATTCGATGGTTTGTTACTTCTAGTAGCTTTTTTTATGGGNAATATGTTTCCTGTTATCATTAATTATTTCGTTTGGAAAACGTTAAAGCTTCAGGCTACTCAAAGCGCTACTGGATTGTTATATGTTTCTATAGTTTCAGTCTTATTTGGTGAAATCATTTATAAGTATTACCTACTGCAGTACGGTTTNGCTCTTTAGCCTAATGAAAAAGGATTACTTTACGAATCAAAAATTACCCTCATGCCCTGAGTGCGGTTGCAAGGATTTATACAAAAAAAAAGATTTTAATCAAGCTCTTGGATGTTTTGTCATTTTGATTGGCGCTGTATTTGTTCCTATTACTTACGGCATAAGCTTGGTGATTGTTTTCTTATTTGATCTGTTTCTTTACAAGAAAGTAAAAGACTCCATAGAATGTTATAAGTGCAAAGCCGAATTCAAAGATGTTGACGTACCACCTCTCCTTAAAGATTTCGATCATCACACTGCTGAAATGTATGAAGTTGATTGANCACATTNATTATTTAATTGAAACGAAATAAACACTAATTTCTAAATTATTTTAACCAAGGAAATCAAAATAAGAGTGAACACTGATCTTAGAAAAAAAGTGCGCGAGCTAGGTGATATACCCAATCATATAGCTATTATCATGGATGGCAATGGTCGTTGGGCTAAATCCAATAGCCTACCNAGGGCAGCTGGACACAAAGAAGGGATTAACTCTGTGAGGGAAATCGTTAGAGTATGCGGAGAAATGAATATTTCTTACCTGACCCTTTATACCTTTTCAAGTGAGAATTGGAACAGGCCAAAAACGGAAGTCTCAGCTATAATGAAACTACTTTTTTCAACTATCAAGAAAGAGATTAATAATCTCCACAAAAATAACGTACGTTTGACCACTATTGGCAATCTCAACGATCTTCCTCCAGAAACAAAGAAAAATATTGAGAACGGTATGATTCAAACCAGCAAAAATACTGGACTTAATCTGATTCTTGCGTTAAGCTATGGAAGCAGGCAGGAACTGATTAGAGCAATAAAGCGTATAGGTAGTAAAATTGAATCATCTCAGATCAAANCTGACGAAATAACTGAAGATTTATTAGTAGGGGAACTGTACTCGGCAGGAGTTCCAGATCCCGATTTAGTAATTCGAACTGGTGGTGAACACCGTCTCAGTAATTTCTTACTTTGGCAAGCAGCATATTCAGAATTACTTATCACGAACAAGTTTTGGCCAGAATTTCGAGAAGATGAACTATTAAATGGAATCATTGATTATCAAAAAAGACAACGAAGATTCGGCCAAACAGCTGAACAAGTATCAACATGAAGAAATTAATTATCCTCATTACTTTTTCGTTGCTTAGCGCTCAAGCCCCTCCCTCTTTTAAGCTCGCTGATATTATCATTAAAGGTAATAGCACAACTAGCAATAATATGGTTTTNTATACCGCTGGTATCCAAAAAAATCAGGAAGTTACTGCTGAAGATTTTAGAAGAGCAGTTAAGCGGCTGTGGGATCTTGGAGTATTTAGCAACGTCCAAATTGATTTGAATGAAGAAACCCCTGAGGGTATTTCTATTACAATTGAAGTTGAAGAGTCTCCTGTCTTGGCAAAGATAACTATTGATGGAAACAAAAAAATACGTGACAAGAAAATCAAAGAAGTACTGTCATACAGAGTTGGAATGAGAATCAAGCCAAATTTCATCAATAGCTCAATGAACAAAATTCGAAAACTNTACAAAGAAGAAGGATTCTTTTTAGTTGAGATTAACGCAATTACTACACCAATTGATAGAAAAAACACCCAAAGAAATAATATAACCTTTACCATTAATGAAGGTAAGAAGATGAAAATAAAGGATATAATTATTGATGGAAGTGGTAAGAATAACTTTGGGTGGTTAGCCACAAAAAAATGGATTCCAATGCCANGCCTGCTTCGAGAAACTATGACCCAGTATAAACTCCGAAGGCAACTCAAAGATACAAAGATTCGCACTTGGTGGAGATTTTGGGCTTCACCATTTGATAAGAAAAAATTCACAGATGATTTAGATGCTCTTTCAAACTTTTACAAAGATGAAGGCCATAGGGACTTTACAATCTTATCAGACAGTGTATATTATAGTAAAAAGAAAAAAGGTTTAATCGTAAGAATAAATATCCTTGAGGGTAGCAAGTATAAATTTAGAAATTTTTCATGGGAAGGAAATTCACTCTATGNTGAAAATGTACTTCAAAGTGCATTAAATCTCAATAAGGGTGATATCTTTAGCCAAACTGGTTTTGATAAAGCTGTTTTTCAAGATGTGCAAAGTCTTTACATGGACAGGGGATATCTTTACAGCAATATTGAGCCATTTTTTACACCAGCTGGTAAAGATTCGATGGACGTTCATTTTTCTGTAACTGAAAACAATAAGGTGTACGTTCGAAACATAAATATATACGGCAATTCAAAAACCCGCGAAAATGTCATTCGTAGAGAACTTGATGTATTTCCTGGCGATTTGTTCAGAAGAACTCTTTTGCAGACAAGCATGAGAAAGCTTCATGTGCTTAATTATTTTGACCCCACNTCCCTCGCTCCTAATGTTGTACCTGTTGACGAAGATGAAATAGATCTAGACATCACTTTGGAAGAAAAATCCTCCGATCGTGCAAGCGCTAATGTTGGAGTGTCTGGAATGTATGGTATGACTGGTGGNGGTAATTTGGAGTTTAACAANTTCAGAGGAAAAGGACAGATTCTTTCTTTTGGGTTTAACGTTGGAACGCAGGTTTCCATGGGAAATTATTACGGCCGTCCAGGAAAATATGAAAGTTTTCAAATACGCTTTGTAGATCCTATGTTTAGAGACACTCCAAATAGAATTGGTTTTTCATTNTTTTACACTTTTAGGGGTGCTGGNAATTCGTACTATTTCTATCCCTTTAATCAATTGTCTAGGGGAGGATCGATTCAGTGGGGAAGAAGGTTAAAATGGCCAGATGATTATTTTAGAGCGTTTTGGGATTTAAGAATTAGACAAGCCGAATATTTTAGCGATGATGAAGAACTACTGAGTGAATACGTTGGTGATTTTCGAAAATCAACAGGAATAAGCCTCACACAAAATATTAGTAGAGATAGCAGAGACAGGGCAGAATTTCCCACTGAAGGTTCTAGTGCGTTATTAACATCCACTTTCTCGGGAGGCATTTTTCAAGGTGACGAACACTATCACAAACATGTTTTGAATTTAGATTGGTATACGCCTACATTCTATAAATTCGTTCTTACAAGTTCTTTGAAAATAGGCACCATAAAGATGCTTAGAGTAAACAATAGAGGATATACTTATATTCCGCCCTATGAAAGATTCATAATGGGTGGCAATGGTATTCCCTATGGCACTATGCTGAGAGGATATCCAGACAATTCCATCGGACCTTTAACTACCCAGGGAAGAGGAATTGGTGGCAATTCAATGATAAAGTATACGACGGAATTTAGATTTCCATTCTCTGAAAATCCGGTAGTTTATGCCATGATTTTCGCTGAGGCTGGAAACGTTTGGCAAGACACNCGCTTAATGAGCTCTCTGAGATTTCAAAGAACGAGCCCTCTGGAGCTAAAACGCTCTGCTGGTGTTGGAATAAGATTTTTTATGCCAATGATTGGAAAATTAGGGTTTGATGTCGGATACGGTTTTGATGATATAACAGGTGATGGAACTCCTCAAGGGTGGGAGTATACTATAATTTTTGGAAATTAATTATTAGCTAAGGAGGTAAATGTGGTTCTTAAAAAAATCACAATGGTCGCATTTTCATTGCAAATAATTTCATCAGTATTATTTGCACAAAACAAAATAGGCTTTGTTCAGTCCGATAGGATCAGAGCAGAATACGAAGAATTCAAAGACGCTGAAGCCCAGCTTCAATTAGAGTACAGACAGGTAAATATGAGATTCAATGCAATGGCCGTTGAGCTTGACAGTATAAAGCAAGCTTTTGAGACCCAAAGGCTTATGAGTAGTCCCGAGTGGAGAAAAGAAAAGGAAGCTGAAATAGCAACTAAAGAGTCTACTCTNCAGAGATTCCAAGTAACGATGGTTGGCCCTGAAGGAGAGCTCTACAAAAGACAAGCCCAGCTTGAATTTGATATTTTATCTAAAGTGAAACGCGCTGTTGATAAGATTGCAGCTGCAAAGAAAATTGATTTTATCATTGATGGATCAACCTCTCTTTTGTATGGTAATCCCACACATGATCTAACAGATGATGTATTNCTTGAGCTTAGAAAATATAGCGTTTCAGACAAGAAAAAAACCGATAACAAAAACTAATTCCTTGGGTCATGACCTCTCTTAAAGAATTAGGAGATCTCGTTGGTGGAAAAGTTGTTGGTGATCCTCAATTATCAATTGACGGCGTATCATCTCTTGATACTGGCGAAGAGGGCACTATTACTTACCTTTATAAAAAAAAGTTTCAAAAATTTGTTGAAACAACAAACGCTTCTGCGATCATTGTTTCAGACGAAGCTCTTATTGGTAAGAAAAATGGAATCATAGTTGATGATCCTCGACTTGCTTTTGTGAAAGTCCTTGAATTCTTTAGTGATGACATGCGAGAGTATGAGGGTGTTCATTCAAATGCAATAATTGCTAAGTCCGCTCAAATTGGTACTAGCACTGACATTGGCCCAAACGTTGTCATTGGTGAGAACGTTTTGATTGGCGATAATGTCGTCATAGGACCAAATAACGTCATAGGACCAAATGTATCCATAGGTAATAATTGCAGACTCTATAGTAACATACATATCTGCTCAGATTCAAAAATTGGTAATAACTGTATCTTACACTCTGGGGTTATTATCGGAGCAGATGGATTTGGTTTTATTTCCGTAGATGATAGTCATGTCAAGATACCACAAATTGGCAAGGTAGTTATTGGGAATGATGTAGAAATCGGTGCAAATTCCACCATTGATCGCGGTACAGTTGCAGATACGATAGTTCATGATCTGTGTAANTTCGATAACGGTGTGCAGATTGGGCATAACGTTACAGTTGGAAAAGGATGNCTATTGACTGCTCANGTTACAATTGCTGGCAGTACAAAAATTGGTGAATATTGCGCATTTGGAGGTCAATCAGGAGCAATTGACAACGTCACCATTGGTGATAGAGCAATTTTTGCATGCTATACCGCTGTTACGAAAGATCTTCCCGGGGGAAAAATGTACTCTGGGGCACCTGCTAGAGAGATCAAAGAAAAGAATAAAAGAGATGCACTTTATTTTGATGTTTCAAGATTGAAAAAAAGAATAGAGTTCATCGAAAAGGCTATCAATAAATAATATTATGAGTTTTATAAAAAACCAAAGAACGATCGGAAAAGAAACCTCCTGCGTTGGCATAGGTCTTCATACGGGTGTTGAGTCAAAAATAACATTCAAACCTGCTCCCGCGGATTTTGGTATTCGATTTAAAAGAATGGATGTTGAGGGCTGTCCCGAAATAAAGGCTGATATTGACCATGTGGTTGACATATCTAGAGGGACTACTATTGAAGAAAATGGAGTACGAATTCATACTGTTGAGCATGCACTTGCAGCATGTGTTGGTATTGGATTAGATAATGTNTTAATTGAGTTGAGTGAAAAAGAGCCTCCAATTATTGATGGCAGTGCGGCTGATTATGTGGAAGCATTACTTAAAGCAGGTATGGTAAAACAAAATGTTCCTAAAAATTACTTACACATTGATGAAGCAGTTGGTTATACAGATGCTGAGAGAGGTATAGATATTCACATAATGCCTTCTGATCAATTCAGAGTAACGTTTATGATTGATTACGATAACAAAACACTGGGTACACAATTTACTACTCTGGATGAGGTAGAAAAGAACTTTGCAAAAGAGATTGCCCCTGCGCGAACCTTTTGTTTTTTGAGTGAAATTGAGCATCTTAAAGAAGAGGGGCTTATTAAAGGAGGGACTCTTGATGGAGCTGTTGTAATTGTGGACAAAGAGATTGATGATAAGGAAGCTGAAAAACTTGAAAAGCTTTTTGGAATAAAAAAAGAAATCAGTTTGGGTTCCAATGGAACGCTTGGTGGGACAGAATTTAGATTTGAAAATGAAGCAGCTCGCCACAAAGCTTTAGATCTCATAGGAGACCTTGCTTTGTTGGGAATGCCAATTCAAGGACATGTTATCGCATCAAAAAGTGGACATGCTGCAAATGTTGAACTCGTAAAAGAAATTAAGAGGGTTTACAAAGATAAAATAAAAAAACAAAACTACCCTTCACTCCTTGGGAGTCAATCAGCATTTGATATCAATTCAATCATTCGTCTTCTNCCTCACAGGTATCCTTTCGTTTTGGTTGATAGAATNGTTGATATTTCTCCTGGCGAAAAGCTAACTGCATATAAAAATGTATCGATCAATGAGCCATTTTTTCAGGGTCATTTCCCAAATCAACCCGTGATGCCTGGAGTATTAGTACTAGAAGCGATGTGTCAAGCGGGGTGCTTTTTAGTTTTAAGCAGTGTTGAAAATCCAATGGAAAAGAACATGTTCTTTTCATCACTATCAGATTCACGATTTCGTCATCCAATTATACCAGGAGATCAGCTTAGACTCGAAATGGTTCTTGAAAAGTTTAGATTGGGCACAGCCCTTTTGGCTGGCAAAGCCTATGTAGATGATAAACTTGTAGCAGAAGGCAGGCTTAAAGCGACTGTGGTTGAACGCGAAAAGGCTTAAACCAAATTTCCATACATCCTACAGCATTAGTATCACCTAAAGCAATCGTTGGTCAAAACGTTTCTATAGGAGCGTATTCAATAGTTGAAGATAATGTAACNATTGGTGATAATACNTCAATNGGTAATCATAATACGATTTGTTCAGGAACNACCATTGGTGGAAACTGCAAAATTTATCATAGCAATTCAATAGGTGAAATCCCTCAAGATTTAAAATACAGCGGAGAAGACACCCAGACCATCATAGGTGATAACGTCATTATTAGGGAATTTGTAACAATTAATAGAGGGACTGTTGCTTATGGTAAAACCGTAGTTGGTGATAATACACTGCTAATGGCAACCACTCATATTGCACATGACTGTATAGTGGGTAGTAATGTAATCATGGCAAATATTGCAACACTAGGAGGCCATGTTGAAATTGGAGACTGGTGTAACATCGGAGGTGGGGCTATGATACATCAATTTGTTAAAATTGGAAAACAAACTCTGATTGGCGGAGGGTTTTCAGCCAAGCAGGATGTGCCACCATTTATAATTGGCGCTGGAACTCCATTGAGATTTGTTGGAATAAACAAAGTTGGTCTTGAAAGAAGAGGTTATTCAGATGATGACCGAGCTCTGATTAAAAAAGCATACCGCACTTACTTCAAGTCAAAGATGAATAGAGGAGAAGCTCTGAAAAAAATTAAAAGTGAGTATCCACAAACCCAAGAAATAAAAGATATAGTTGATTTCATTGATTCTAGCACTCGAGGAATAATTTGATTTGAATTTACCTTTTCGAGTAGTTCTGGTCCTCCTGTCTACAAATATTTATTCTCAGTCAATACAAAATTCATTTCTCACCGAANCCAATCGAAGTAATTATATAAAAAGAGGATCTCTTTTGTCAACTTCTGACATTGTACAAGAAATCCAATCAAACAAAAAAGTTATCGTTTCATACAAAGTTATGAACTTTGATCGTGATTTACTTTTTGCTCCAGTAATTGCAGCAAAAATTAAAATATCATGGAACCTTAGTTTTGTTGGTCGGACAAGCGCATATAACTCTCAAGAACGATCGGTTCAGTCTTATGGATGGGGGCTTACATTTAAGCCCGGTAAGCAATTGGGTAATTCTCCATGGAATTTTTCTTTTAACTCCGGAACCTATCGATCATATCAAAAGGTAACCTCTTCAAGTGTTACCACATCAATTTATCGTTCAATCAACATCAGTAAAATCAANTGTATAATTGGTTATAGNNCNTCTGAAATAAAAGCCNCGGACTATAGTCAAAGTGGGTTTGAAAAGAAACATTCATTAAAAGAAACTATNAGTTTGNTNTCTATAGGAACTATGTTAAGCTATAAAAGTATAAATNTTGNTCCAAAACTTTCATTTGGAAGTAATTTGTNTANTAGTTCAGTTGAACTACAAAGACAATTTTAATTATGAAAAAAATATCAATATTAGGGTCTACAGGTTCGATTGGGGTAAATGCATTGCATGTTATTGATAACCATCCAGATGACTTTGAAGTATTTGCTCTATCTGGTAATAAAAATGGTAGTCTATTGCTTGAGCAGATTGAGAAATATAAACCTAAATATGTTGCTGTTGTTGACATTGAGACCGCAGAGTTTGTTGAAAAGCACATTGATTTAAATAAAACCAAGTTGCTAAAAGAAAGATCAGGCTTGCTTGAATTATCAACCTTAACGGAAATTGACTTAATGCTTAATGCATTGGTCGGGTCTTCAGGTATGGAGCCAACAATTAATGCTCTTAAGTCTAAAGTTGATGTAGCATTGAGTAATAAAGAAAGCCTTGTAATGGCTGGCAGTCTAATTAATCAAATTAAAAAAAGTACAAATACAAATATCTTTCCAGTTGATAGTGAGCACTCAGCGATTTGGCAATGCTTAGCAGGAGAATCGTTTGAGGATGTGAATAAGTTAATATTAACTGGAAGCGGAGGTCCTTTTCGTACTTTAAGCCTAGAAAGTTTTTCCAATATAACTCCAGAAAAAGCCCTTAATCACCCTAATTGGGAAATGGGGAATAAGATAACTATAGATTCAGCAACTATGATGAATAAGGGGCTTGAAGTCATCGAAGCATTTTGGCTCTTTGACATTAGTAAAGAGTCTATTGAGATAATTATTCATCCTGAATCCATTATTCACTCAATGGTTGAGTTCAAAGACAAATCTGTGAAAGCACAGCTTGGGTTGCCAGACATGAAAATACCTATACAATATGCTTTGACCTACCCGCGACATTATAAAACTGATTGGGAGGTTTTAGACTTAGCAAAATTAGGATCATTAACTTTTGAAGAACCTGATTTTATAAAATTTCCTTGCATGAAACTGGCATTTGAAACATTAGAAGCTGGGGGGACAATGCCTGCAGTTTTAAATGTAGCAAATGAGCAAGCCGTATATCGTTTTTTAAATAGTGAAATTGGTTTCGACGAGATCCCTTCAATTATTGAATCAGCCTGCGAAAAGCATCAGTATGTCAATGATCCAACACTTGAGGATATTCTTAATATTGAGAAATGGGCCACAGATTTTGTAAAATCATACAAAAGTAAAACACAATAACATAAGATTTGAGATATGACTTATATAATAGCATTTGCATTTTTAATTAGCTTTCTTGTTTTTGTTCATGAACTAGGACACTACCTAGCCGCGAGATCTATTGGTGTAAAGGTAGAGCGTTTCTCAGTCGGCTTTCCGCCTCGCCTTGGTACTTTTACTTCAATACCAGGAGGTTGGAAAATCAACATATTTTTTTACAAAAAAAATGCTGACAATAAATTTGAATGGCAACCGGTTTGGAGCAAAAAAATACAAAGAAAAGGAAAAAAAGGATCAGGCACAGAATATTGTCTTGCGATCATTCCATTTGGAGGTTACGTAAAAGTAGCAGGCATGGTAGATGAGAGCATGGATTCATCCTTTAGTCACAAGCCTTTTGAACTTATGAGTAAGCCTAGATGGCAGCAGATTTGGTTTATGAGCGCTGGCGTTTTAATGAACACCTTAGTAGCGTTTTTAATTTACACGGGTTTAGCATTAAACAATGGGGCAGTACCCGTTTCTGATTCACCCATTATTGGCCAACTTGTTCCTGGTGCTCCTGCAGAATCTAGCAATTTGATGCCTGGTGACGTTATACAATCAGTCAATGGAAAAGAAATATCATCCTGGGAAGGTTTGGTATCTGAAGTCACTCCTCTTCCCAATGAAAATATTGAACTTTCTTTCTTAAGAGATGGCAGAAAAAATACAGTTAACATAACCACTACTGCCCAAGTAAACGTTCGTGGTGATACGCTGGGACAAATTGGCATTGGTCCTGAAGTAAGAGAGGCAACCTTTTCAGAAAGCATTTCTATTGGAGTTTCTCGCACGATGAATGGCTTTGGAATGATAATTTACAGCATTCAAATGCTAACAACTGGACAAGCAAAATTTGATCAGCTTGGGGGCCCCATAATGATTGGTCAGCTTGCAGGGCAAGCATTTGATCTAGGTTTAAATTATTATTTTGGTCTTATGGCTCTTATAAGTTGCAATCTTGCTTTTTTAAACATCCTTCCAATTCCTGGATTAGATGGTGGGCATATTTTTATCACTTTAATTGAGGGTGCAATCAGAAGACCCCTAACACTAAGAACTCGTATGTTAATTCAACAGGCGGGCACCGTTCTTCTGTTAATGCTGATGATCTCCGTAATGATTAATGATATTGGAAGATTGTTTGGTTAATTTATTTCATCTAAAGTTAAGGTCATCGATCCGTATTGAATTTTAATTTGAATTTTTACCGGTAACCTTTTTTCAGATTCGCTGATCCATATTCTCATATCGCCCTTATTTTTGAAGAGCTCTTTTCCTTCGCTATAAGGTTTAATTACTTTACACGAAAACTTTCCAAGGCCTGAATCTATAATCTCTGTTCCTGTCATTTTAAGGCTATAGTTAACTATTTTTTTACCTTCGTAAGAATTAAATGACATTGTTTTTTCAGCATCTAAATTAATTGTTCTTAAAAAATAGAACATGGAATATGGACCACGAGCCTTAAAATCTATCGCAACACTTTTTCCATTAGATATAGCAATTGAATTATTATAATCAAATGTTATATCTATCTTTTCCTTGTAAGTTGACTGATTAATATTTTTTTTCAGCCTGTGCGTAAAAAACTCTTTTTTATCTATCCAAACATCTACTCTATCCTTAATAGGAAATAGCATGTTTGCTAAACCGTTTGTTTTGGTAGTAAAAATAATTTGATATGTTTCAATGTTGTTTATCAACTCCGTTCCTGAAAGAAAAAGTTCAGCCTTTCCAACACTTATACCGTTCCATTCAGCAGAATATTTTAGCAACTCACCTACTTTAAATGGAGGGTTTGTTGCATATATTATTGTCTGCAATGCTATGATGAAGAGAATTTTTTTCATCCTGACCGAATCACAGTAAATTTAGAATCTATGAGCTTGTAGATTGTTGAAGCTTTACGATTTTTAATAATACCTGCATCTACTATTAAATCTATTTCAGAAGAAAACTGTTCCCTGATATATTTTGGATCTCCCAATGGAGGATTGTTAGTTCTATTAACGGACGTGGTGGTGATTGGAAACCCAAGTTTTTTACAAAGGTTGATTGGAAAATCGCAATCCGGCATTCGCATTCCAAGCGTATGATCATTTCCAAGAATTAACGAATCGACAATTTTATCTTTAACAGGTAAGATAACAGTACTAGATTTTTTAATATAAGCCGAGGCTATTTTAAACTCTTCATTTGTTGTTAATACCCAAGAACCTGCGACATCAACTGACCAAACTATAACACTAATTGGAGTTTCTCTTCTTTTGATACGATTTATTTTTTTTATGGCCTTTTTATTTCTTGCATCAGCTCCTATACCATAAAGAGTATCAGTGGGGTAAACGATCAGTCCGCCCTCAAGAATCACTTTACTCGCAATTTCTAACGAGTTCTTATCATTTACATTAACTGTTTTCATCGATGTGTAAAATTTGACTTCCATTTCCGATGAAACCAAAAATAGTGATCAGGAAATTCTTTAATCTTTTTCTCGAGCATTAAGGTATATGCTTGTGAAATAGACTCAACTGTTGGTGTTTCTTTTAGAATGATTTCATCAAATGAAATTGTCATATGACCTTCTTGAGAAACAGTTCCAACAGAAAAAATTAAAGTTGATCCTTTTTTAAGATGAAATATTGCAGCACCTTTTGGAATGGATGTTTTTAGCTTAAAAAAATCAACAACTACACCTTTATTCTTTGCGTTTTGATCACTTGCCAATATTAAAAGCTTATTATCGTTTAAAATGTTAAATGATTTTTCAATAGGATCTCTTCTATATATATGACCCATACCATACGATTGTCTAAGTTCTTTAAAAAACTGATCTGAACCTTTGTTAGATTGTTTTTGGAAGATACCTGAAATAGGATAGCCACTGGCTCCTAGCCAAGCACCCCACTTTTCCCACAGACCAAAATGAGCTGTTACTAGAATAGTCCCTTTATTGCGCCTGATAGAATTGTCTAAAATTTCTTTGTTAATTATTTTAAACTGTGTTGATGAAACAGACGAAGGGATGGATAAAAAATCAATAAAATTTTGTGTTGCTATGTTATAAGATTTTCTCAAAACTTTAGAAACCCACTGTTTATCACGTTCAGGAAATGCTCGGGCAATNTTTAAATAGGCTACCTTTTTTCTAACAGGTATACATTTAAATANAAAAGCCGCTAGAAAGTTAGCATAGCGCTGCCTTCTTGCAGATGAAACCCCTTTTAAATGGCNTGAAAGAGCACGTAAAAAAATTAATGTAGTTTTTTCTGACAATTTCATTTTACTTAAAGGCATGAAAAAAAATTCTTTGACTTAGTGATCTAGGATTACTTATGCCAATTTTTCATAAAGTGAGGTTATTTGTTTTTTTAATTCCTCTTTTGTTGAATCGTTGTGGACTACATAGTCAGCAATCCCTATTTTATCTTTTTCAGGCCACTGAAAATCAATGCGCTTAAGGATTTCATCTCGAGAAAGAGTTTTTCTTTGCAATGCTCTTTCCATTCTATGTTTTAATTGTGCGGTTATTACAATAACATAATCAAGGTGTGCATCGTAACCAGACTCGTAAATAAGCGCTGCGTCGACAATGAAAAGACTATACTGGTTGGCCTGAGAAATTTTGTCAAATTCTATATCAATGGCGTTGTGAATATGGGGATGGACCACAAAATTTAAACGTTGTTGGTGATCTTCATCCTGAAAAGCAATTCTAGCTAATTTTTTCTTATCTACTTTTTCAGTGACACCAATTATATCAGTTCCAAATTCTTTGACTAGTTCATTCTGAACATCTTCATTATTATCTAAAAGCGTTTTAGCTGTTGCGTCAGCATCCAAAACATAGGCACCTAATGATTTAAAAAATTTGCTTGCTGTGCTTTTACCACTTCCAAGTCCGCCTGTTAGCCCTACCTTAAGCATTGGATGAGATTGCTAGTACAATTCGATCTCTAATTTCTGGAACCGTTCCTAACCCATCTATTTCAAGAAGCACATTCTTTTTTATATAATAGTCTATCAACGGAGAAGTTTGTTCCCAATAAACTTTCTGTCTTTGCTTGATGATTGTTGGTGTATCATCGCTTCTTCCAGAATCCTTTCCTCTTTTAATTAGTCTGTTTATAAGTTCTTCCTCATCCGCTGTTAAACTTATAACTGCATCGAGATGATGCGATTTTTCACTCATTAAATTGTTTAAGCCTTCGGCTTGAGCAATTGTTCTTGGAAATCCATCAAGAATATATCCGCTTTGAGCGTCATGTTTATTTAAGCGCGCATCAATTAAATCTAATAAAACATTATCTGGGACTAAAGCTCCCTTATCAATGAACGATTTTGCAGTCAAACCAATTTTACTGGCATTTTTGATTTCATTTCTAAGTATGTCGCCTGTGGAAAGGTGCAGAATGTTATAATATTCGCAAATGTGTTTTGCCTGCGTTCCCTTTCCAACACCTGGAGGTCCTAAAAATATTAAGTTCATATTTTGCTAGCCCACTTATAGTAAAATTCCTGCAAGCGCTGCAGTTAGCCAAGATGCAATTGCACCGCCAATCATAGCTTTGAAAATTAGTTGAGCAATCTCCTTTCTTCTTTTAGGTGCTATGCCGCCTATTCCGCCAAGTTGAATACCAATAGAACCAAAATTAGCAAAACCACAAAGTGCATAGCTAGTAATAATTGCCGCCCTTTCAGAAATTTCTTTAGAGTCCATTAATGACTTGAGATCTGCGAACGCTACAAACTCCGTAAAGACTATTTTTTTACCCATGAGCGAACCAACAGCGCTCGACTCACTCCAGGGTATGCCCATCGTCCAAGCAAGCGGTCTAAAAATTGTCCCAAGAATCGTCTCGATGGAAAAACCTAACAATCCTAAAAAATAATTTAAAAGAGCTATAATAGATATAAATGAGATAAGCATTGCTCCAACATTCACAGCAAGTTTTAAACCTACTATAGTTCCATTTCCAAGTGCATCCATAGCATTAACGCTGGACTTTTCTTCGCTTAAATTGACTTCTTGATTGTTGAATCGAGCAGTTTCAGGAAAAATTATCTTAGCAACTACCAGCGCAGCTGGTGCTGACATAACGGAGGCTGACATTAAATGGCCCGCTATACCTGGTACAGTATCAAGCCATTTTGCATAGATTGCAAGAACACCCCCTGCAGCTGTAGCAAATCCTCCAATCATAACCGCAGCTAATTCAGAGCGAGTCATAGTGTTGATATATGGCCTTATCATTAATGGAGCTTCAGTTTGACCAACAAATATGTTTGCGCTAACACTAAGAGTCTCAGGTCCGCTCGTCATCATCGTTTTTTGCATTACACGGGCAAAAAGTTTTATAACAGTTTGTATAATTTTATAATGGTATAATATTGATATAAGGGCAGAGAAAAAAATGATTGTTGGAAGCAAGCGAAACGCTACACTTTCTAGAGCAGGGTGAAATCCTATATCATCAATTTGAGACCCAAAAAGGAACTCACTGCCAGTATCTGCAAAACTTATAAGTTTTGAAATAGCAGAATCAAAAAATGAAAAAATAGGGCGGCCAATAGGTGTTTTTAATATAATTAAAGCAAATAAAATTTGAAGACTGAGCCCCCACGCTACGGTTTTAATATTAATGCCTTTTTTATTTTCAGAAAGTAAAAAGGCAATGCCTAACAAAGNTCCAATACCTAAAATTCCAATAATTTGATTCATNGTTTAAATTTAAACTAAAATTTTCTCTATTTCCTTTTTGATTATATGTACTGACTTATCTAAAGTTTTTGGATCATTAATAATGATATTGGCATGCTTTTTTGATGGATAAACAAACTTGTCATACATTGGGCGTACGGTTTTAGAATATTGTTCGTTTATAGAATCTATCGTCCGGCCACGCTCAAGTACATCTCTTCGTTGACGAAATTTCAATCTTTTTGCGTCTGGTGAATCGATAAATATCTTTATATCAATGAGCTCAACTAATTCTAACCTAGAGNAAATTAATGTTCCATCTAGAATGATAATTNTTGATGTCTCAACGCACAGAGTTTTNTTTCTACGCACGTGTTTAGTGTAGTCATATTGAGGAATTTCAACCTTGTTGCCGCTTAACAATTTTGACAGTTGTAAAAATAACAATTCGAAATCAATTGAATCGGGATGATCGAAATTTTGTTTACATCGACTTGTAAATGACATGCTTGAAAGATCCTTGTAGTAAAAATCTTGATTGAGTATCAATGAAGTGCCTTTGTAGTATTTAAACAATGCATTGGCTATAGCTGTTTTTCCAGAACCGCTACCTCCACAAATACCTATAACCAAAGGTTTTCTCATAAAATACTTACTTATTTTTTAGGGTGTTAAACCACTCCAATGCTTGAGAATACGANACAAATAACGAACTTGAATGNGTTCCACCGGAAATNGTAATCAGATCAATATCAGCTCCATTATTTTTAAGATTTTCAAGAGCTAAAACAGAATTATTGTAGTTTACCTCCTCATCATCAGTTCCATGAAAAAGCTTTATTGGCGCCTTGGGATTCCAATCTAGCAGACTATTTTTTTCAAATTTCTTTTTTAACTCCTGTTCGCCCTCTCCTAAAAAGTCACTTAGGAATTTTTCAGCAAAGAGATTATCGATCGTTGTTGTTAAATATCTATTTGCCTCATCGATGCTTTTGCTTCCGTCCATCAAATCAGGAATACGCTCNGCGTATGGACTTTGAAAGAGATCGGTAGCTGGTCTATTGAGTTTTTCAATAGAATTATACGACATATATGTAAAGGAGATGTATCCAGGCTGAGGGTATTCGTCAATTGATAAAATTCTTCTACTGGAATAGGACATGTCATATGGACCAGCCATAGGTGCGGATGCAGTTATCTTAAATTCATCCGAATAACTCTCCTCAACTAATCTATGTGTAGCCATCGCAACATATCCACCTTCAGAGTAGCCTGCCAAGAACAATTGTCCATTATCATCAATCTCTCTACTACACATAAAGCTTTTTACAGCACGAATTTTATCTACAACTGCCTCTGCTACGAACTTGTGTACATACGGATGAACAACGTCATCAGAAACACCCAAGCCTAGTAAATCAGGAGAAGAGCCTACATAGCCAACCGATGCCATAAACATAGAATCAAAACCTCTTAAGGGAATTATAGAAGCAACATTACTTCTTTTAGATTCTGTTCCATGCTGACCAGAATAAATCGGAAAAGACAAATCTTCCTTAATGTCAGGAACGTAAATTGCTCCCGATGCTTGTCGAGCTACCCCATCCCAATCAACAGTTTCGTAGACAATACTATATACTTTAACATCGTTCTCNGGCACCAAACCAATATCTATATTATTATCAATTAAAAAATCACTCATATAGCTTTTGCTTATCGTACCCAATGGTAACAANGATAATATGTTTCCTCTTCCATCAATATTGTCATTGCAATTTTCACTCACCTTTTCTTCGCAACTCAGAAAAAAAGATAAACCCAAAATTAATGATAGTTTCTTTCTCAACACTAAACCTCCATATTATTCAAATCGAACGTGTTTAAATGCTTGATTTAGCATAACTCCAGCAATGAAACCTCCAATGTGAGCAAACCAAGCTACTCCACCAGTGGTGTCAAAACCTAAACTGCCCAACCCATTTGTAAGCTGGTTAAAAAACCAAAATCCAAGCACGAACATCGCTGGAACTCTAAATGTTGTAAAAAAAATAATTATGAATGCAAAAACGTGAACTCTGGCGTGTGGAAAGCGAATCATATACATACCAAGTACACCAGCAATCGCNCCTGAAGCTCCNACCATTGGAATAGTCGATTCAGGATTAACAAATAGTTGTGACATTGTTGCAACCAATCCGCACAAAAGATAAAAAATGCCAAATTTGATGTGGCCNAATATCCCTTCAACGTTATCCCCAAAAACCCATAAAAACCACATNTTGCCAAAAATGTGTGAAAATCCCCCATGAAGAAACATTGATGTAAACATAGTAAAAAAAGAAAAATTTGCTGGTATAAATCCAAATTTGTAAATGAATTCTCNTTCGATNGAAGANTTTACCATTGCCATATTTANCTGAAGNACAAATATTAATACATTGATTGATATTATTGCATACGTAACATAAGGTANCAGCACCCTNGGATTATCATCTTTATAAGGAAACAACATTAATAAACTTCAAATTTTATGGTTTTTCTAAGCTCATTCCCAGCTTGATCGCTTGCTCTAATTGCAATTGAATGCTTTCCAACTGCAAGTGGTTTTTCNAAATCGTAAGACAAAATTTTNAACTTAGGTTGAAAAGCGTAATACAAACGCTCACCATTTAAAGACACATCAAAGGAAGANGGTTTTGGATCGAATCCAGAAAGCTCATCATCAATACTGATTCTAAAGTTGTTGAGCTCAAGGGATGAAAATTTTCCTCCATTTCCAGGGTAAGACCTTATAAATATAGGTGGAGTATTGTCTTCAATAATGGCAACTGCATCAAGGTGCTTAACCTCCCCTAGTAGCACCCTTCGNTCTGAGATATTCTTGGTCTNAACAAATGTCCACCCCTCTTTCTTATCGTAGAAGTACAAATGCTTCTTCTTGTTGTCTAATTTTTTTGTATAGCGCATTGCTATGCCCATAGGTTCAAGCAAAGGCCTTTCAAAGGGTTGAAGTTGATATACTCTAGAGTGAAGNATTCCACCTTTGATAGGAGGNTGTTTATGAACCGGNTCAATCCANCTCAAAATATCATCAGTATATGAATCTTTGCGAGATTTAATTGAACAGTAGCCNTCTTNAGANACGATGGTTTTTGATGAATCAGAAGGCACAANAGTAAANGGAAATTTAAANAGAATTTGGCGCTCAATATTNCCAGAAATAATTGTCTCAATTTGATCCACATCACTAAACTCTTTTGGGTCTAGCGGTGAGGATAAATAAACATTAGGTTGAATCTGATTAACTGGGATTGATATGTACTTCAGTACTCCCTTTAATCTTAAAGAGATCTTTTCATCTATATACTTTTCAGGTTGTATTTGGATGTAGACCCCTGCATCTGTTTGGGATATATCTAAATCATAGCTCATGCTTAGATAGTCTCCTGAAATNGATGGATTTGCCCAGTGAGCTGGGGTTGAAATAGTCCCAAGGTCATTTTGCGCAATGAACTGAAGTGTTTTGTTTGTCATTTGCTTTTTTTGAATAGTTACAACCAAGCCACTTTCAATATTTTCCTTTGAAACAATACTAATATTTNGATCAGCAAANCCGTANGGTGTGAANGAATAAATAACCGCAGANTTGATTGGTATTGCCAAACTTNTGGGNTGNAGAAGAAAGGATGTAAGCTCTGGTGTTTCACTTTGTTTTGTNACATTTACCTCAAAAGGGTTCATAACAAAAAGAGTTCCATGCACCACTCGAGCATTTTCCTTTGCATCGTAAACAACCAATTTAATTTTATGGTATCCTTTATTTAGCTCCATAGTTCCATCAGTCTCCACAGAGTGAACGGGAACTGTCGGGTCGCCGTAATTACGATACAGTTTTACAAAATCCCCAAGGTTGAGACGGCTATTGCGATAATCATTTATGTAATTAGCTGTAGATTGCCAATTATAACTTAATTTCTCAAATTTCAATGAATGANAAATCTCATCATTAACAAAAATTTCAATCTGATGAGGTTGNTATTTATTGTTTGCACCCTCGCGCTTATCATGAGTTTTNATTGANACACCTATTTTACCAAAAACATTGATAGTATCTGCAAAGTGATATTCNCCNTTTCTGTCGCGAAACACTGGAAAATTTTGAGGCAATTGATTTCCATTTACCCAGCTATCCTTATCAAGAGGGGTAAGGGCAACTTCCTCAACAATAGCAGCTAATCGATCAGGCTGGTCTAATCCATTTGTTAGTGGATTAATAATCATTCCATTCTCATCTCGCAATTCAAAATGTAAATGTGGACCATAAGAAAAACCGGTGTTTCCAGAATANGCAATTATATCGTTTTTGGAGAATCGAAACTCCTTGGGGTTTAAGTAAAAGTTGGTGACATATGAATCAACCTTCTTTTGCTCTTCTTTAAGACGCTCTTCAAGGTCGGGTTCAAATTTACTTAAGTGCGCGTACACCGCGGTTTTACCATCGTCAAGCTTAAGGTATAGCGCACGACCAAAACCAGAATAGTTNGTAACTACTCGCTCGATATGACCATCTGAAATAGCGTAAATTGGAAGCCCTTCCACGCCTTTGGTTTTAACGTCAATTCCCAGATGGTAACCAGTAGTTCTAAATTCTCCAAAGTTTGATGAAAGGTGCTTTCCTTTACCAGTGGGCCAGCTATACTCTTGAGATAGAGNTGAACACAAAAATAATATTAAAGAAATTTTTTTCATAAAATAAGGCGTGATATAACTTANCATAGAATTTATTTCTTTTTACAAATGCAAAGATAGAGGATTGATTAAAAATTAACTCTAACTTATTTTATTAAAAATGTTTCATATTATTTTATTTGAGCCAGAAATACCACCAAATGCTGGAAATATTATACGTCTTTCCGTCAACACTGGATGCAACCTTCATCTAATTGAGCCCTTAGGTTTTTCAATCGATGAAAAGAGTTTCAAGCGCGCGGGAATGGACTATATGAATAAAAAAGATTTTCAGGTTTGGGATTCTCTTGAGACCTGTACTGACCAGGTACGTGCCGATAGATATTTCACTGTGAGCACTAAAGGAAAAAAACTATACTCAAATATTAGTTATAAAGAAGGAGACGCTTTTATTTTTGGTCCAGAAAGCCGTGGCCTTCCAGAGCGAATTAGAGACTCGTTTGAATCAGTCTATATTCCTATGAAAAGTGAAGGGAGAAGTCTCAATCTTGCAAATGCTGTTTCTATAATTGTGTATGAAGCATGGAAGAGGTTCGATTTTCAGTAATAACCCTTTGAGCCTCTTCCCTACAAGCTAATGATATAATTGATCTTATAAATACGGGTTGAATATCAAACATAGTCTATTCAGAGAGCTCTTTGAGAAGTTCAATAGTAAAAATTCCTGTACTATGACCATCTTTCCAAAAAGGCCTAAGTCCATAATATCCAACAGGTTGTATGCCGTTAATCTGAAAGCTGCTATCGTTAAGTTTTTTTGTAGGGCCTTTATACAAGTTGCCAAGCGCATCGACCTCTCCAGAGCAATCAGCACAAGGACATTTTTTTCTTAATATCTCTAAGGGGATGATTGATTCAGTTTCGTCAGAAAATGAAACCAATATAAAATCATTCATCGTTTCAAACTCTTTTATAAATAAATTGTTTGACATTGTAATACNAATTTGAAAACTTTCAAGGATATGAGTAAATATTTTTATCATAGAAATAGTTTGAAGTACATAGTTCTTTTGCTTTTAATCTCTACTACAACTGATGCAAATGCCCAAAGAAAAAGAGTGCGCGATCTTGGAATTGATATTGGAATTTTTCAAACTGGAAAATGGAATGCAATTACTGATGTAAGCGGCGTAGAGGTCGGCCATAAAACTCTGATAAGAAGTGACCATATTCGCACTGGGGTAACAATAATCAAACCACACTCTAAGGATATATTCAAGAATAAAGTACTGGGGGCTGTTCATGTAATAAACGGCTTTGGTAAATCTGTTGGATTGACCCAAATCAAAGAATTAGGAACAATCGAAACTCCTATAGCGCTTACAAATACCCTGAATGTTTTCTTGGTAAGCGATGCTGTGGTTGAGTACATGATNTCAAATAACCCNAAAATAAAATCTGTAAATCCAGTGGTTGGNGAAACTAATGATAGCGGATTAAATGATATCCANGGCAGGCACGTAAAAAANCAACACGTATTTTCAGCTATTAAAAANGCAAAATCAGGACCTGTCAANGAAGGTAGCGTGGGGGCTGGTACAGGTACACGAGCTTTGGGATTCAAAGGAGGNATAGGCACTTCATCGCGTATTTTGCCAAATGACCTGGGTGCATACACCGTCGGAGTTCTTGTTCAATCAAACTTTGGATCATCCTTAAAGATTAATGGTGCACCCATTGGTAGAGAGTTAAACAAATCTGCATTTTCATCAAAAATTCCTTACGATAATGACGAAGGGTCTTGTATGATCGTTGTTGCAACGGATGCACCATTATCAAATCGTAATCTGGAGAGAATGGCTAAGCGTGCAGTTATAGGAATGGCAAATGTTGGCAGTTTTATATCAAATGGTAGTGGCGATTATGTAATTGCGTTTACAACTTTTGAAGCACTTACATTAAATAAATCGATTGCTACTAGAAAAGAAATCAATAACANTGCAATGAATGGTATTTTTTTAGCAGTTGCGGAGGCCACGGAAGAGGCAATACTTAATTCATTATTTATGGCTGAAACTATTGATAGCAAATACGGTACTTCAGAAGCGCTTCCCATAGANGAAACGCTGCAAATTTTGAAAAAATACAATAGTTTGAATTGGAACAAGGGGCTATATCCATGGAAAAAGTAGGTGTAAACAATTTTGCAAGAAGACAAATAAAGGGTTCCGGAAAAACATACTCAANNAATTTAACTTTTGAAGAAATGGCACTGGATGCTCAAAATCAAATGTCAAAAGGTAAATTTAATGAGGGTTACCGTGATGGGGTGCGCATTGTTAAGGCNAGTAGTGNAAATATCAAAAGCTTTTATTGTCCTTATGTCAAAATTGATGAAAAAACTCAACTAGTCTCAAANGTCGTAAGGCGACAAAATGGCGAANAACCCTACATACAAACTAGAGCAATTTCAGGCACTCCNNTAGACGCCGAAAGCGTTGAGTATATCCTTTATCGAAACGATGTTTTAGCTGAAAATGATGAAAATACAACAANTTTAGATTGGGAGTTGATAAGCATTCATGCTATACCCAAAGGAATTAAAAAAATGCCAATGGGGCCAGTCACTATGATGCGAAATCAGAAGNATCTCGAGGGAGGAACTAAAGCATATTATACAAGCGAAGAATGGGCTGANTCAGTNGAATTTTGGCAAAANTATGCANCNCTAAGAGAATAATTCACATTTTTNTATATTTTNTATCACTAAAAATAATATAAATTTTATATTATATAGGTGATAAANNTAATGAAGAAGATAACAGAAAATAATTTAGGTAGACCAAGAAAAAATTGGGATTCAATTACATATGAAGACACCGATTTTAAAAAACTACATAGAATAAAACGCANACAANAAGAAAAACTATNAGCAATAAAACAAAAGATATCTAAAGCGGATAAAAATATTGAAAAATTACAAAAATCTATAAACAAGATAGTTGCAACCAAGAAGCGATTTCAAGATGAATACAGTACCAGCTTAACTGAANTGGATGTTATAAAAACAGCTATCGAGGAAAAGTCAAAGATATTCACCAAAAAAAACAATGCAATAACCCTGCTGAGATCAGATAAGTACATAAGAGGTAAAATATCATATTTTGGTCAAATAATATGGTGTCACATCGGTAGTTATCACAAAAAGGGNCTAGTNCATAAAAGAAAAAAAATCGGAGATATGTCCATTCAAGAATTGTGTGATGAGTTTAGATTTAAAGCTGCGGTAAAAGTTGAGAGTTCATGGATATCTAACAGTGAATATTGAAATTAGAATATAAATTGAATTTAATATGATTATTACAATTAATAATTAAAATATTTCATTATAAGTTTATTCTCCTCTATAAAATTGTTAAAAATCTCCAGTAAATAAATTAAAAAATACTTATCTAACTCTTTATATTTATAAAATAATATCACCTAATATATATTACAAATTTTATATAAAGGGTGATAAAAAATAGTATTTTTTAACATACGCAAAAATATTTATAAAACTATTATTNTCACAGATTTCTTAAGCTGTCATTATACAATTCCATCAATGCTTTTTATAATGATCAGACTATTGAATCATTCATTTTTTAGTCGAATTTTTCAATCTTTTTAATAGTTTTAAAAATATAAATTAGTGTTTTCAGGTTATTTTAATACTGTTTTATATTTGAATATGAACGTTAAAAAAGAATCACTACGTATTAAGATTCTTGATTACCTTTCCAGTCACCCTCGATCTGAAGTTAAAGATATCGCGTCCTATGTTCAGATTAC